>NZ_CP144555.1:6000000-6300000 GCF_036607905.1 Streptomyces sp. SCSIO 75703
GACCATCGCCGCGCACGCGGTCGGCGCCCGCGAGGGGTACTTCTACATCCGCTCCGAATATCCCGACGCGGTCGCCACGATGCGCGCCGCCATCGAGATCGCCCGTACCCACAACTGGCTGGGGGAGGACATCCTCGGCTCCGGCCTCACCTTCGACCTCCACGTCCGGGTGGGCGCCGGCGCCTACATCTGCGGCGAGGAGACCTCCATGCTGGAGAGCCTGGAGGGCAAGCGCGGCACGGTCCGCCCCAAACCGCCCATTCCCGCGGTGGAGGGGCTGTTCGGCAAGCCGACCATCGTCAACAACGTCCTCACCCTCGCCACCGTGCCGGTGATCCTCGCCCGCGGCGCCCGCGCCTACCAGGAACTGGGCACCGGCCGCTCGCGCGGCACCCAGGTCTTCCAGCTCGGCGGCAACATCGCGCGCGGCGGCATCGTGGAGACCGCCTTCGGTATCACCCTGCGCGAACTCCTCGAGGACTACGGCGGCGGCACCTTCTCCGGCCGGCCCGTGCGCACCGTCCAGGTCGGCGGCCCCCTCGGCGCCTACCTGCCGGAGTCCCAGTTCGACCTGCCGATGGACTACGAGGCGTTCGCCGAGGCGGGCGCCATGCTCGGCCACGGCGGACTCGTCGTCTTCGACGACACCGTGGACATGGCCGCGCAGGCCCGCTTCGCCATGGAGTTCTGCTCCGTGGAGTCCTGCGGCAAGTGCACGCCCTGCCGGATCGGCTCGGTCCGCGGCGTCGAGGTGATCGACCGCATCGTCGCCGGCGAGGACCGCGACGACAACCTCGCGGTGCTGGAGGACCTCTGCGACCTGATGACCGACGGGTCGCTGTGCGCCATGGGCGGGCTGACCCCGATGCCGGTCCGCAGCGCCATCACCCACTTCTCTGACGACTTCCTCGTCCGCGGCACGCGCGGAGCGGTGCACACCGCGCACCCGGGCGGCACGAGGACGGAGGGCACGACATGAGCCTTCTCAAGGAACCCGACTTCGGCACCCCGGAACGGCCCGGCGAGGCGACGGTCTCGGTGGACGTCGACGGACTGAGCGTCACCGTGCCCGAGGGCACCTCGGTGATGCGCGCGGCCTCCCTCGCCGGCGTCGACATCCCCAAACTATGCGCCACCGACAGCCTGGAGGCGTTCGGCTCCTGCCGGCTGTGCGTGGTGGAGATCGACGGCCGCAGGGGCACCCCCGCCTCCTGCACCACCCCGGTCGCCGACGGGATGCAGGTCCGCACCCAGACGCCCAAGGTGGCCAAGCTCCGCCAGGGCGTCATGGAGCTGTACCTCTCCGACCATCCGCTGGACTGCCTCACCTGCCCGGCCAACGGCGACTGCGAACTCCAGGACATGGCCGGCGTCGTCGGGCTGCGCCAGGTCCGGTACGGCTACGAGGGGGAGAACCACCTCGACGCCGAGACCGACCGGTCCAACCCGTACTTCGACTTCGATCCGTCCAAGTGCATCGTCTGCTCCCGCTGCGTGCGGGCCTGCGGCGAGGTGCAGGGCACCTTCGCGCTCACCATCGAGGGCCGCGGCTTCGACTCCAAGGTCTCGCCCGGCGCCGGCGAACTGTTCATGGACTCCGAGTGCGTCTCCTGCGGCGCCTGCGTGCAGGCGTGCCCGACCTCCACCCTGCAGGAGCGGTCGGTGGTCGAGCTGGGCATGCCGAACCGTTCGGTGGTCACGACCTGCGCCTACTGCGGGGTCGGCTGTTCCTTCAAGGCCGAGTTGCGCGGCGACGAACTGGTGCGCATGGTGCCGTACAAGGACGGCGGCGCCAACGAGGGCCACTCCTGCGTGAAGGGCCGCTTCGCCTTCGGCTACGCCAGCCACCCCGACCGCGTCCTCAAGCCCATGGTCCGCGACCGGATCACCGACCCCTGGCGCGAGGTCGAGTGGGACGAGGCCATCCGCACGGTGGCCACGCGGATGCGCGGCCTCCAGGAGCGGTACGGACCCGGCTCCATCGGCGCCATCAGCTCCTCGCGCTGCACCAACGAGGAGGTCTTCGTCGTCCAGAAGATGGTCCGGGCGGCCTTCGGCAACAACAACATCGACACCTGTGCCCGCGTCTGCCACTCGCCGACGGGCTACGGGCTGAAGCAGACCTTCGGGGAATCGGCCGGCACCCAGGACTTCCGCTCGGTCGCCCAGGCCGACGTGATCATGGTGATCGGCGCCAACCCCACCGACGGCCACCCCGTCTTCGCCTCGCGGATGAAGCGCCGGCTGCGTGAGGGCGCCCGGCTCATCGTGGTCGACCCGCGCCGCATCGACCTGGTGCGCTCGCCGCACATCGAGGCCGCGCACCACCTCCAGCTCCGGCCCAGCACCAACGTCGCCGTCGTCAACGCCATGGCGCACGTCGTGGTCACCGAGGGGCTGGTCGACCGGGAGTTCGTGGACGCCCGGTGCGAAGGCTTCGAGGAGTGGGAGGAGTTCGTCGCCCGCCCGGAGAACAGCCCGGAGGCGACCGAGGCCGTCACCGGCGTCCCCGCCGCCGAACTGCGGGCCGCCGCCCGGCTGTACGCCGAGGCGCCCAACGGGGCCATCTACTACGGCCTCGGCGTCACCGAGCACAGCCAGGGCTCCACGATGGTGATGGGCATGGCCAACCTCGCCATGGCCTGCGGCAACCTCGGCCGCGACGGCGTCGGCGTGAACCCCCTGCGCGGCCAGAACAACGTGCAGGGCTCCTGCGACATGGGCTCCTTCCCGCACGAACTCACCGGCTACCGCCACGTCTCCGACGACGCGGTGCGCACCGTGTTCGAGGAGCTGTGGGGCCGTACCCTCCTGCCCGAGCCCGGACTGCGCATCCCCAACATGTTCGACGCCGCGATCGACGGGACCTTCCGGGGCCTGTTCGTGCACGGCGAGGACATCGCCCAGTCCGACCCGAACCTCCAGCACGTCACCGCCGCGCTGGAGTCCATGGAACTGGTCGTGGTCCAGGACCTGTTCCTCAACGAGACCGCCAAGTTCGCGCACGTCTTCCTGCCGGGCGCCTCCTTCCTGGAGAAGGACGGCACGTTCACCAACGCCGAACGCCGGGTCAACCGGGTCCGCTCGGTGATGAAGCCGAAGGCGGGCAAGCACGAGTGGGAGATCGTCTGCGACATCGCCACCGCCATGGGCTACCCGATGTCCTACGACCACCCCGGCCAGATCCTGGACGAGATCGCGCAGGTCACCCCGACCTTCCGCGGCATCTCCTTCGAGTCGCTGGACAAGCACGGCAGCATCCAGTGGCCGTGCAACGAGGACGCGCCCGAGGGCACGCCCACCATGCACGTGGACTCCTTCGTCCGCGGCAAGGGCAGGTTCGTGGTCACCAACTACCTGCCGACCAACGAGCGGACCACCTCCCGCTTCCCCCTGGTCCTGACCACCGGGCGCATCCTGAGCCAGTACAACGTGGGCGCGCAGACCCGCCGTACCGGCAACGTGGCCTGGCACCCGGAGGACCTGCTGGAACTGCACCCGCACGACGCCGAGGTGCGCGGGGTCCGGGACGGCGACACGGTGACGCTCGCCAGCCGGGTGGGGAAGACGACGCTGCGGGCCCAGATCTCCGACCGGATGCCGCCGGGCGTCGTCTACACGACGTTCCACCATCCGGTGACCGGCGCCAACGTGGTCACCACGGAGAACTCGGACTGGGCGACCAACTGCCCGGAGTACAAGGTCACCGCGGTACAGGTGGGGCTGGCCCATCCGCTGGCCGCGCGGGACGCCGACCCGGCCCGCGAGGGCCGGCCCGTGGGGGTGGACTGACATGGCCGGCACCGTGCCGCCGGAGCGCCGGATGGTGAACGACATCGCCGTCGCCTTCCAGCACCTGCCGGAGCAGGAGGCCGCGGAGGCGGTCGCACGGCACATCCGCACCTTCTGGGACCCGAGGATGCGCGCGCGGCTGGCGGAGTTCGCCGCCGCGGGCGCGGAGGGGTTCAACCCCGTCGCGCTGGCCGCCGCCCGGCTCGTGACCCCGCCGGACGCCGCCGCCGTCGGCTGACCCGGCCGCGACCCACCGCCCCGTCTCCCCGCGTACGCAGGACCGTACGCCGGGAGGCGGGGCGGTCGCGTGTGCGCAGGAGGGGGAGGGGCGCGGAGGGGCGCCCGTCCGCCGGCGCGGGTCGCCGGCGGACGGCCGGGGGCGTCACGGCGAAGGCCGCCGGGGCTGCCCGAGCCGGCGCTCTCCCGTCCGGGGGCCGCCGCCCCACCGTCTTCCCGGGTGCCGTCCCCGTGGTCCCGCACGGGTCCGGGCATGCGTCGGCGGCCGCCGGCGAGGCCCGACGCGCGGGTGCGCACCTCATCGACGACCGCCCCGGGGCCCGTGGAGCCCCGCCCTCCCGTACGCGCGGCGCGGAGGGCACCCTGCCCTTCCGCCCCGCCCCCCGGTACGCGCGGCGCGGACAGGCGTTTCCGCCCCGCGCGTACGTCCTGTGTCACCGGGCGTCCCGGAGCCGCGCGGGCCCCGGGACCGCCCTACCGGCCCCGGCTCACGCGGGCACGGGCGCCGGGGCGACGCGGTCCTGTCCGGCCCCCGGCGCGCTGCACCGCGCGAGCAGGTCGGTGGCCGCGTGGACGGCGCGCAGGGTGGTCGCCTCCGCCCCGGTGATGTCGGCCAGTTCCACCACCGCGGTCACGATGGCGTCCAGCTCCAACTGCTTGCCGGCCTCCAGGTCCTGGAGCATCGACGTCTTGTGGTGCCCGACGCCCTCGGCGCCGCGCAGCCGCTTCTCGATGGATATCCGCGGCCGGCTGCCGACCCGTTCCGCGATGTCGAGGGTCTCCTCCATCAACCGCACGACCAGCCGCCGGGTGTCGGGGTGCCGGCAGATCTCCACCATCGTCGCCCGGGTGAGCGCGCTGAGGGGGTTGAAGACCACGTTGCCCATCAGTTTGATCCAGATGTCGTCGCGCAGGTTCTCCTCGACCGGCGCCTTCAGCCCGCCGGCGACCATCGCCTCGCTCAGCTCCGTGCAGCGCGAGGAGACGGCGCCCGAGGGTTCGCCGAGGGAGAAGCGGGTGCCCTCCAGGTGCCGGATCACCCCGGGGCTCTCGATGACGGTGGCCGGGTAGACCACGCAGCCGATCGCCCGCTCCGGCGGCAGCACGGCGCTGGTCGCGCCGCCCGGGTCGACGGCTTCGACCCGGCGGCCCTCGTAGGGGCCGTCGAGCTGGTGGAAGTACCACCAGGGGATGCCGTTCTGGCCGGCCACGACGGCGGTGTGATCGGCGAGCAGCGGCTCGATGAGCGGGCCGCACGACGGGTAGGAGTGGGCCTTGAGCCCGAGGAAGACGTAGTCGACCGGACCGATCTCGGACGGATCGTCCGTGGCGTGCGGCCGGGCGACGAAGTCGCCGCGCGGGCTCTTCACCCGCACCCCGTCCGCCCGCATGGCCCGCAGGTGTTCGCCCCGGGCGACCAGGTGCACCTCGGCACCGCCCCGGTGGAGCGCCGCTCCGACGTAGGCGCCGATCGCCCCGGCTCCGAGAACCGCGATCTTCACGATGGGACTCCTCTCGTGGAAGACTGAATACTGTATACAAAGCTTCCGAGTGAGGTCCAGGGTCCCGTCACCCCCACTCTCTCCGTGCAGAGGTTCCGGCTTCAGGGGGGCCTTCTCGCTCGAAGGAGGGTCTGTCCGGGGTATTGCATACAGTATTCAGTAGACCCTATGGTCGTTCTGCCGCAGACACCTCCCCGCGTGAGCGGCGTCGTCTGATTCCCACCGCGCGCTCCCGGCCGGCTCTCCGTCCGGCCGGTCGCGCCAGTGCCCGGGAGGCACGCGTATGGACCTGTTCGAGTACCAGGCGAGGGACCTCTTCGCCAAGCACGATGTACCGGTGCTGGCCGGTGAAGTCATCGACACGCCTGAGGCGGCGCGCGAGATCACCGAGCGTCTGGGCGGCAAGTCCGTCGTCAAGGCTCAGGTGAAGGTCGGTGGCCGCGGGAAGGCCGGTGGCGTCAAGCTGGCGGCCACCCCGGACGAGGCCGTCGCGCGGGCGACGGACATCCTCGGCATGGACATCAAGGGCCACACGGTCCACAAGGTGATGATCGCCGAGACCGCTCCGGAGATCGTCGAGGAGTACTACGTCTCCTTCCTCCTCGACCGTGCCAACCGGACTTTCCTGTCCATCGCCTCCGTCGAGGGCGGGATGGACATCGAGGAGGTGGCCGCCACCCGTCCGGAGGCTGTCGCCAAGACGCCGGTCGACGCGATCGACGGTGTGACGCCGGCGAAGGCCCGTGAGATCGTCGAGGCCGCGAAGTTCCCGGCCGAGGTCGCGGACAAGGTCGCCGACGTCCTGGTCAGGCTGTGGGACACCTTCATCAAGGAGGATGCTCTCCTGGTCGAGGTCAACCCGCTGGCCAAGGTCGCTTCCGGGGAGGTCATCGCCCTGGACGGGAAGGTGTCGCTGGACGACAACGCGGAGTTCCGTCACCCGGACTTCGAGGCGCTGCACGACAAGGCGGCGGCGGATCCGCTGGAGGCGGCGGCCAAGGAGAAGAACCTCAACTACGTCAAGCTCGACGGTGAGGTCGGGATCATCGGCAATGGCGCGGGTCTGGTCATGTCGACCCTGGACGTGGTCGCGTACGCCGGTGAGAAGCACGGGAGTGTGAAGCCGGCGAACTTCCTGGACATCGGTGGCGGTGCGTCCGCGCAGGTGATGGCGGACGGTCTGGAGATCATCCTGGGTGACCCGGATGTGCGCTCGGTGTTCGTGAACGTCTTCGGTGGTATCACGGCGTGTGACGAGGTCGCCAACGGCATCGTGCAGGCGCTGAAGCTGCTGGAGGACCGGGGCGAGAAGGTCGAGAAGCCGCTGGTGGTCCGTCTGGACGGCAACAACGCGGAGCTGGGCCGGAAGATCCTCACGGATGCGGACCACCCGCTGGTCCAGCGTGTCGACACGATGGACGGGGCGGCCGACAAGGCCGCCGAGCTGGCCCACGCCGCCAAGTAAGCACTCAGGACGAGGACACCAACACACCATGGCTATCTGGCTCAACAAGGACAGCAAGGTCATCGTCCAGGGCATGACGGGCGCCACCGGTATGAAGCACACCAGGCTCATGCTCGGGGACGGCACCAGCGTCGTGGGCGGCGTGAACCCCCGCAAGGCGGGTCAGACCGTCGATTTCGAGGGCACCGAGGTGCCGGTTTTCGGCACGGTGAAGGAGGCGGTCGAGAAGACGGGTGCGAACGTCTCGGTCATCTTCGTGCCGGAGAAGTTCACGAAGGACGCGGTCGTCGAGGCGATCGACGCGGAGATTCCGCTCGCGGTCGTGATCACCGAGGGTATCGCCGTGCACGACTCGGCGGCGTTCTGGGCGTATGCGGGCAAGAAGGGCAACAAGACCCGCATCATCGGTCCGAACTGCCCGGGCATCATCACGCCGGGTCAGTCGAACGTGGGCATCATCCCGGGTGACATCACCAAGCCGGGCCGTATCGGTCTGGTGTCGAAGTCGGGCACGCTGACGTACCAGATGATGTACGAGCTGCGCGACATCGGGTTCTCGACGGCGGTCGGTATCGGTGGTGACCCGGTCATCGGTACCACGCACATCGACGCGCTCGCCGCGTTCGAGGCCGACCCGGACACCGACCTGATCGTGATGATCGGTGAGATCGGTGGTGACGCCGAGGAGCGCGCGGCCGACTTCATCAAGGCCAACGTGACCAAGCCGGTCGTCGGTTACGTCGCCGGTTTCACCGCGCCCGAGGGCAAGACGATGGGCCACGCCGGCGCGATCGTCTCCGGTTCGTCCGGTACCGCCCAGGCGAAGAAGGAGGCCCTGGAGGCCGCCGGAGTCAAGGTCGGCAAGACCCCGACCGAAGCCGCCGACCTGGTCCGCCGGGCGCTGTGACCGGTGCGCACCCCGCACCGCCGGACCGCCACACCGGTCCGTGAACCCGGGCCGGGCCGGACGGCCCCGGCCCGGGGCGGGACCCCGGCCACCGCGCGGAACCCCGCCCGCCGGACCCCGCCCACCGCCGGTGCCGCCACCGCACGCGGCACCGGCCCCGCCGTCCCCGTCCATACCCCGCGCCCGCCCACCGCACCCCGGTCCGCCCCGGACCGCGCCGTGCCGCCGGGCGGACGACCCGCCCCCTCATATCCGGGAAGAGGAACATGACACTGATCGGAGTGCCCCGGGAGACCGCGGCCGGCGAACGCCGGGTCGCCCTCGTGCCCAAAGTCGTCGAACGGCTGCGGGCCGCGGGCCTCGGCGTCGTGGTCGAGGCCGGGGCCGGTGCCGGGGCGCTGATCCCCGACGACGCGTACGCACAGGCCGGAGCCACCATCGGCGCGCCGTGGGCGGCCGACGTCGTGGTCAAGGTGAACCCGCCGACCCCCGAGGAGACCGGGCTGCTGCGTCCGGCCTCCACCGTGATCGGCTTCCTGGCCCCGCTGACCCGGCCGGAGGTCGCCGAACGGCTGCGCCTGGCCGGCGTCACCGGCTTCGCCATGGAGTCCGTGCCCCGCATCTCCCGCGCCCAGTCCATGGACGCGCTGTCCTCCCAGGCCAACGTCGCCGGCTACCGGGCCGTCCTGCTGGCCGCCGACTGCTCCACCCGCTTCTTCCCGATGCTCACCACGGCCGCCGGCACGGTGAAACCGGCCACCGCCCTGGTGCTCGGCGTGGGCGTCGCCGGACTCCAGGCGCTCGCCACCGCCAAGCGGCTCGGCGCCCGCACCACCGGCTTCGACGTCCGCCCCGAGGTCGCCGAGCAGGTCCGCTCGCTCGGCGCCCAGTGGCTGGACCTCGGCGTCAGCGCGGCCGGCGAGGGCGGCTACGCCCGCGCGCTCTCCGCGGAGGAACAAGCCGAGCAGCAGCGCCGGCTGACCGACGCGATCAGCGGCTTCGACGTGGTGATCACCACGGCCCTGGTCCCCGGCCGGCCCGCGCCCAAGCTCGTCACCGCCGAGGCCGTCCGCCGGATGCGGCCCGGCAGCGTCGTCGTCGACCTGGCCGGCGAGACCGGCGGCAACTGCGAGCTCACCAGCCCCGGCGAGACGGTCGTCCGGCACGACGTCACCGTCGCGGCCCCGCTCGACCTGCCCGCGACCCTCCCCGAGCACGCCAGCGAGCTGTACGCCCGCAATGTCCAGGCGCTGCTCGAACTCATGCTCAAGGACGGCGAGTTCGCCCCGGACCTCTCCGACGAGATCCTCGCCGCCTGCTGCGTGACCCACCACAGTGACCAGCTCACGGAGGCCCGATGATGTTCCTGGCCAACCTGGCGATCCTGGTGCTGGCGGGATTCATCGGCTTCGCCGTGATCTCCAAGGTGCCCAACACCCTGCACACCCCGCTCATGTCCGGCACCAACGCCATCCACGGCATCGTGCTGCTCGGCGGACTGATCCTGCTCGGCCAGTCCGCGGGAGGCGCCGTCGACCGGGTGCTCCTGGTCGTCGCCATCGTCTTCGGCACGATCAACGTGGTCGGCGGATTCCTCGTCACCGACCGGATGCTCGGCATGTTCAAGAAGAAGCCGGCCACCACCGGTACCGGAAAGGAGACCACCGGCCGTGGATGACCTCATCACGATCCTCTACATCGTCGCGTTCGCCCTCTTCATCCACGGCCTCATGGGCCTGACCGGCCCGCGGACCGCCGTACGCGGCAACCTCACCGCCGCGGCCGGCATGGTGATCGCCGCCGTGGCCGCCCTGCTCACCCCCGGCACCGGCAACTGGCCGCTGATCGTGCTCGGCGTGGTGGTCGGCACGGTGATCGGCGTCCCCGCCGCACGGCGGATCAGGATGACCGCCATGCCGCAGATGGTCGCGCTCTTCAACGGGGTCGGCGGCGGCGCCGTCGCCCTGATCTCCTGGGTGGAGTTCCGCAACAGCGACGGCTACGCCCACCAGGCCGCCTACGTCGCCGTCACCTCCCTGTTCGCCGCCATCGTCGGCTCCCTCTCCTTCTGGGGGTCGCTGATCGCCTTCGGCAAGCTCCAGGAGATCCTGCCGGGCCGGCCCATCGGCCTGGGCCGCGCCCAACAGCCCCTCAACCTCGTGCTGTTGCTGGCCGCCGTGGCCTGCGCCGTGGCCATCGGCCTGGGCCACGCCTCCCCGGCGCTCTTCCTCGGCATCCTCGCCGCCTCGGCCGTGCTCGGCGTGACCGTGGTGCTGCCCATCGGCGGTGCCGACATGCCCGTCGTGATCTCGCTGCTCAACGCCTTCACCGGACTGTCCGCCGCCGCCACCGGACTCGCCCTGGACAACACGGCGATGATCGTCGCCGGCATGCTCGTCGGCGCCTCCGGCACCATCCTCACCGACCTGATGGCCAAGGCGATGAACCGGTCGATCCCGGCCATCGTCGCCGGCGGCTTCGGCGGCACCGCCTCCGCCGCGGGACCCGGCGGCGGCCCGGCCGACCAGACGGTGCGCCAGACCAGCGCGGCCGACGCGGCGATCCAGATGGCCTACGCCGCCCAGGTCGTCGTCGTCCCCGGCTACGGCATGGCCGTCGCCCAGGCCCAGCACGCCGTCCGCGAGATGGCCGACCTGCTGGAGGCGCGCGGCGTGGAGGTCAAGCACGCCATCCACCCCGTCGCCGGACGCATGCCCGGCCACATGAACGTCCTGCTGGCCGAGGCCGACGTGCCCTACGAGCAGCTCAAGGAAATGGACGACATCAACGGCGAGTTCGGCCGCACGGACGTGGCCCTGGTGATCGGCGCCAACGACGTCACCAACCCGGCCGCCCGCAGCAACCCCAGCTCGCCGATCTACGGCATGCCGATCCTCAACGTCGACCAGGCCAAGTCGGTCATCGTGCTCAAGCGCGGGATGAGCCCCGGTTTCGCCGGCATCGAGAACGAGCTGTACTTCGACGCCCGCACCGCGATGCTCTTCGGCGACGCGAAGTCCTCCGTCGCCGAGATCACCGAGGAGCTGAAGGCCCTGTGACGGGGGAGCGGCCGACCCCGCGCCGGCCGCTCCCCGCGCCACCCGAGGAAGGCGGTACCCATGCTGACCGACACCCACGGCCGGATCGCCACCGATCTGCGGGTCTCGCTGACCGACCGCTGCAACCTGCGCTGCACCTACTGCATGCCCGCCGAGGGCCTGGCCTGGCAGCCCCGGAGCGAACAGCTCACCGACGACGAGACCGTGCGCCTGATCCGGATCGCGGTGACCCGCCTCGGCGTCACCGACGTGCGCTTCACCGGCGGCGAACCGCTGCTGCGCCCCGGGCTGCCCGGCATCGTCGCCCGCTGCGCCGCGCTCGCCCCGCGCCCCCGGCTCTCGCTCACCACCAACGGGATCGGGCTCACCCGCACCGCGCCCGCCCTGCGCGACGCCGGACTCGACCGGGTCAACGTCTCGCTGGACACACTGCGCCCGGACCGGTTCGCCCGGCTCACCCGCCGCGACCGGCACCGGGACGTGCTGGCCGGACTGGCCGCCGCCCGCGACGCCGGACTGGACCCGGTGAAGGTCAACTCCGTGCTGATGCGCGGCCTCAACGACGACGAGGCACCCGAACTGCTCGACTGGGCCCTGCGCCACGGCTACCACCTGCGCTTCATCGAGCAGATGCCGCTCGACGCCCAGCACGGGTGGCAGCGCGAGCGGATGGTGACCGCCGCCGAGATCCTGGAACGGCTCGCCGGGTCCTTCGCCCTCACCCCGCAGGACGAGGGGCTGCGGGGGTCGGCCCCCGCCGAACGGTGGTGGGTCGACGGCGGCCCGGCCACCGTCGGCGTGATCGCCTCGGTGACCCGGCCCTTCTGCCGTACCTGCGACCGCACCCGGCTCACCGCCGACGGCCAGGTGCGCTCCTGCCTCTTCGCCCGCGAGGAGACCGACCTGCGCACCGCGCTGCGCTCCGGTGCGCCGGACGAGGAGATCGCCGGTCTCTGGCGCACGGCGATGGCGGGCAAGAAGGCGGGCTCCGGCCTGGACGACCCGTCCTTCCTCCAGCCCGCCCGGCCGATGTCCGCCATCGGCGGCTGACCCGGCCCCGAGAACCCGGCGCCGTCGGCGACCGGCCCGGCCCGGAGACCCCGGCCCCGGGGCCCGGGCGCCCGCCGGAGGCCGAGGGCTCGGCCCTCGGGGCGCGAGCCCCGCGGCCGGGGCCGGCTGCCCGCCGTGGGCGCCGAGCCCTTCCCGTTCGTACACGCCGACGCGGCCGGCCCCGGGGCGGGTCCGTCCCCGCCGATTCCCGGAGGCAACGATGCGCGAGTCCCTGACCGCCGCGGCGACCCGCCGCGTGGCCCGGTCGGCCCCGCTGCGCCAGGCCGTGTACGACACCCTGGTCGAGCTGATCGTCCGGGGTGCGCTGCTGCCCGGCCGGCACCTGGTGGAGGCCGAACTGGCCGAGCGCCTCGGGGTCAGCAGGCAGCCGGTGCGCGAGGCGCTGCAACGGTTGCACACCGACGGCTGGGTGGACCTGCGGCCCGCGCAGGGGGCCTTCGTGCACGCGCCGACCGCCCGTGAGGCCCGGCAACTGCTCAGTGTGCGGGCCCTGTTGGAAGCCCACTCGGCGCGGCTGGCGGCCGGCCGGGCCACGCCGGCCGACGTCGGGAGGCTGCGGGAGCTGCAGGCGGAGGGCGTGGCGGCGCTGGCCGAGGGGGACGTCGGACGGCTGGTGGCGGCCAACTCGGCGCTCCACGGCGCCTTCGCGGAGCTGGCCGGCAACGACGTCCTGGCCCACCTGATCGCCCTGGTCGACCGCCGGGTGCGCTGGTACTACGCGCCGGTCGCCCGGCCCCGGGGCGAGGACGCGTGGGCCGAGCACGCCGAGATCATCGAGGCCGTCGCGGCGGGGGAGGCGGAGCGGGCGGGCGAGTTGATGCGCCGTCACGCCGACTCCACCACCGACGCCTACCGCGACTGGCGCGACTGACGTGCGGTGGGGGAGGCGGGCCGGACGGGGGCCGGCGGCGGGCGGTACCGGAGCGGGCGTGCCCAGGCGGGCCGCGTCACGTCAACCCGGCCCTGCCGAAGGCGCACCGAGTGTGCGTCGCCCGAGGAGCGCGAGCCGCGCGCCGGGCGGGGGGACCGCGCACCACAAACGTTCGCACGACCCCTGGACAGGGCTGGGGAGCCCGCCCAGAATACTGCCTACTCCATAACGTATGCAATTCACTCCGGCACGACCTGACGCGACTGACTCTAAGGAGCCGGCATGACGCGCACTACCCGCCCGGTGGCCCTGGCGCGCAACGGGATGGTCAGCACACCGCACTACCTCGCCTCCGCGGCCGGACTCCAGGTCCTCCAGGAGGGCGGCACGGCGGTCGACGCCGCGATCGCCATCAACGCCACGCTGGGCGTGGTCTATCCGCACATGACCGGCCCCGGAGGGGACGCGTTCTGGCTCATCCACGACGCCTCCACGGGCCGTGTCCACGCGCTCAACGGCAGTGGCCGCTCCGGCGCCCAGGCCAGCCGCGGCTACTTCCGGCAGCGCGGCCACGACGCGATCCCCGTGCGCGGTCCGCTCGCCTCGGTGACGGTGCCCGGTGCCGTGGACAGTTGGTGCGCCGCGCACGAACGTTTCGGTAGCCTGCCGCTCTCCCAGCTCCTGCGCTCGGCCATCACCTACGCCCGCGAGGGCTTCGCCGTGTGCGACAGCTACGCCACCTGCGCCGCCGAGGTCGCGGAGGTGCTGAGCGCCCACCCGCTGACCCGCAGCACCCTGCTCCCGCAGGACCGGGCACCTATCATGGCCGACGTCCTCGCCCTGCCCCGGCTGGCGGACACCCTCCAGACCGTCGCCGACAAGGGCCGCGCCGGCTTCTACGAGGGAGCGGTCGCCGAGGAGATCGCCACGAGCCTGCGCGAGGCGGGCGGTCTGCTCACCGCGGAGGACCTGGCCGCCCACCACTCCGAGTGGACCGAGCCGATCTCCACCACCTACCGCGGCTACCGCTGCTACCAGCACCCGCCCAACTCCCAGGGGTTCGCCCACCTGATCGCCCTCAACATCCTGGAGAACTTCGACCTCAGCGGGATGACGGACGACAGCCCCGAGTACGTCCACCTGCTGGTGGAGGCCACCCGCCTGGCCTTCGCCGACCGCGACCGCCACCTCACCGACCCCGCCTTCCACGACATCCCGCTCGACGACCTGCTCTCCAAGGAGCACGCCGCCGAACTGAGCCGGCGCATCTCGGCCGACCCGGCGCCCGCGGTCCCCTCGGCGCGCATGGGCGGCGACACCACGTGCAGCGTCGTCGTGGACTCGGCCGGCAACGCGGCCTCCGTGATCCAGAGCCTCTACCACGAGTTCGGCTCGGGCTTCATCGCCGGGGAGACGGGCGTGCTGCTGCACAACCGCGGCTCCTTCTTCTCCCTCGACGAGGCGCACCCGAACCGCCTCGAACCCGGCAAGCGCACCTTCCACACCCTCATGCCGGGCATGCTCTTCCGCGGCGACGAACTCGACCTCGTGTACGGCACGATGGGCGGCGAAGGCCAGCCCCAGACCTCCAACGCCCTGGTCACCCGGGTCGTCGACTTCGGCCGCGACGTCCAGTCGGCCATCGACGCGCCGCGCTGGCTCTACGGCCGCACCTGGGGCGACGAGCGCCGCGACCTGCGGATGGAGAACCGCTTCCCCGCCGAGACGCTGGACCGGCTCCGCACCCGGGGCCACCCGGTCCGCGAAGTGCCGAGCTGGGACGGGGTGATGGGGCACGCCCAGGCCATCCGCGTCACCGACGACGTGCTGATGGGCGGCGCCGACCCCCGGGGCGACGGTCTCGCCCTGGGCTGGTGACGCCCGCCCCCGCACGGCCGGACGAGAGGAGTTCCCGAGAATGGACAATGCGAGCATCTGGCTCTGGGCCGCCTCGCTGGCGCCGCTCGCCCTGCTGCTCTTCCTGATGATCGGACGGGGCTGGGGGGCGGCGGAGGCCGGTTCGGTGGGGTGGCTCGTCGCCTCGCTGACCGCGCTCACCGTCTTCCACCTGCGCCTGGAATCGGTCGGGCTGGAGACCGTCAAAGGGGTCGTCGAGGCCGTCACCATCGTGTACATCATCGTCTCGGCGATCCTCATCTACGAGGTCGCCAAGGAGGCGGACGCGTTCGTCCCGTTCCAGCGCGGGATGACCCGGCTCTTCGCCCATCCGCTGCTCCAGGTGATGGCGATCGGCTGGGTCTTCGCCTCCTTCCTCCAGGGCATCACCGGCTTCGGCGTGCCCATCGCGGTGTGCGCCCCGCTGCTCGTGGGCATCGGGGTGCGTCCGCTGCCCGCCGTCGTCATCGCCCTGGTGGGGCACGCCTGGAACAACACCTTCGGCACCCTCTCCGCCGCCTGGATCGGCATGAAGCAGGTCACCGACCTGTCGGCGGAGGAGTACGCCACGACCGCCGTCCAGACCTCCCTGCTGCTGTGGATGGTCAACCTGGTGGGCGGGCTGGCCATCTGCTGGCTCTACGGACGGCTGCGCGGCGTGTGGGAGGGGCTGCCCGCGGTCCTGGTGATCTCCCTCGCGCACGGCGGGGTCACCCTGGCCCTGTCGCAGTGGGACGACACGCTGAACGGCTTCGCCGCCGGCCTCGTCGGCCTGCTGGTGGTCGCCGCCCTCGCCCGCCTGCCCCGGTACCGCCGTCCCTCCCGGGTGACGGACAGCCCCGTCTTCGAGCCCGGCGGCCCCACCACGACGGCCCCGGCCGGGGAACCCGCACCGGCGGCGGAGCCCGCGTCGGGGCGGGAGCCCGCCCCGGACCGGCCGGCCCCCGCGCCCAGCGCCCCGGCCGGCGGCCCCGCCCCCGTGGCCGCACCGGCCGGCGGTCCCCCCGTACCGGCCGCCGCGATGTCGCTGAACAGCGCGTTCCTGCCGTACTCCACCCTGCTGGTGGTGACCGGGGTGGTGCTGCTGATCGGCCCCCTGAAGAGCGTGCTCAGCAGACCCACCGTCGACGTGGACTTCCCCGCCGTCACCACCGGGCTCGGCTTCACCACCCCCGCCACCACGTCGACGCTGGCGCTGCTGACGCACGCGGGGACGCTCCTCCTCGTCACCGCCGTGATCAGTTACGTCCTCTACCGCCGGGCGGGGCACCTGCGGCAGCGGGCGTACCGCTCCATCCTGAGCGGCACGGTGGAGAAGGCGATCGGCCCGACCATCGCCGTGGTGACCCTCGTGGCGATGGCCTCCGTGATGCAGGGCTCGGGCCAGGCCGACGTCCTGGCGACCAAGGTGGCCGCCTGGACCAGCGGGATCTACCTGCTCCTCGGCCCGTACATCGGGGTCTTCGGCACCTTCATCACCGGCTCCAACCTGTCCAGCAACCTGCTCTTCGGCGCCTTCCAGCAGACCACCGCGCAGGCGGCCGGGCTCAGCACCGCCCATGTCCTCAGCGCCCAGACCACCGGCGGCGCGCTGGGCACGATGATCTCCCCGAGCAAGATCCTGCTCGGCACCACCACCGCCGGGATCTCCGGCCAGGAGGGCCGGGTCCTGCGGCGCACCCTGCCGCTGACCCTCGTGATGACCGCCCTGGCCGGGCTGCCGTTCTTCCTGCTCGGGTAGCGCCCGCCGCGCCCGCCCCACCCCCACGGAATGGAGAGACGCATGAACCCCACCGCACGCACCCAGGCGTGGTCGACCCTGGCGGCGGCCCTCGCCCTCCCGCTCCTCTACCTCGGCGGCACCCACACGATGCTGCCGCTCTCGCTCCTCGGCCTCGCCGTCTTCACGGTGAGCATGATGATCCCGCCGCTCCTGCGGTTCACCTCCCGCCCGCGCGCCTGACCCGGCCGGGCACGGGCGGGCCGGAGCCGTTCAACCGGGCAGGTCACGCCGCATCAGGGTGCTGCCCAGCCCGGTGGCCGCCGCCCGTACCTGCGCCACGAACCGCTCCGGCCGGAACCGGCCGGTCGGACCGGCCACGCTGATCGCGGCCAGCGCCTCGTCGTCGCGCCCCAGCACCGGGGCGGCGAGGCAGAGCAGCCCCACGGTGGACTCCTCGCGTTCGAAGGCGACCCCCGTCTCCCGGGCCTCGCGCAACTGGCGGCGCAGGGCGCCGGGGGCGACCACGGTCCTCGGGGTGCGCCGCTCCAGGGGCCCCTCCAGCACCTCCCGCCGCAGCCCGGGACCGGCGTGGGCGAGCAGCGCCTTGCCGATGGCGGTGCAGTGCAGCGGCATCCGGCCCCCGGTGCGCGAGGGGGCCCTGGCCTGGCGGTGTCCGCCGATCTTGGCGACGTAGACCACGTCACGGCCCTCGCGGACGCCGAGGTGGACCGTCTCCCGGGTGCGTTCGTACAGGTCCTGGAGGAACGGCATCGCCACCTCCAGCAGGCTCCGCTCGGGCGCCGCGAGCATCCCCAGTTCGAAGAGGCCGCCGCTGGGGCGGTAGCCGCCGTCGACCCGGTCGAGCAGCCGCTGCTCGACCAGGGCCCCGGCCAGCCGGTGCGCGGTCGCCTTGTGCAGACCCGTGCGCCGCACCAGTTCGGCGAGGCCGACGGCGCCCTCGTCGGGCCGGAAGGCCCGCAGGATCGCCACCGCCTTGCCCAGCACCGTGTCCAGCCCGGTCGTCACCGCCATGGGGCCAGCGTATCGCTGAGCGAGACGAATCGCTGGTTCCGGCCGGTGAACCGGGCACACAGTGACACCGTGACCGACAACGAAGCGCTCGCCTCCGCGAGCAACTCCGCCATCGCCGCCGCGGTCGCGCGGCTCGCCGAGGCGTCCGCCTCCGGGGTGCCGCGCCCGCCCGTGCGCGACCTCATCGGCCGCGACGACCTCGCCGCCGCGTACGCCGTCCAGGCGGCGCTGACCGAGCGCCGGCTCGCCGCGGGCGCCCGGACCACCGGCCGCAAGATCGGCCTGACCTCCGAGGCGGTGCAGCGCCAGCTCGGCGTCGACCAGCCCGACTTCGGCGTCCTCTTCGACGACATGGCCCACACCGACGGCGCCACCGTCCCCGCCGGGAGCGTGCTCCAGCCGCGCGTCGAGGCGGAGGTCGCGTTCGTGCTCCGCGCCGGCCTGGCCGACGGGCCGCTGGACACCGAGCAGGTCCGCGACGCCGTCGGGTACGGCGTCGCCGCGCTGGAGATCTGCGGCAGCCGCATCGCCGACTGGGACATCAGCCTCGCCGACACCGTGGCCGACAACGCCTCCGCCGGCGCCTACGTCCTGGGGACCGACCGGCGCACCCTGGCCGAGACCGAGCCGGCGGACGTCGTCATGTCGATGAACGTCAACGGCACGGAGGTCTCCACCGGCACCGGCGCCGCCTGCCTGGGCGACCCCCTCGCCGCCGTCGCCTGGCTGGCCCGCACCGCCCGCGCCTTCGGCGAGCCGCTGCGCGCGGGGGACGTCGTCCTGTCCGGCGCGCTCGGCCCCATGCACCCGGTCTCCCCGGGCGACACCGTCACCGCCACGCTCTCCGGCTTCGGCTCCGTGACCGTCCGCTTCGGGACGGGGGAGGCGGCATGAGCGCGACGAAGGCAGCCATCATCGGGTCCGGGAACATCGGCACCGACCTGATGATCAAGGTGCTGCGCGGTGCCGGGCACCTGCAGATGGGCGCCATGGTGGGCATCGACCCCGCCTCCGACGGTCTGGCCCGCGCCTCCCGGCTCGGCGTCCCGGTGACCCACGAGGGCGTGGACGGGCTGATCGGGCTCCCCGGATTCGACGAGATCGACATCGTCTTCGACGCGACCTCGGCCGCGGCCCACACGGCCAACGCCGCGCGGCTGGCCCCGTTCGGCAAACGGCTGATCGACCTCACCCCGGCCGCGATCGGACCCTACGTCGTGCCCGCCGTCAACCTCGACGAGCACCTCGACGCCCCGAACGTCAACATGGTCACCTGCGGCGGCCAGGCCACGATCCCGGTCGTCGCCGCGGTCGGCCGCGTCGTGCCCGTGGAGTACGCGGAGATCGTCGCGTCCATCGCCTCGAAGTCCGCCGGCCCCGGCACCCGCGCCAACATCGACGAGTTCACCGAGACGACCTCGGCGGCCATCGAGCGGGTCGGCGGCGCCCGCCGCGGCAAGGCGATCATCATCCTCAACCCGGCGGAACCGCCGCTCATCATGCGCGACACGGTCTTCTGCCTGGTCACCGCGCCCGACCCGGACGTCCGGGAGGAGATCAAGCGCTCGGTGGAGGCGATGACCGCCGACGTCGCCGCGTACGTGCCCGGCTACCGGCTCAAGCAGGAGGTGCAGATCACCGAGATCCCCGCGGACCACCCGGCGGACACCCTCCTCGCCGACGGCGCGACCCGCCCCACCCACCAGGTGTCGGTCTTCCTGGAGGTGGAGGGTGCCGCGCACTACCTCCCGGCCTACGCCGGCAACCTCGACATCATGACCTCCGCCGCCCTGCGGGTCGCGGAGCGCCTCGCGGCGCGAAAGGCAGGCCACTGATGGGCATCCCGGTCTTCATCCAGGACGTCACACTGCGGGACGGCATGCACGCCGTACGCCACCGGATCACCCCGGACGACGTCCGGCGCATCGTCACCGCGCTCGACGAGGCCGGTGTCGACGCCATCGAGGTGGCGCACGGCGACGGACTCGCCGGCGGGTCCGTCACCTACGGACCCGGCTCGCACACCGACGGAGAGTGGATCGAGGCCGCCGCCTCGGTGCTCAAGCGCGCCCGTCTGACCACGCTGTTGCTGCCGGGCGTCGGCACCCTCCAAGACCTGCGCAGGGCCCACGACCGCGGGGTGCGCTCCGTGCGGATCGCCACGCACTGCACCGAGGCCGACATCTCCGCCCAGCACATCGCCGCGGCCCGGGACCTCGGCATGGACGTCGCCGGTTTCCTGATGCTCTCCCACATGGCCCCGCCGGAGGAACTGGCCCGGCAGGCCAAGCTGATGGAGTCCTACGGCGCCCACTGCGTGTACGTCACCGACTCCGGCGGCCGGCTCACCATGCGGGACGTGGCCGACCGGGTCCGCGCCTACCGGGACGTCCTGGACGCCGGGACCGAGATCGGCATCCACGCCCACGAGAACCTGTCGCTGTCGGTCGCCAACTCCGTCGTCGCCGTGGAGAACGGCGTCCGCCGCGTCGACGCCTCGCTCGCCGGCCACGGCGCGGGTGCGGGCAACTGCCCGCTGGAGGCGTTCGTGGCCGTCGCCGACCTGTCCGGATTCGAGCACGGCTGCGATGTGTTCCGGCTCCAGGACGCCGCCGACGACCTGGTGCGGCCCCTCCAGGACCGCGCGGTGCGCGTCGACCGGGAGACGCTCACCCTCGGATACGCGGGGGTCTACTCGTCCTTCCTCCGCCACGCGGAGGCCGCCGCCGGCCGGTACGGGGTCGACGTCCGCGACATCCTCATGGAGTGCGGCCGGCGCCGGCTGGTGGGCGGGCAGGAGGACATGATCGTCGACATCGCCCTGACCCTGGCGGCCGGGCGCGAGGCACGGCCGGAGTGACCATGGCCCGCCCCGTCCGTCCGCCCGTTCGGCGCGGCGCGGCGCGAGCGGCGCGCCGCCGAGTGCCGCCGGCGCGTCGGCCGGTTCGCGCGGGGGGCCACCGGGCGGTTTGCCGTCGGTCGTCCGCGGGGGTGCCGTGGGCATCCTCGCGGACGACAGATCGAGCCCGCGAGGAGTGCGACCGGCTCGTGACGGACGTCACCGCCCACCACTGACACCGCCCACCACTGACACCGCCCACGACCGGCACCGGCCGCCGAGGCCGGCGGGCCGCCGGGCGCGGCGGGGACGCCGAAGGTGAACGCGAAGCCGGCACACCCGCCGGTGTCGCGCGCCCGTCCGTCGCGCCGCGGGCCGGGACTCACCCCTGTCCGGCCAGGTCCCGCTCCAGGGCGCGGGCCGCGGTGTCGAGGGCGGCGACCAGGGCCTGGAGGTGGTGCGGGTCGTAGCGCACGCTCGGCATCGAGAGCGAGAGGCCGGCCAGCGCGGCGCCGTCCGCGTCGCGCACCAGGACCCCGACGGCCACCAGCCCGCGTTCGGAACGCTCCCGGTTCACGGCGAACCCGTTGCGCCGCAGCCGCCTCAGTTCCGTCCGCAGCCGGGCCAGGTCCGGCCGCTCCGCCGGACGGTCGCGGTAGCGGTCCTCGAAGTAGACCTCCTCCAGTTCCTCGTCCGGGAGGTCGGCGAGCAGCAGCAGCCCCGCCGTCGTGCGGTGGGCCGGGAACACCATCCCCTCCCGGGAGCCGACCCGCAGCGTCTGCCGGCTCTCGACGCTGGCGATGAAGCGGGCCGTGTCCCCGGTCCGCACGATCAGGCTCGCGGTCTCGTCCAGCAGGTCCACGACCCGGTGCAGATGGGGCAGGGCCGCCGCCCGCAGCCGGGACACCAGCGACTGGGAGTGCGCCGCCAGTTCCAGCACCGGCCCCGCCCGGTAGACGCGGTCCTCGCCCTGCACGGCGAAGTCCCGGTAGACCAGCATCGCCAGCACCCGGTGCGCGGTCGAGCGGGCCACCCCCAGCCGCTCGGCGAGCTGCGAGACGGTCGCCCCGCCCTCCATCTGGAGGATCGTCGCCGCGCGCAGCGCGTGGTCCACGCTGGCGATCGGGTACGGCGGCGGCGTCTTGAGCGGTTTGTCCATGGCGCGGCCCTTCCCGGAACGAGCCGCCCGGACCTCTCCCCGGCGACCCGGGATTCTGCTTTCCAGAATCCTCGTGTTCTTCCTGAGGATAAGGCCCAGGCTGGGAGCGTGACTGACACCTCCCTCGCCCACGACATCGGCACGGGTTCCCCGGTCCGGCTCCAGGCCGTCTCCGCGCAGGGGCAACCCGAGGTCACCCCGGCACTCGAGGAGCTGTACCGGGGCTTCGAACAGGAACTCCTCGTACCGCTGTGGACCGAGATCGGCGACCTGATGCCCGCCCACCCGCGCTCGCGCGCCCTGCCGCACCTGTGGCGCTGGCGGCGGCTGCGGGAACTGGCGGCCCGCGCCGGCGATCTGGTCCCCGTCGGCCGCGGCGGCGAACGCCGCGCCATCGCGCTGGCCAACCCCTCCCTAGGCGGCCGGCCGTTCGCCACCCCCACCCTGTGGGCGGCGATCCAGTACCTCATGCCCGGGGAGGACGCCCCCGAGCACCGGCACACCCAGCACGCCTTCCGCTTCGTCGTGGAGGGCGAGGGCGTGTGGACCGTCGTCGGACGCGACCCGGTGGCCATGCGGCGCGGCGACTTCCTGCCCCAGGCCGGCTGGAACTGGCACGCCCACCACAACGCCACCGCCGAGCCGATGGCCTGGATCGACGGCCTGGACATCCCGTTCCAGTACGCCTGCGAAGCCCAGTTCTTCGAGTTCGGCCGCGACGAACTCGGCGACGACGAGCGCACCACCCCCGACCGCTCCCGCTCCGAGCGCCTCTGGGGCCACCCCGGGCTGCGCCCGGTCTCCCAGGGCACCACCGGCGCCGGCTCGCCGCTGCTCGCCTACCGCTGGGAGCACACCGACCGCGCCCTCGCCGACCAGCTCGCCCTGGAGGCGGAGGGCCACGCCGGCACCGTGGAGCCCGGCCACGCCGCCGTCCGCTTCACCGACCCGGCCACCGGCGCCGACGTGCTGCCCACCATCCGGGCCGAGGTGCACCGCATCGCCCGGGGGGCCGAGACCGCGCCGGTGCGCGAGACCGGCTCGTCGGTCTACCAGGTCTTCGACGGCTCCGGCACCGTCACCGTCGGCGAGACCTCCTGGTCCGTGACGCGCGGCGACCTGTTCGTCGTCCCGTCCTGGCAGCCGCTGTCCGTGCGCTCCGAGGCCGGTCCCGACGACTCCGACTCCGGCGCGCTGGACCTGTTCCGGTTCGGCGACGCCCCGATCTTCGAAGCCCTGCGGCTGAACCGCACCCACGTGGAAGGAACCCCCCGATGAAGCTCGCCACCCTCCGCACCGGCGGCACCACCCGCGCCGTCCGGCTCGACGGCGACCTCCTGGTCGACCTCGGCGCCGCCGACCTGGGCGCGCTCCTGGCCCGCGACGACTGGGCCGAGCACGCGGCGGCGGTCACCGCCGGCGACGCGCGCACCTACCCCGCGGCCGGAGCCGACTTCGCGCCCCTCGTCCCCAGCCCGTCGAAGGTGGTCTGCGTCGGCCTCAACTACCGCAACCACATCCAGGAGATGGGCCGGGACCTGCCCGAACACCCCACCCTCTTCGCGAAGTTCGCCGACTCGCTGATCGGCGCCACCGACGACATCCAGCGCCCCGAGGAGACCGGCGCCTTCGACTGGGAGGTCGAACTGGCCGTCGTCATCGGCCGGCCGGTGCGCCGCGCCCGGGGCGAGGAGGCCGCTCGGGCGATCGCCGGCTTCACCGTCCTGAACGACATCACCTGCCGCGACTGGCAGTTCCGCACCCGCGAATGGCTCCAGGGCAAGATGTGGGACTCCTCCACGCCCGTCGGCCCCTGCCTCGTCACCCCCGACGAACTGCCCGGCGGCGTCCGCCCCGCCCTCGACGTCCGCCTCACCGTCGACGGCGAGGTCATGCAGTCCGACACCACCGGCGACCTGCTCTTCGACCCCGTCGACCTGGTCGAGTACGTCTCCACCGTCACCCGCCTCCACCCCGGCGACATCATCGCCACCGGCACCCCCGGCGGTGTCGGCCATGCCCGCACCCCGGCCCGCTACCTCACCGGCGGCGAAGTGGTCGTCACCGAGATCGAGGGCATCGGCCGCCTGGAGAACCGGGTCGTGGCGGAGAAGTCCGCCTGATGGCCCGCACCTTCGACGACGCCCGCCGCTGGACCGCCCTCGGCACCTCGCTGGTGCTGCGGGCCGCGGCCGGCCTCGACGACACCGCCTACGCCGAGTCCGGCCCCCTGCCCGGCTGGAGCCGCGCCCACGTGGCGGCCCACGTCGCCGCCAACGCCGAGGCGCTGTCCCGCCTGGTCCACTGGGCCGCCACCGGCGAACCCACCCCGATGTACGCCTCGCCCGAGGAACGCGCCGCCGGCATCGCGCGGGGCCGCGCGCTGTCCGCCGCCGCGCTCACCGCGTGGCTGCGCGAGAGCGCCGAGGCACTGGAGAGGGGGATGGACGGACTCGACGAACGGCAGTGGCGGACCGAGGTCGTCACCGCGCAGGGCCGGACCGTACCCGCCACCGAGGTGCCCTGGATGCGCGCCCGCGAGGTGTGCGTGCACGCCGTCGACCTGGCGGCCGGCGTCTCCTTCGCCGACCTGCCGGACGACTTCCTCGCCGCCCTGTGCGACGACGTCGTGGCCAAGCGCTCCGCCGCCGGCGGCCCGGCCGTCGCCCTGCGCCGTCCGGCCGGCGGGGCCGGCTGGGACCTGCCCGGCGACGGCGAGGCCGCCCTCGTCACCGCGGAACTGCCCGCCCTCGCCGCCTACCTCACCGGACGGGACACCGGCCCGCTGGCCGCCGACGGCACCCCCGCACCCGCGCTGGGCCCCTGGCTCTGACCCGGCCCGCCCCGTGCTGCCTGGGCACCGCGCACGCGACGACCTGCCGCGCGGTGCCGACCACCACGTGCGGCAGAGCGGACAGGAGGCCGAGCGGGCTCGCCCCCGGCGGGCGAGCCCGGCCCGGCCACCACGCACAGCGGCCGTCGTGCCGCCGCTCGCGCGGGTACGGGGGAGAGGTGCCCCTCGGAGCCCGGCACCACGTCGACGCCCCGGCCGGTGAGGGCGGCCCCGGCCGGCACCGTGATCGTGCATGGCCGCGGCGTGGCGTGCGGGGCGCCCCCGGCGAGCGGCCGTGACAAACAGGCCCCCGATCTCCGCGACCAGGCGGGCGGCGCCGGTGCCGGTCGAACGCGGGGGCGGCCCGACGGCCCCCGGTCAGTCGCGGCCCCGGGCGTGCCGGAAACGGGCCAGCCCGTCGGCGAGGTCGACGAGCGGGGCCGGGTACCCGAGGGCCGCCCGCCGCTCCTCGGGGAGCTTCCACGGCTCGTGCACCGCCCGCCCCTCCACCCCGGCCAACTCGGGCACCCAGCGCCGTACGTAGGTCCCGTCGGGGTCGAACCTCCGGCCCTGGACCACCGGGTTGAGGACCCGGTTCGGACGGGTGTCCGTGCCGGTGCCGGCGACCCACTGCCAGTTGAGCTGGTTGTTGACGACGTCGCCGTCCACCAGCAGGTCCAGGAAGTGCCGGGCGCCGATCCGCCAGTCCACGTAGAGCGTCTTGGTCAGGAAGCTCGCCACCAGCAGGCGGGCCCGGTTGTGCATCCAGCCCTCGTGGCGCAACTGGCGCATCCCGGCGTCGACGACGGGGTAGCCCGTACGGCCCTCGCGCCACGCGGCGACGTCCTCGGCCGCGTCCCCCTCGCCGCGCCAGCGGTCCCGCCGGGTGCGATAGTCCGCCACCGACGACTCGGGCCGCGCGGCAAGCACCTGGTGGTGGAAGTCCCGCCAGCACACCTGGCGCACGAACGCCTCCGCGCCCGGCCCGCCGCGCTCCCGGGCCCGCCGCACCAGGTCCACCGGCGAGAGCGCGCCGAAGTGGAGGTAGGGCGAGAGCCGGGAGGTGCCGTCGCCCGCCAGATCGTCGTGCCGGTCCCCGTACCGGTCCAGGCCCGAGCGCGACCACCGTGAGAACCGCTCCCGCCCGGCGCTCTCCCCGCCCGCCGGCACCCCCGCCGAGACACCGGACACCCGCTCCCGCGCGGGCAGCGGCCCGCCCACCACCCCCTCGGGCACCCGTACGGTGCGCGGGGCGGGCAGCGGATCGCGCAGCGTCTCGTCCGACCAGCGGCGGAAGTACGGCGTGAACACGGCGAAGTGATCGGAGCCCGCGGGCGTCACCGCGCCCGGCGCGACGGCGGTGACGACCGCCTCGTGCACGCGCAGCGCCACGCCGCTCCCGCCGAGCGCCTCGCGGAGCCGTTCCTCACGCCGGTGGGCGTACGCGGTGACGCCCGCGGCGAGGTGCACCTCGCCCGCCCCGCACTCGACGGCGACCGCGCGCACCTCCCGCTCGACCGGACCCGAACGGACCACCAGCCGCCCGCCGCGCCGGCGCAGCGAGGCGTCGAGATCGCCCAGGCAGTCCGCGAGGAACGCCCGCCGGTTGGGCGCGTCGAAGCCCGCCGCGTGGATCCCCGGGTCGAGCACGAACAGCGGCACCACCTCGTCCGCCGCCCGCAACGCGGCACGCAGCGGCGGATGGTCGTGCAGACGCAGGTCCGAGGTGAACAGGACGACGGCGACGGTCATGGCGTCACTCCAGGTGCGAGAGTGCGGTCGTACGGGCCCGTACGAGGCGCGGGCGCGCGGCCCGCCCGGTGAACGCCCCGGAGCCCGCCGAGGAGACGGCCTAGCGGAACACCACGGCCGAGACGGCGAACGTCCCGCCGCCGGCAGGGGCGTGGGGTGGGTGGGGGCGGGGTGTCGCCACCCTGGTGTGGGCGGGGTGCCGACCCGCACCGTGGCCGCCGGCCGGCCGCTACGCCTCGGCCGGGGCGCTGCGGGCGGCGCGGCGCAGGGCGTCCGCGTCGGTGCGCGCGTCGTAGGTGAGCAGTCTGGGCAGCGCGACGGCGAGCAGGCCGACGGAGGCGACACAGGCGAGACCGCCGGTCCAGACGGCCGGCCGGACCCCGGTCCAGCCGGCCATCGCTCCCGCCCGGACCTGCCCGAGCTGCGGGCCGACGCTGTAGGAGAGGACCTCGATGCCGGCCAGCCGGCCGCGCAGTTCCTCGGGGATGGTCTGGTTCCAGATCGTCGAACGGCCCAGTCCGCTCAGCATGTCGCCCGCCCCGGCCACGCCCAGGCAGACCAGCACCAGGCCGACGTTCCCGGTCCAGCCCGCCGCCGCGATGGCCAGCCCCCACACGGCGGCGCCGAAGACGACCAGCCGCCCGTGGCGCCGGGTGCGGGAGACCCAGCCGCTGGTCAGGCTGACCAGCAGCGAACCGACCGACCCGGCGGCGTACATGAGGCCCAGCGACCACTCGGCGTCCAGTTCCTGGGCGAGGAACGGGAAGATCGTGTTCGGGAAGGCGAAGAACATCGCCGCGAGGTCCACGGCGTAGGTGCCCAGCAGGACCGGGCGCGACCAGGCGTAGGCGGCTCCCTGGGCGATGCCCCGCAAGGAGGGCCGCCCGGCGTTCTCGGCGGGCGGCGCGGGGGCGAGCCGGAGGCACATCGCCACCGAGACGACGAAACAGACGACGGTGGTCCCGTACGCGGGGACGTTGCCCCCGTAGGCGACGACCAGTCCGGCCGCGGCGGGCCCGAGGATGGCGCCGGCCTGCCAGCGCAGGGCGTTCAGCGCGGCGGCCGCGGCGAGCTGGTCGTGCGGGACGATCCGGACCAGCAGCGAGTCCAGCGCGGGCCGTTGCAGCCCGGCGAGGGCGGCCACGCACCCCGCCACGACGTACAGCGGCCACAGCAGCGGCTGCGGCAGCATCGCGTTCACCAGCAGGACGACCGCCAGCAGCCCGAGCCCCGCCTCGGTCAGCGCGATCACCTTGCGGCGGTCCACGGCGTCCGCGAGCGCGCCGCCGTAGAGCCCGAACACGACCAGCGGCACCAGCTCGACGGCGCCCATCGCCCCCACGGCGAGGGGCGATCCGGTCAGTTCCTTGATCTGGAGCGGGAGCGCGATCAGCGCCATGACGCTTCCGAAGTACGTGATCAGCCCTTGTCCCCACAGGAGCCGGAAGTCGCGGGAGGACCGCCAGGGCGAGAGGTCGGGCAACACCCCGGCGAGCTTCGCGAACCGGCTGGACTTCGGCGGTTCCGCGGTCTTCGCGGGCTTCTGGCGGGGGGACAACGGATGGACTCCACGGTTCCGGACACGGGAGGCGCGGGCTCACCCGCCCCGGCGCACTGGCGGACGTGGTGGAGTGGAAACAGGCCCCCGAAACAGCGACTTAGGCAAGGCTTACTCGCCGCGATGGACTGTACGGTGTGTCCCCCCTCGTCGCAATCGCGTTTCCGGCGGCCCCTCTCCGGGCCGCCCCGGGTGCCCGGCCCGGCGCCGATGCCCGCTCGGCAGCGATGATGGGCCCATGACAGGAGAACCTCAGGAGGTCATGCTCGGCACCCAGGACCTCCGTGACGTCACCGCGTTCGCCGCGGCGTGCGCCGAGCCCGCGCTGCCCCTGTTCGAGGCCGAGCGGCCCGACGACCCGCGGCCTCGCGAAGCCGTCGCCACCGCCTGGGAGTTCGCCCGTGGCGGCGCGCGTGGCAAACCGTTGCGCGACACGGCGGCGGCGGCCCTCAAGGCGGCCGGGTCGACGCACACGGCGGCCGGCCGGGAGGCGGCCTGGGCGGCGATGTCCGCGGCGGCCGCCGCCTACCTGCACCCGCTGGCGAAGTCCACCCAGGTCAAGCACATCCTCGGAGCCGCCGCCCATGCCGCGAGGGCCGCCGAACTCGCCCGGGGCGACGACCGGGGCGTGGGCACCGGCCACCTGGAACGGGCGGCGCGCCACGCCACACCGGCCGTCGCCGACGTGCTGAAACGCTTCCCGGCGGCACCGGACGGCGGCGGCCGCGTCGGCCAACTGATCCGCCTCCTGGACACGGCCCTCCGCACGCCCGGGTAGGAGCCGCCTCCCGGAGGCACCGCCCGGCGCACGCCGGGCAGGGGTGGCCGGGTCCCGGGCGACGTACCCCGCACGCCGCGCAGTCGGCCTCTCGCGGACACCGCCTCCGCCCGCCCGGACCGGGCCGGACTCACGGGCCCGCGGGCGCCGTGGCGGACCGGAGGCTCAGTCGAGGCAGAACTCGTTGCCCTCGACGTCCTGCATCACGATGCACGACTCGTTCTCCTCGTCGGCCTCCAGCACGCGCACGCACACCGCGCCGAGCGCGGTCAGCCGCTCGCACTCGGCCTTGAGCGTGGCGAGGCGCTCCTCGCCGACCAGCCCGGTGCCGGCCCGCACGTCGAGGTGCACCCGGTTCTTGACGACCTTGCCCTCCGGCACGCGCTGGAAGTACAGGCGCGGGCCCGCCCCGGAGGGATCGGAGCAGGCGAAGGAGGCGCCGCGCCGCTCGGGAGGCAGCGAGCGCTCGAACTCCTCCCACGTGGCGAACCCCTCCGGCGGCGGCGGGACGACGTACCCCAGCACTTCGCACCAGAAGCGGGCGACGCGCTCGGGCTCCGCACAGTCGAACGTGATCTGGACCTGCTTGATCGAAGGCATCGGCGCACGATAGCAAGGGAGTCCGCCGGCGACACGCGAGTTTCGGGGATGGCCGGATGCCACCGCCGAACACTCCGGACCCGTCCCGAACGGGGCCGCCGCGGACCGTGCCGGGCGGCCCGGCCCCTCGCGGGCCGCCCGGGGACCGGCGCCTACGCCGCGACGGGCACCGGCGCCGGCGCGGTGAGGCGGCCCGTCCGGGCGAGGGCGGCGACCGCCGCCGCGCAGGCCGTCCCGGTCGCGGTGAGCGCCGCCCAGGTCAGCCAGGCCGCCCCGTGCCGGCCGGCGTAGTCCCACAGCGCGCCGGTGGCGAGGTTGCCGAGCGTGATGCCGAGCCCGGAGACGGTGTGGTAGAGGCCGTAGTGGGTGGCGACCAGACGGTTTCCGGACAGGGCGACGACGGTGTCCATCTCGAACGGGTAGACGATCGCGGAGCCGGCCGCGAGCAGGACCACCGCCGCCATCAGCGAGACCAGCACGGCCGCGCGCAGATCGCGGGGGCTGAGGGCGAGGGGGACGAAGGCGAGTCCCATCGTCGCCAGCCCGCGGACGAGGGCCTGCGCGGGCCGCCAGCGGCACTTCGCCCAGCCGGTCAGCCGGAGTTGGCCCGTGACGGCCACCGCGGCGGAGAGCACGAAGAGCCCGCTGGTGACCGCCGTGGCCCGGCTGCCGAGGGCGTCGGCCGCGGCGAGCGGCAGCGCCAGGTAGACCTGGAAGGTGAGGACGTAGGAGCCGATCATGGCGGCGGAGAAGAGGAGGAACGGCCGGTTGCCGACGACGCCGCGCCACTGCGCGGTCACGCTCTCCGGCCGGGCGGCGCCGTTCTCCCGCCGGTGCGCGGGCAGCGCGCGGCCCTGCAGCAGGGCGAGGACGGCGAAGATCGCCGCGGCGACGGTGCACACCAGCCGGAAGTCGGCGGCCAGCAGGGCGAGTCCGACGAGCGGGCCGAGCAGCATGCCCGCCTGGTAGTACACGTTGAAGGTGGCGAAGGCGTCCACGCGGCGCTCACCGGCCTCCGCGGCGAGGTAGGCGCGCACGGCCGGGTTGAACAACGCGCCCGCGAACCCGGTGGCGGCGGAGGCGGCGACGAGCGCGGGGAGGCTGTCGACCCAGCCCAGCAGAGCGAAGCCGAGGGTGCGCAGGAGGCAGCCGGTCATGATGGGGATCTTGTAGCCGAGGCGGTCGGCGAGGGTGCCGCCGATGAGGAACAGACCCTGCTGGGAGAAGTTCCGTACGCCCAGGACGAGTCCCACGGCCCAGGCGGCGAGGCCGAGCCCGCCGGACAGGTGCGCCGCCAGGTAGGGCATGAGCATGTAGAAGGCGAGGTTGATGCCGAACTGGTTGGCCATCAGCAGCCGCGCGCCGGGGGAGAAGGAGTGGGTCTGCCGCCACAGGTGCTTCACCGGGCCGCTCCCGCGAGATCGTGGCGGCCGGGCCGGGCCAGGGGGTCGGTGACACGGGTGCAGCGGGTCCAGCGGGCGACGGCGCGGTCCCGGCCGTCGGTGATCTCGTCGGGGTCGTCGGCGGGCGGGCGGCCGAGGAGCCCGTTGCGGTGGCAGTACGGATCGTCGAAGACGGTGCCGACGTAGCGTTGCGGACCGTCGGGGAAGACGGCGACGATCCGGTTGTCCGCCGGGAGGGTGCGGGCCAGCCAGCGGGCGGCCAGGGCGACGGCGCCGACGCTCCAGCCGCCGGTGGCGTAGTGGTGGCGGGCCAGGTGCCGCGCGGCCCAGACGGCCTCGGGCGCGGCGACCCAGTGGACCTCGTCGAAGAGGCCGTAGGCGACGTTGCGGGGGAAGACGCTGGAGCCGAGGCCGCGCATCAGGCGCGGGGCGGCGGGCTGGCCGAAGATGGTCGAGCCGGTGGTGTCGACGCCGACCACGCGCAGGTGGGGGAAGTGGCCGCGCAGCACACCGCCGACGCCCGCCGAGTGGCCGCCGGTGCCGACGGAGACGACCAGCGTGTCGACGCGGCCGAGTTGGGCGACGAGTTCGCGGGCGAGCGGGGCGTACGCGGCGACGTTGTCGGGGTTGTCGTACTGGTCGGGGCACCAGGCGCCGGGGTGGGCGGCGAGGAGTTCCGTGACGCGCCGGCGGCGCGCCTCCTGCCAGCCGCCGTCGGGGTGCGGGGCGGTGACGACGTCGATGCCGGCGCCGTGGGCGGTGAGCAGCCCGGTCATCAGCGGTTCCAGGCCGGGGTCGGTGACGACGGTGACCGGGTGCCCGTGGACGGCGCCGGCCAGGGCCAGCCCGAGGCCGAGGGTGCCGGAGGTCGACTCGACGATGCGGGCGCCGGGCACGAGGTCGCCGCGTGCGCGGGCGGCCCGGACCATGTGCAGGGCGGTGCGGTCCTTGATCCCGCCGGGGTTGTGGCCCTCCAGCTTGGCCCAGAAACCGCGTCCGGAGGCGGTGAAGGGCCCGCCGATCCACAGGACGGGGGTATCGCCGACGAGGCCGGCGGCGGAGCGCAGGGGGTGTCGCACGGCGGCGGCGGGCACCTGCGCGGGAGCGGGCGGCGGCGCGGCGGTGAGGTGGTTCATGACGTGCTTCTCCTGCGGCCGGCGCCGGACGGGCGGCCGGCCGGTGGGGTGGCGAGGGGCGGCGGGAGAGGAGTGGTCGCCGTACGGCCCGTACGGACGCGGGCCTCGCGGCGACGTCCTTTCAGGTCCGCCACACCCCGAGCCCGGCCCGGGTCCGCCCCGCGTCCGGTGCCGCCGCCCGCGCCGGGCCGGACGGGTGCCCCGGAGCGGCGGGGGAGAGGACGGCCGGGGCGCCGGCGGCCGGGGCGGCGGAGAGCCCGGCGCCGGCCGGCTCCGGCTCGCGCGGTCCCCGGACCGTCGGCTGGTCCGCGTCCCCGCACGGGGACCAGGTCCCGGAGGCCGGGGCGCCGTGCCCCGCCGCCTCCGCCCTCGGGGGCTCCGGCGGCAGGAGGCCACCGGGGGCCGCCGGGGCGGCGGCCAGGGCGTCCGCCCGCGGGGCGGGGCCCGGCGTCGGTCCGTGCGCGCACCCGAGGAGGTGTACGAGCGCGGCCAGCAGCACGACGAGCACCGCTCCGGTCCCCCTGACGGAGCGGTTGCCGCGCACATCCGACCCAGCCCGCATGACCGCGAAGCGTAATCGCCGCGCCACGTGGCGTTCCGGTCGGCGGTCTCGGGCGCCGGGGCGGGGCGGGACGGCCGAAACGCCCGCTCACCAGCCTCGACAGGCGTTCCGGCCGGCCGTGACGCCCCCCGCCGCCGACCCCTCGCCGGTTCCGAGATCATCACAACGAGGGACCCGGCCCCGGGCGGAGCGCCCGGCGGATCCGCCGGGCCCGGACACCGGATCGCCGCGGTGCCTCCCGCCCGCCCGGCGGCGTCAGCCGTCCTCGTCCTCCGCCGCCGCCCCCGGCTCCGTGCCGCCCCGCCCCCGGTTCCGTGCCGGTCCGGGCCGCGCCGGGCTACCGGTCGGTGTCGCGCAGGGTGAGGACGTAGGCCGCCGTCACGGCCACGCCGCGGTCCGCGTCGTGGGACAGACCGGCCAGGGCGCGTGACGCCGTCTCCCCGGGGATCTCCGCGAGCGCCTGCGCCAGCCGGCGGCGGGCGGCCGGCCCGAGCGTGCCGTCGGCGAGGCGGCCGACGAGCCCGTCGGCGATCCGCTCGGCCAGCGCGGGGTCGGCCGCCAGCGCCCCGAGCGCGTCGGCCGCGTCGACGTCGTTGCCCTCCTCGACGGCCAGGCCGATGAGGACCGGGATCGCGTCGGCCACGCCCCGGGCGCCGAGGGCCGGGGCCGCGTGCCCGCGGACCACCGCGTCCGGGTGGGCGAGCGCGTCCCGCAGCACGTCGGTCGCCGCCTCGTACGGCAGCTCCGTGAGCGCCCGGACGGCACGGCGGCGCGCCTCGGGCGCGGGGGAGTCGAGCCCCTCCGCCAGCAGGGCCGCCGCCTCGGTGCCCGACTGGGCCAGAGCCCAGCGCAGCGCGCCGGCGACATGCGGGTCCGCCTCGTTCAGTACCGCCTCGACCAGCGCCTCCACCGGTACGGGGACACCCTCCACCGCCGACAGCGCGGCCCGCTGCCGTGCCCCCGGACTCCGCGAGCGCAGTGCCTGGAGCAGCGCGACGGTCCGCAGGACGTCCTCCCAGCCGGCGGGTTCCGCGGCGCCGATGCGACGGAGCCGGGTGAGCAGTTCCGTCTCCGCCGCGAGGCGTTCCCGGGTACGGCGGATGAGGTCGTCGACCAGCTCCGCCGGGGCGAAGTCCGGGTCGTCGAGGGCCCGGCGGACGTCAGCGAGCGACAGCCCCAGCGTCCGCAGGCTCTCGATGTGGAAGACGCGCCGGATGTCCTCGCCGGAGTAGGCGCGGTAACCGGAGGCGGTGCGGTCGGTCGGCCGGACGAGCCCGAGCGACTCGTAGTGCCGGAGCATCCGCGCGCTGACCCCGGACCGCCGCGCCACCTCACCGATCAGCACCGCCTACCGCTCCTCCCCGCCGGACGCGCCCGGCTCGCCTGACGTCACCGTCCCACGCGAGGCCACCGCCCCGCCGCATGACGCCCCGTCGGAAGCGACCCGCTCGCCGGGCCCGCCGTCACCGCCCGCCCCGCCGGTGTCGGCCGGGTCACCGGTCGCGTCCCTCCCGCCGGAAGGGTCACCGGCCGCGCCGGTCCCGCCCGCCCCGCCCAGGGCGACGACGCGCTTCGCCTCCTCGACGGCGTACGCGAACCCGGCGTCCGGGTCCAGCCACAGCCGCCGCGTGGCGATGGCGTGCTCGCGCACCCCCGGGTCGGGAGCGCTCACCGCGGCGTCCAGCACCGGCTCCATCGCCGGTCCGAGCGCGATCAGCGCCCGGCTGAGGCTCAGCCGCAGCTCGGTCCCCCCGCGCCCGAGCTGCGTCGCCAACCCCGCGGCCAGCTCCCCTTCCTCGCCCTCGGGCACGAGCACCACCGCCGCCCGCCAGGCGCTGCGGGCCACCTCGTCGTCCACGTCGGACAGCAGCGCCGGGGTGAGCGCGGGCCAGGCCCGGCGGTCCCCGATCTTGGACAGCGTGTGCAGTGCCTGGCTCCGCGCCCGAGCCGGGCCCGAGCGCACCGCGTCGAGCAGCGCCGGGACCGTCGCCGACGCCGCGTGACGGGTGAGCGCCCAGGTCAGCATCTCGCGGACCGAGAAATCGGGCTCGACCGCGCACCGTCCGACGAGCGGGCCGACGAACGCCGGGTCCGGGGACGAGCCGATCTCCAGCGCCACCCGCAGCCGGACCGACGCGTCGTCGTGCTCCAGCCCCCGCAGCGCCCGCCGCGTGTGCGTGTCCTGTGCCGCCTCGGTCATGGGGACCACCTCCTCCGGCCCAGTGAAGGGCTTGTCACCGTGTCAAGGTCAAGCCGGAGCCGGCCGCCCGTCGCCCGCGGGGGGCGGCGGGCGACGGAGGGGCGCGCCGGGTCAGACGCCCAGGACGGCCTTGGCGGTGAGGAAGTAGATGATCAGTCCGGTGGCGTCCACCAGGGTGGTGACCATCGGGGCGGAGACGACCGCCGGGTCGATCCGCAGCCGTTTGGCCAGCAGCGGCATGGCGCCGCCGATGGTCGCGGCCCAGCCGCAGATCAGCACCAGGGTGATCCCGACCACCAGGGCGATGTCCGCGCTGACGAAGACCGTGCCCACCACCAGGCCGAGCGCGGCCAGCAGCGAGCCCAGCACCAGCCCCACCCGGCACTCGCGCCAGATGACCCTCAACAGGTCGGAGCCGCGGACCTCGCCGACGGCCAGGGCGCGGACGCAGGCGGTGGCGGCCTGGGCGCCGGCGTTGCCGCCCGCCCCGATGAGCATGGGGATGAACAGGGCGAGCGCGGCCACCTGTTCGAGCGTGGCCTCGAACGCCTGGGTGACCCCGACCGTCAGGGTCGCCGCGACCAGCAGCAGGCTCAGCCACAGGGCGCGGTAGCGGGCGAGCTGCCACACGGTGGCGGCCATGTAGTGCCCGGCCCAGGGCGCGGCGCCTGCCTGGCGGGCGACGTCCTCGGAGTCGGCGGCCTCGATGACCTCCACGGCGTCGTCGATGGTGAAGAGCCCGACGAGCCGGCCCTCGCTGTCGACGACGGGCAGGTTCAGGTCGTTGGTCTCCCGCATCAGGCGGGCCGCGGCCTCGGCCGAGTCGGTGGCCCACGCGTAGGCGGGCTCGGTGACGACGAGGTCGGAGACCGGCGTGTCCAGCTCGTTGAGCACCAGTTCGCGCAGTTCGACGATGCCGGTGAGCCGGCGGCCGGAGTCCACCACGGGCAGCGTGTACACCGTCTCGGCGTCGGCGCCTTTGCGGCGCACCGTCCGCAGGGCCTGTTCGACCGTCAGGTCCTGCGGCAGCGCCACCGTCTCCGGCGTCATGAAGCGGCCCACCGAGCCGTCCGGGTAGCCCAGCAGGGCGGAGGTCATCCGCCGTTCGTTCGGGCTCAGTCCGGCCAGCACCCGCTTGACGACCTTCGCCGGGGCCTCCTTCAGCATCCGGGCCCGGTTGTCGGGCTCCATGCCCTCGACGAGGTCCCGGAAGGAACGGTCCCGCAGCCCTTCGAGGATCTGCTGCTGGACGACCGGTTTCAGTTCCTCGAACACGTCGAGGGCCCGGTCCTTGGTCAGCAGCCGGAAGGCCACCCCGGCGTCGACCGCGTCCATGCGTGCCAGTTCGTCGGCGATCACATGGGGTGGATACTCCTCCAGCCACGCCTGGGCGGCGTCCAGCCGCTGGTCCTTGACGATGGTCCGCAACAGCTCGGTCGGCTCCGCGTCCGAGCCGGAGGGCAGGGGTGCTTGCGGCATGACGGCGTCCTCAATACAGCAGGGGTTGACCAGGGACATCAACGAGACGGCGCGAGGAGCCAACGGCGCCGCCGCTCCCGTGACGACGGCCGGGCGCTCCTACGCGGTATACGGACTGGGAGGTTCACCGAGCATCTCAGTGACACCTCCTTCGTCCGGACGCGGCACCGCCGGTGCACCGGCCGAAGGGGAAGAGCGCCCTCGGACCGCGTCGGTGCAAAAACGACCGGTGGCACCCGCGGCCACCGGTACGTCCGGGCTCGAGGGCCGGCTTCCAGCACATCTCATGGTCCCTTCCGGATCGTGTACCGCCGCGGGGTGGTCTCCCCCCATTGCTACGGCATTCGCCCCCGCACGCCGCCACCGGGTCCCGTGAAGTCGTCGGCCGGCGTTCCCCGTGAACGGCGGGGCCCGCGGTGGACACGTCCGACAGGATGGTCAGATTGCGCAATCAGGCAACCAATCCGACCACCATAACCCAGCGCGGGACCGCGACCGAACCCGGTGGGAGCCCGCCCCCGAGCACGCCTGGTTACACGCCGAGTGCACGCCCGGCTGCTACGACGCCGAGGGGCGCGGCCGGCCCAACGGCCCGACCGCCTGCCCGCACGGTGCCTTAGCCTTCCGCGAACTCCTGCGGCGGTGGCGCGAGGAGTCCCCGGGCGCGGTACCTCCGGCCCCGGACCGCGGCGCGGCCCTGAGCACGGAGCGCCGCGCCCCTGCCGACGCCACCGCGACCGGACCGCGGTGGCGTCGACGGCCCTTTCGCCGGGGCGGGTTCAGACCGCCGGCCACCCGTCGCCGGGGGCCGCCGCCCGGCTGGAGAACGCCCGCGCCGCCGTCGGTCTGTGCGTCGCCCGGGGCGTCGCCGCCACCACGGGCGAGCGGACCGGACGGGCGAACGGGGCGGGCCGCCCCCGACGGCATGCGCCCGGCCGTCCGGGCCGCCATGCCCGACGCGACGCCGAAGAGGGTCGTCGAGCCCCGCGCCCGGCGCACGCCCGAACCGGGCGCCGGCCCCGCGACCGCGCGGGCCGATCCGCGGAGGCCCCCCGCGCACCGTCCTCGCCATGCCCCCGCCGGGCCGGACGAGCCGCCCGGCCCCGCGCCGGAGGGGGAACGGGCGTCCCGCGCGCCGCACGAGCACCGGAACGGACGCTTCCGGCCGGCCGCCCCCACCCGCCCGTGGACCGCCACGCGCCGCCGCCGGCTCGCCCCACCCCCAGCGAATTGCCTCTTTGGCAAGTGCCTTGCCTGCCGGGCAATCGCCTGTCTATACCTGATCTCAGCACATTCTGCCGACCCCGGCAGGTGCGCGTCCCCGCGGCCGAGGCCGGCCCGCCGGGGACGGGGGACGACGCGGGAACGGAGAAGGGGACGTGACCACGGTGACGGCCGGACGGCACGGGCTCCCGGGTGTGAACGGGCTCCCGGGCATCAGGCGGGATGTCCCCACGGCGATCCACGTCCAGGTCTCGGAGCACATCCGGCTGCGGATCGCCGGCGGCGAGTGGCCGCCGCACTACCGTCTCAAGAGCGAGCCGGAGCTGGCCCAGGAGTTCGGGGTCAGCCGGGGGACGTTGCGCAGGGCGCTGACGACGCTGATCGAGGAGGGGTTGCTGCGCCAGGTGCGGGGGCGGGGCACGTTCGTGACGTCGACCACGATCGAGCCGGCGATCGCGCAGAAGCTGAGCACGCTGTCGGAGGATTTCGCCGATCAGGGTGTGGTGACCACGACGACGGTGCGTGAGTGCGCGCTGATCGCGCCGCCCAGGCCGGTGGCGGCGCTGCTCGACGTGGCGGCGGGGACGCGGGTGCTGCGTCTGGTGCGGGTGCGGCGTACCGAGCAGGGGCCGGTGGCGTTGTTGTCCAACTTCGTGCGGACCGACCTCGCGCCGGGGATCGAGGAGGTCGACTTCACCTCGGCGAGTCTGTTCGGTGTGCTGGAGGGGACGTACGGGCTGAAGATCGCGACGGCTCGCCGTACCTTCGGCGCGGAGGCGGCCGGTGCGGACGTGGCCGCTTCCCTGGATCTCGCCGAGGGCGCTCCGGTGCAGTACCTCCAGCAGGTGACCTACCTCGCCGACGACCGGCCCGTGGAGTACTCCGACGTCTGGATCCACAGCCGCCGCCTCGGGGTCACCCCGCTGCTGCTGCGCCGCTGACGCGGCGGGGCCGGGCCGTCAGCGGTCCCGGCGGGCGTTGAGGCGGGCGGCCTGGCGGTTCAGGTGGTCGCGTTCGGCCGCGTTGGGCGCCTGGTGGGCGGCCTCGGCGTAGAGCCGGGCCGCCGTCGCCGGATCGCCGTCCCGCTCGTGGAGGTACGCGGCGACCGCCGTGTACCGGGGCAGGGAGGCGTCCAGTTCCGCGAGCGCCGCCAGGCCGGCGCGCGGCCCGTCGGCCTCCCCGACGGCGACGGCCCGGTTGAGCCGGACGACGGGGCTGCCGGTCAGGCGGGCCAGTTCGTCGTACCACTCCACGATCTGCGCCCAGTCGGTCTCCCCGGCGGTGGGCGCGTCCGCGTGCAGGGCCGCGATCGCGGCCTGCGCCTGGAACTCGCCCAGCCGGTCGCGGGCCAGGGCCGCCCGCAGGATCGCCACGCCCTCGGCGATCAGGGCGGTGTCCCACCGGCCGCGGTCCTGCTCGGCGAGGGGGACGAGGCTGCCGTCGGGCGCGGTCCGGCCGCCCCGCCGCGCGTGGTGGAGCAGCATGAGGGCGAGCAGCCCGGCCACCTCGGGGTGGTCGCAGACCGCGGCGAGCTGCCGGGTGAGCCGGATGGCCTCGGCGGCGAGGTCCACGTCACCGGAGTAGCCCTCGTTGAAGACCAGGTAGAGGACGCGCAGCACGGTGGCGACGTCGCCGGGCCGGTCGAACCGCACGTCCGAGACGGTGCGCTTGGCCCGGCTCACCCGCTGCGCCATGGTCGCCTCGGGCACCAGATAGGCGCGGGCGATCTGGCGGGTGGTGAGCCCGCCGACGGCGCGCAGCGTGAGCGCGACCGCGGACGACGGCGTCAGCGACGGGTGGGCGCAGAGGAAGTAGAGCCGCAGCGTGTCGTCCACCGCGGACGCGGGCCCCGGCGCCGGCTCCTCCTCGACGGACTCCTCGCGGCGCCGACGGGCGGCGTCCGCCCGGGTCGCGTCGAGGAACCGGCGCCAGGCCACGGTGACCAGCCAGCCCTTCGGGTCACGCGGCGGATCGGACGGCCAGACGCGGACGGCCTCGACCAGGGCGTCCTGCACGGCGTCCTCGGCCGCCGCGAAGTCCGCCCCGCGACGGACGAGGATCGTGATCACGCTCGGGGTGAGGCCGCGGAGCAGGGCCTCGTCCACGGGTGTCGTCACTCCGTGATGGTGGGCGGCGCGGTCAGGAACGGGCGCACCTCCAGCCACTCGTGGATCGGCTCGCCGCCCGCTCCGGGGGCGGCGGACAGTTCGCCGGCCAGTTCGACGGCCCGCTCGTGGCTGTCGACGTCGATCACCATCCAGCCGGCGATGAGGTCCTTGGTCTCCGGGAAGGGGCCGTCGGTGACCGGCGGGCGCCCCTCGCCGTCGTAGCGGACCCAGGACCCCTCGGGGGCGAGGGCCTGCCCGTCGACGAACTCGCCGGTCCTCTCCAGCCGGGCCGCGAAGTCGGACATGTACTGCACGTGGGCCGTGATCTCCTCCGGCGTCCACCGGTCCATGGGCACGTCGTTGACCGCGGCCGGTGCGCCCCGGTAGTGCTTGAGCAGCAGGTACTTCGCCATGGTGTCCCTCCTCGGTGCTGTGCGGCCATTGTGGTCGCGTTCACCCCGGGGACGGAGCCGGCCACGGCTTCTCGACATCCCCGGCCGCGCTTTTTCCCACGTTCGCCCCGGGGGCGGGGGCCGGGACCTGTCCGCCGGGGGAGCGGCCGAGGCCGGTACCGGGCGCGGTGCCCGGCCCCTCTCGCGGACGAAGGCGCCGGCTTCGTACGATGGGGCGGTCTGACACCGTGCGGGCCGAGGGGGCGTGGATGCTGGCCGTTGTCGCGGGGGCGCCCGGCCGGCTCGGCGAGGTGCTGAGCCTGCGGGAGACCGAGGGGCCCGGGGCCCCCGCCGCCGGGGAGGTGGTCGTGCGCATGCTCGCCTCGACCGTCAACCCCTCCGACGCGGTCACCGTCTCGGGGGCGTACGGGTCACGGACCTCGTTCCCCCTGGTCCCCGGGTTCGAGGGCGTCGGCGTGATCGACTCCGTCGGGCCGGGCGTGCCCGCCGACGCGGTGGGCCGGCGCGTGCTGCCGCTCGGTTCGGCCGGGAACTGGCAGCGCTACAAGCGGCTCGGCCACTCCTGGTGCGTCCCGGTGCCGGACGACCTCCCCGACGAGGTCGCCTGCTTCGCCTACGTCAACCCGCTGACGGCCACGCTGATGGTCGAGCGGTTCTGCCCGCCCGGCACCCGGAACGTCGTGGTCACGGCCGCCGCCTCGGCCATCGGCGGGCACCTGGCGGAACTGCTCGCCGACCGGGGCGTCCGGCCCGTCGGCGTCATCCGGGGAACGCCGGGGCGCGGTGTGGCCGCGCCGGACCGGTGGCGCGAGGTGATCCGCACCGACGACGCCGGGTGGCGCGACCGGCTGCGGGCGGCCGTCGGGCCGCGGGGCGCCGAGACCGCCTTCGACTGCGTCGGGGGTGGGACGGGCGGCGACGTGTACGCGCTGACGTCGGCCGGCGGTACGTTCGTCCACTTCGGGCTGCTCTCCGGAACACCGCTGCCCGCGGGACGCCTCGGCGGCCCAGGCGGCGCCCGCGTGGAGCTGTTCCGCCTGCGCGACACCGTGCACGGCGACGAGGGGCGCGATCTGCCCGCCCTGTTCGCGCCCGTCTTCGAGCATTTGCGGCACGGGCGCCTGCGCACCGCCGTGGGAGCCCGCGTCGGCCTGACCGGACTCCCCGGTCACCTCCGGAACCCGGCCGGCCCGCCGCATCGTACGGGGAAGATCCTCGTCGACGTGTGGAAGTGACCGCCCGGCCGGCCGCACCCGCCGCCGTGCGCCCGGTCGCCCGACGGCCCGAATGCCCCACGGCCACCCGGTGGACCGACCCACCCGATCAAGGAGGCACTCCTGTCCGGGACCAGCCCCTCAGCGACACCGCGCCCCGCGCCGAAACGGCAGGGGGCCGCCCGGCGGCAGCCCGGCCCGGCACGGCCCACGACCGTGTCCGTGAGGGCGGGGTCGGTGTGCGTGCTGGTCGCCTCGGTGCTGTGGGGCACCACGGGCACCGCCGCGACGTTCGCCCCGGAGGTGGGGCCGCTGGCGATCGGGGCCGTCGCCATGGGCGTCGGCGGGCTGCTCCAGGCCCTCGCCGCCGCTCCCCGCATCCGCCGCGATGCCCCCGTGCTGCGCGCGCGGCGCGGTGTCGTACTGCTCGGCGCGGTCACCGTGGCGGCCTACCCCCTGGCCTTCTACACCAGTATGCGCCTGGCCGGTGTGGCCGCCGGGACCGTCGTCTCGATCGGCTCCGCCCCGCTCGCCTCCGCGCTGACCGAGAGGGTCCTCGACGGCCGCCGCCTCACCCGCCGCTGGATCACCGGCGCCGCGCTGGGGCTCTCCGGAACGGCCCTGCTGTGCGTGGCCCAGGCCATGGGCGCCCCCGCGGGGCCCGGTGCCCGTTCGGCCGGGGCGACCGTGCTGGGCGTGGGCCTCGGCCTCGTCGCCGGGCTCACCTACGCCCTCTACTCCTGGGCCGCCCACCGCCTGATCAGCCGCGGCGTCACCGCCGGGGCGGCCATGGGCACCGTCTTCGGCAGCGGCGGTCTGCTGCTCGTCCCCGTGCTGCTGCTCACCGGCCGGCCCCTGCTGGCCTCGTGGTCCGACGCGGCCGTCGGCGCGTACATGGCGCTCGTCCCGATGTTCCTCGGGTACGTCCTGTTCGGCCGGGGACTCGCCCGCGTCCCGGCGAGCACCGCGACCACCCTGTCCCTGCTGGAGCCCGCCGTCGCGGCCGTCCTCGCCGTCCTGGTCGTCGGCGAACGCCTTCCCCTCCTGGGCTGGAGCGGCATCGTCCTGGTCGTCCTCTGCCTCGCCGTCCTCACCGCGCCCACCCGGGGCAGGGGCCCGCGCCGGGGGCCCGCGGCGCGGAACACCGCCGCCGCGCCCGGCGGCTTCGAGGAGCCGGCCGCGCCACCGGGCCCGGCGCCCCGGCAGGGCTGACCCCGGGACTCCCAGCCGGGCCGGCCCCCGAACCGGAGCGCGCGCGGGGCCGGTGGTGGCACAGTGGCGGCATGTGTGGCCGTTACGCATCCACCCGCAGCCCCGAGGACCTGGCCGGGCTCTTCCACGTGACCGACTGGCACCCCGCGGAGACACTGGCCCCGAGCTGGAACGTCGCTCCCACCGACCCGGTGTACGCCGTCCTGGAACGGCCCGCCCGCGACGACACCGGCCGGGTGCGGCGCGAGCTGCGCGCGCTGCGGTGGGGACTGGTGCCGTCCTGGGCGAAGGACCCGCGGATCGGCTCGCGGATGATCAACGCACGGGTGGAGACCGTGCACGAGAGGCCCGCGTACCGGCGCGCCTTCGCCAAGCGCCGGTGCCTGCTGCCCGCCGACGGCTTCTACGAATGGGACCCCGTCGAGGACGAGGCGACGGGCAGGATCCGCAAGCAGCCCTACTTCATCCACCCCGACGACGACCAGGTCATGGCCCTCGCGGGCCTGTACGAGTACTGGCGCGACCCCGCGGTCGAGGACGCCGACGATCCGGCCGCCTGGCTGCCGACCTGCACCATCATCACCACCGAGGCCACCGACGAGGCCGGCCGCGTGCACCCCCGCATGCCGCTCGCCCTCGCCCCCGGCGACTACGACGCCTGGCTCGACCCGGGACACCGGGACACCGGCGACCTGCGCGCGCTGCTCATCCGGCCCGGGGGCGGACGGCTCGACGCCCGGCCCGTCTCCACGGCCGTGAACAGCGTCCGCAACAACGGCCCCCACCTCCTCGACCCGGCCCCCTGAGCGGTACGGCCCGCCCGGCCCCCGTCCACCACGGCGCGGCGGCGGTCCGTACGCCCCGAGCGCCCGCCGGACGGCGGGCGCTCGGGGCCGGGCGGCGCGGAGCCCTGGCCGGCGGGCCCGGCCGTGCCGGTCCGGCCTCAGGACGCCGCGGTGGCCGAGTGGGGCAGTGCCCGCTCCGCGGCCTCGGCGGCCAGCCGCCGGCGGCGCGTGGCCGGACCGAAGAGGGCCAGGACGATGGCGCCCACGGTCCACGTGCCCGCGATGAACATGAAGACCGCCTCGTAGCCGATGCCGTTGTAGATGCCGGCGATCATCAGCGGGCCCACCGCGTTCGACAGGCGGCCGAGTCCGTAGGCGATGCTCGTGCCCAGGGAGCGGCCGTTGGTGTTGAACAGCTCGGGGGAGTAGGCGTACGCCAGGGCCGTGTAGCCGCGCTCGAAGAGGTTGACGAGGAAGCCGAAGACCACGATGAGCACCGGGGTGAACGTCAGCCCGTACATCAGGCCGGAGGCGGCGATGACCAGCCCGAAGACCACCAGGCACCACTTGCGTTCGAACCGGTCGGTCACCATCGCCGCGAGGAAGGAGCCCAGCGGCGCCCCGACCGTGGTCAGGGCCACGTAGAAGATCGAGTCCTCCACGCTGACGCCCTCGGCGGCCAGCAGGGTCGGGGCCCAGCTCGAGTAGCCGAAGAAGCCGATCGTCTGCGTCACCCACAGGACCGACAGCAGCAGCGTCGGGTACAGGAACTTCCGGTCCTTGAGCATGCCCAGGCCGGGCTTGACCACCGGGCCCTGCGGCTTGGGCTCCTGCGCCGCCGGCAGCTCGCCGTGCTCCGCCGCCGCGCCCGCCTCGATGCGGGACAGGACGGCCTCGGCCTCCTCGTGGCGGCCGCGGGACTCCAGCCACTGCGGGGACTCCTCCAGCTTGCGCACGAAGAACAGGAAGAACACGCCGAGCGAACCCCACAGGTAGACCAGGCGCCAGGACCAGTCGGACATCGGCACGACGGCGGAGGCGATCAGGTTGGTGGCGGGGGTGCCGCAGATGCCGATGACGATGGCGTACGCCTGGTACTTGCCCCGCTTGGCGCTGGGGAACAGCTCACTGATGTACACGACGGCGACGACGGTCATCGCGGACAGACCGGCCGAGGTCAGCACGCGGAAGACGCCGAGCGACCAGATGTCCCAGGCGAAGACGCACGCGAACGACCACACGGTGAACCACAGCGTGGTCACGGTCAGGGTCCGCTTGCGTCCCATCCGGTCGGCCAGCCCGCCGGCCACGATGGCGCCGACGAACATGCCCACGAAGGACGTGGACGTCACGTAGGCGACGTCGTTGACCTGGGCACCCCACTGCTCGCGCACCACCGGTGCCGTGATGGCGAAGGTGTTGATGTCCGCGAACTCGAAGAAGTAGGCGAACGCCACCGCGACGAGGGTGGTCTTGTGGAACTTGGAGATCGGCAACCGGTCGAGCCGGTTCGCCGCGTTGGTGGTGCGGATGTGCTGCACTGCACGCTCCTGAGAAGGGGGGCCCGGCCACATGGCCGGGCCGGGAGGACGTCAGCGGGCCTCTTCGGGCCAGTAGAGACGCAGGGGGTTGTCGACGAGCAGCGCCTGCCGGCGGGCCTCGGTGGTCGCCACGTGTGGGATGTGGTCGACGAGCAGCCCGTCGTCGGGCATGTGGTCCCTGAGGTTCGGGTGGGGCCAGTCGGTGCCCCACAGGACCCGGTCGGTGAACTCCTCCACGACTTTGCGGGCGAACGGCACCACGTCCCGGTAGGCGTGCCGCTCCCCGTCGAGGGCGGGCGGGCCGCTCACGGTCAGCCGCTCGGGGCAGGAGACCTTGACCCAGACGTCGTTGGCCTCCACGAAGCGCAGGAAGCGCGCGAACTCGGGGCCGTCCGGGCTCCGGGTGACGTCGGGGCGGCCCATGTGGTCGATGACGAGAGGGACGGGCAGGGAGGCGAAGAACGTCTCCAGACCGGGCAGGTCCGCCGCCTCGAAGTAGAGGACGACGTGCCAGCCCAGCGGCGCGACGCGGCGGGCGATGGTCTCCAGCGCCCCGGTGGGCGCCGCGTCCACCAGGCGCTTGACGAAGTTGAAGCGCACGCCGCGCACGCCTGCCTCGTGCAGGCGCCGCAGTTCCCCGTCGCCGACGTCGGGGCGGACGGTCGCCACCCCGCGGGCCCGCCCGCCCGCGGTCAGCAGGGCGTCCACCAGGGCGCTGTTGTCGGCGCCGTGGCAGGTGGCCTGCACGATGACGTTGCGGTCGAATCCGAGGTGGTCGCGCAGGGCGAACAGGTCGTGCTTGGAGGCGTCCACCGGCGTGTACTTGCGCTCGGGGGCGAAGGGGAAATCGGCGCCGGGGCCGAACACGTGGCAGTGCGCGTCGACGGCTCCGGGCGGCGGGACGAACCGGGGCGTGCTCGGGCCGCGGTACCAGTCGAGCCAGCCGGGGGTGACCGGGAAGGCCGGGTCGGTCATGGGAATGCTCCTCGGGGCGTCAGTCGACGTAGGTCAGGCCCAGTTCGGCCAGCGGGCCGCGCATGGAGTACAGGTCGAGGCCCAGCTCACCGGCGCGGAACCGCGCCCGCTTGCCCTCTTCGGCGGCCTCGCGCGCGGCGGCGGTCTCGGCGACCTCGGCGGCCCGTGCGGCGGGGACGACCACGACGCCGTCGGCGTCGGCGACGACCACGTCACCGGGGTCGACCAGCGCGTTGGCGACGACGACGGGGACGTTGACCGAGCCGAGGGTGGCCTTGACGGTGCCCTTGGCGCTGATGGCGCGGGAGAAGACGGGGAAGTCCATCCGGCGCAGGTCGTCGACGTCACGGCAGCCGCCGTCGATGACGAGACCTTGGGCGCCGCGGGCGCGCAGCGAGGTGGCGAGCAGCTCGCCGAAGAAGCCGTCCTCGCTCTCGGTGGTGCACCCGGCGACCACGACGTCGCCCTCGCGCACCTGCTCGGCGGCCACGTGCAGCATCCAGTTGTCGCCGGGCTGCAGGAGCACGGTCACGGCGGTGCCGCAGAGCCTCGCGCCCTCGTAGACGGGCCGGATGTAGGGGCGCATCAGGCCGAGGCGGCCCATGGCCTCGTGCACGGTGGCGACCCCGAACCGTGACAGGGCCTCGACCGCCGCGCGGTCGGCGCGTTCGACGGTCCGGTGGACGACTCCGAGCTGGTGCATGGTGGGGCTCCTGGTTCCTGGCGGGGCGGGGAGGGACGGGGAGAGACGGGGAGAGGGGAAGGGGGGCGGGGCGGGGGAGGGCCGGCGGGGCGCCGCCCTCCCCCGCGGCGCGGGCGGGGGCTCAGCGGCCCTGGGCGGTGAGGCGGGCGTCCAGCAGCGGGAAGACCCGCCGGGCGTTGCCCTCCTGGAGTGCCGACAGGTCCTCGGGGGACAGGCCCGCGTTCTTGACGTAGCGGTAGGTGTCGTCGAAGTAGTGGCCGGTGCGCGGGTCGACACCGCGGACGGCGCCGATCATCTCCGAGGCGAACAGGAGGTTGTCGAGGGGGATCACGTCCAGCAGCAGGTCGATGCCCGGCTGGTGGTAGACGCAGGTGTCGAAGAAGACGTTGCGCAGCAGCGACTCCTCCGGGTCGGGCCGGTCCAGCATCTGCGCCAGGCCCCGGAAGCGGCCCCAGTGGTACGGCACCGCGCCGCCGCCGTGCGGGATGATCAGGCGCAGCTCGGGGAAGTCGGCGAACAGGTCACCCGCCATGAGCTGCATGAACGCGGTGGTGTCGGCGTTGAGGTAGTGCGCCCCGGTGGTGTGGAAGGCCGGGTTGCAGCTCGTGGAGACGTGCACCATGGCGGGCACGTCCAGCTCGACGAGCTTCTCCCAGACCGGGTACCAGGAGCGGTCGGTCAGCGGGGGAGCGGTCCAGTGGCCGCCGCTGGGGTCCGGGTTCAGGTTGACGGTGACGGCGCCCAGGTCGCGTACGGCGCGCTCGATCTCCGGGACCACGGTGGCCGGGTCCACGCCGGGCGACTGGGGCAGCATCGCCCCGGGGACGAACCGGTCGGGGTACAGCTCGGAGACGCGGTGGCACAGGTCGTTGCAGATGCGGGACCAGGCCGAGGAGGTCTCGAAGTCGCCGATGTGGTGCGCCATGAAGGAGGCGCGGGGGGAGAAGACGGTGACGTCGATGCCGCGCTCGTCCATCAGCCGGAGCTGGTTGGTCTCCAGCGACTCGCGGATCTGGTCGTCGCTGATGACGGGGCCGGCCGGGTCGGGTGCCCGCACCGGGTCGGTGAGGGCGGCGGCCTGGGCGTCGCGCCAGCGGCCGAGCGGCGCCGGGGCGGTGGTGTAGTGGCCGTGGATGTCGATGATCACGCGGGCTTCTTCTCCTGAACGGTGGGAACGGGGTCCCAGACGGAACGGGGGACGAGGACGTCGCCGGCCATGAGCAGGCGGGCGGTGCGCAGCAGCGCGGAGCGCGTGATCCGCCGGGGGTCGTCCGGGTCGCGCGCCAGAGTGACGGCGAACTCGCCGGACGGGTGCTCGACGGAGACCGTGGGCCGGGCACCGGAGACGGCGGCGGCCACGTCGTGGGCGACGCTGCCGTCGAGTACGCAGGCGGTGGCGGCGGTGACGGCGGCCAGGACGCCGATGGACTGGTGGCACACCCGGGGGATGAGGCTGCGGGTGGAGAGGGTGCCGCCGTGGCGCGGCGGCGCCACCAGGGTCATCTTCGGGTAGTTGCGGGCCGTGACGTCGCCCAGGCCCATGGCCGCGCCGCACACCAGGCGCAGCGCCTCCACCCGGGCCCGGAGGGCGTCGTCGGCGTCGATCTCGGCCGGTGTCTCGTAACCGGTGGCGCCCAGGCGCTCGGCGGCCACGATCGCGAGGGGCTGGCCGTTGTCGATCAGGGTGACGTCCACGGGACCCACCCCGGGCACCTCCAGGGTGTCCCGTACGCGCCCGGTGGGCAGGAGCGATCCGGCGACGGAGCCGGCGGTGTCCAGGAACCCGATCTCGACGGGCGCGGCGGTGCCGGGGACGCCGTCGATCCGGGCCGGCCCCGCGTAGGCGACGTGCCGGGCGCCCGAGGGGCCGGCCGGGGTGGCGACGGTGATCTCGCTGACCATGCCGGTGTTGCGGGTCAGTACGCGGGCCGTGGTGTGGTCGGCGGTGGGCGTGATCATGCCGGTCTCGATGGCGAACGGCAGGACGGCGGCGAGCATGTTCCCGCAGTTGGACGAGGTGTCGACGACGTCCCCGGCGGGCTGGACCTGGGCGAAGGTCCACTCCAGGTCGACGCCGGTGGTCCCGGTGGCCGGGCGCACGATGCCGATCTTGCTGGTCAGGGGGTGGGCGCCGCCGACGCCGTCGATCTGCCGCGCGTCGGGCGAGCCGATCGCCGCCAGCAGGACGGCGTCGCGGACGCCGGGGTCCTCCGGCAGCAGCCGTGCGTCGAAGAACGGCCCCCGTGACGTGCCGCCCCGCATGAACAGGCAGGGGATCGCGGTCTGGGAGCCGCGCCGGGTGACCTCGGGGGCCCCGGCGGCTGCTACGGCGGGCATGTCGGCCGCTCCTTCGTCAGTCGGGGTATGCAGAGGAAGCTAAATCATCAACGAGATTGTTGACAAGATGTTTCGATAAAATTGCCGACCTTGGGGGGTCCCGGATGCGGCCGCACCCGGCCCGCGCACTAGGGTTCTCCCTGCACGAGTCGCCGATGGAAGACGAGGGAAGAGGTCGACCGAGTGACGGACAAGCTTACGGGCGCCGCCGGCCGCCAGTACGTGGCGGACGCCATCAGGCAGGCCCTGCGCTCCGGGGACCTCGTACCCGGGCAGAGGCTCGTCGAGAACGACCTCGCCGAGTCCTACGGGGCCACCCGCGGCGCCGTCCGTGAGGCGCTGCAGGACCTCGCCGCCGAGGAGATCGTCGAGATCGTCCCCCGCCGGGGCGCCCGGGTCCGCGCGGTCTCCGTCGAGGAGGCCATCCAGATCACCGAGTGCCGCTCGGTGCTGGAGCAGCTGTGCGCCCGCAAGGCGGCCGAGCGGGCGGACGAGGGGCAGCGCGCGGAGCTGAGCCGGATCGGCGCCGACATGCGCCGTGCCGTCGCCGACGGCGCCTGGGACGCCTACTCCGCCCTCAACCAGCGGCTGCACGAACTGGTCGTCGAGGCCAGCGGCCAGGAGGTCGCCCGGCGGCACCTGGAGCGGCTCAACGGCCCGATGGTGCGCTTCCAGTTCCGGCTGGCCCTGCGCCCGGGGCGCCCCGCCCAGTCCCTGCCCCAGCACCTGGCCATCATCGACGCGGTGGTCGGCGGCGACGCCCCGGCCGCGGCCCGCGCCGCCGCGGCCCACCTGGACGACGTGATCGAGCAGCTCCGCGCCTCGGCCGGCCCCGCGCCCGCCCCCGCGTCGCCCCGGCCCTGACCCGAGCGGCCCGGCCCGGTCGGCGCGGCCCCCGGCGGCTCCGCGACGAGGAGGTCCGCGCCCTGCCGAAGGGGGTCTTGGCGCCCCTGCGCCCCGTCCCCGCCCCCCGGCGTGCCGGGGGCCATGGCGAAGGGCGGGGGCGGGATGCGCGGCATCGGGCGCCGGCCCGTCGCGTGCGACGGCACGCTCGTGCCGAGCGGCCCGCGGGCGGCGGCACCCCGATGGCTCTGGAGACCGGCTGCGGCCTGCCCGCCCGGACCGGTGAGGCGGGCTCCGTGCCAGGGGTGACGGACCGTCAGTCCTGGTCGAGGGTGGCGGGAACCGCCGGGACCCGGCGGTTCCCGTCCTTCGGCGGAGGCGGTTCGCGTGGGGCGAGGAGGGCAAGTGTGGGGCGGACGGTGAGGGTGTTGTGGGTGGGCTTCGCCACCGCTTCTCCGAGATGACCAGGGCCGCCGCGAGGGGTGCGTCGGAGCGGCCCTCGGCCCTGTGCGACGGCACCTCGCGCGCGCCCGGCCGTGCGTGGCGGGCGTGGTGGGTGGGCGTGCCCGAGACCGCCTCGGGGCCCCTCGCCGTTCCGGCGCAGGCCGCCTGCCGCGGGGCGGCGGCGGACACGCGGTCCTCGAGCGGGTGGCCGACGCCGCCGCTCCGGCCGGCGGAAACCTCCCACGCGTACACCCGGTCCACGGAGCGGGAGGGCGCGAGCGCGGGGCTGATGCCGCCGGGCAGGGGCCCCGGTACGGCCCGCGGTCCCTCGTCGGTGGGCGCGGCGGACCGCCGGGCGCGTGCGGTGCGCGTCGCTCACATCGGGGACGCCGTGGCGATCCGGCGGGTCTCCGGCTCGCGGCGGGGGTGCACGAGGCCGGCCAGCGACCAGCGGCCGGGGCCGAGGAAGGCGAGGAGGAGGAAGGACCAGCAGAACATGGCCGCCGCCTCGCCGCCGTTCTCGAGGGGGAAGAGCCCCGAGGACTGGTGCTTCACGAAGTAGGCGTACGCCATCGAGCCGGAGCACACCAGGGCCGCCGCCCGGGTGCCGAGGCCCAGCAGGACCAGTGTGCCGCCCACCAGTTGGATGGCGGCGGCCCACCAGCCGGGCCAGGCCCCGACCTCGGGCCTCGCGCCGTGCGGGCCGCCCAGCACGTCGAAGAGGGTGGCCGCTCCGTGACAGGCGAACAGCAGGCCGACGACGATCCGGTAGAGGCCGAGGACATGGTCCCTGCTCTTGTTCAGCGCTTCCATCGGTGGTGCTCCTCTCTGGCGCGAGGTCCGGGAGGACGCCGCGCTGCGGTGGGGGCGTGCGGTGGAGCCGTGCGGTGGGGCCGTGTGGTGCCCGCGCGGGGCAGGGCGACCCGGACGGACCGGACGGCTCGGCGCGAGCGGCTCTGCTCGACCGGCTCGTCCTTGAGCGGCGTCGTCGTCCGGTGAGCGGAGCCCGGGTGTCTCCGGGGGCGCCCGGTCGTGCCGTTGCGGTCGGGGTGGGGGGACGGGGAGGGCGTGGGACCGCGGCGGGCCGCCCGGGGCAAACGGCTCCGTGGTGGAAGCTTTAACCACTGCCGACGGCCTTGTCTAGACCAATGGGCGGACGAAGTTGCGAGGGGTGGGGGTCCTCGTGAAGTCGCTCCGCAGGGGCGGAAGTTCAGTGCGCATCCACTCTTGACCGATTCCCGTTCCCCGCTATGGTCTAGACCTAGCTCACCCCCCAGGTCTAGACCAAGTCTCGGCAAACGCATCAAACGAAGGGCATGTCATGAACACGAAGAGGCGCTTGGCCGTCGTCGTCGGGGCCCTGGTCGCCCCGCTGCTCGCTGTCAGCCTTCCGGCCGGTTCCGCCAGTGCCCACGGATGGGTCACCTCGCCCAACAGCCGCCAGGACCAGTGCGCCTCGGGCGCCGTCCAGTGCGGCCAGATCAAGTACGAGCCGCAGAGCGTCGAGGGGCCGAAGGGCCTCAAGAGCTGTAGTGGAGGCAACGCCCAGTTCGCCGAACTGGACGACGACAACAAGGGCTGGCGCGTCACCCCCGTCAGCTCCACGTACACCTTCACGTGGCACCACACCGCGCGGCACGCCACCTCCAACTGGCAGTACTTCATCGGTGACACGAAGATCGGCGAGTTCTCGGGCAACAACGCCCAGCCCGCTCCCGACGTCAGCCACCAGGTGAACTTCGGCAACTTCACCGGCAAGCAGAAGGTGCTGGCCGTCTGGAACGTGGCCGACACCGGCAACGCCTTCTACTCCTGCATCGACGTGAACATCGGCGGCACCGGCGGCGGTGACAACGGCGGCGGCAACAACGGCGGCGGCGACACCGACCCGGACGACTGCACCGTGACGGCCTGGAGCTCCAGCAGGGTCTACAACGGGGGCGACACCGTCTCCCACAAGGGCCGCAACTGGCGTGCCAAGTGGTGGGTCCAGGGCGAGGAGCCCGGCACCACCGGTGAGTGGGGCGTCTGGGAGGACCTCGGGGCCTGCCAGTCCTGACCCCGTTTGAGCGGGACCGGCGTGCGCCGGGCGGAGCGCACGCCGGACCGGCGCGAGTCCGCCGTCCGGACCGCCCCGGTGGCCGGACGGCCCCGCGCCTCCGGGCCGGCCCACCGGACCCGGCCGCAGCCGGCCGTGAGGCCGGCCCGTTCCGCTCCACGCTCCACCCGCACGTGCACCTCTCTTCGGACCCGCACCGTCGACGGACCAAGGAGCACCATGTTCACGAAGTCGCCGTCCGGAAAGCGCTGCGCGGCCGGGGCCGCGGCCCTCGCGACCGCCTCGGCGGGCCTGCTGCTGCTCACCGCCCCGACCGCCCAGGCCCTGCCGGACAACTGCACGATCTCGTCCGGGAGCACCCTCTCCAGCCTCTGCACCGGCGGAACCGGCCAGCACCGGATCCGCGCCGTGCTCAACGCCCCGGACCCGAGGCTCCCGCAGCGCATCGTCCTCGGCGACTGGGCCCCGGTCGGCCAGGCTTCGGTCGCCGCCAACCCCTGGGGGCCGGGCGCCGTCGCCGGCGTCTGGGTGGACCGCGCCGACTGACGCGCCGCCCCGGCACGGCCCCGTACGCCCGCAAGGCCGCCCGGCCCGCCGCTCGGCGCGTACGCCGCGGTCCGGCCGGCGGCGACGGGTCCGTCAGGTGAGGAGGGCGAGGCCGGCGATCAGTCCGGCGTAGGCGAGCACGAGGAGCAGGGCGCACAGGAGGAGCAGCCGGCCGGTGACGATGCCGAGGAGCGCGGCGGCGCGGGGCCGCCCCCGGTGTGCGGGCCGGTGCGCGGAACGCGGTGGTCAGTGCCGCCTGGACCAGGCGCGGGGAGGCCGCGCCGGTGCGGGCGTGGGGCGTCGGCCCCGGGGAGCTGGAGCGGATGCGGTTCGCCGAACGTGCCCGGCTCGCCGAGCGGCTGCGCGGCGGACGGCTCGCGGGCCCGGCGCAGCGCCCGGGGCGGCTCCGGTCCCGGGGAGGGAGCGCCCGGGCCCGGGACCGGACCCGGCGTCTTCGCGCATCGAGGCGAGCGGCCCGGCCCGAGCGTGGCGAACCGCGCTTCCGCCCGTGCACCCGGGACCCTAGCCCGCGAAGCGGGCGCCGAGTCCGCCGTCGACGGGGATCTCGGCGCCGGTGATGCCGCGGGCGCCCGGTCCGAGCAGGAAGGCGACGACCTCGGCCACGTCCCGGGGCTCGCACATCCTGCGCATCGGGTGCACGTCCACCACCTCGGCCTCGGCCGCCGCGGGGTCGGGCTGTGCGGCGAAGTAGTCGCGCACCAGCGCCGTCCGGGTCCAGCCGGGGCTGACGGCGTTGACCCGGACGCCGTGGGGTGCCAGTTCGAGGGCCAGACTGCGGGTCAGCCCCACCAGCCCGGATTTCGCCGCCGCGTAGGGGAAGTACCCGGCGGAGGTGAGCCGTGCGTGCAGGGACGCGATGTTGACGATCGAGCCCGTGCCGCGCTCGCGCATGGCGGGGATGAGCTGCCGGGTGACGAGCCAGGCACCCTTCAGGTCGACGGCGAAGACACGGTCCCACTCCGCCGAGGTCATGGTCGCGGGGTCGAAGTAGGCGTTGATTCCGGCGTTGTTGACCAGCAGCGTCGCCGGGCCGAGGCGTTCGGCGGCGGAGGTGGTGGCGGCGGCGACAGCCGCCTCGTCGGTGATGTCGACCACCAGCGGCAGCATCCGGTCCGCGGGGACGGCGTGGCGTGCGGCCGCGCGGCCGAGTGCGTCCTCGTCGCGGTCGAGTACGGCGACGGCGGCGCCCGCCGCCAGCAGCACGTCGACGACGGCCTCGCCGATGCCCTGCGCGCCACCGGTGACGACGGCGGTGTGGCCCTGGAGGGGGTGCGGGTTCACGGTGTCTCCCTGTCGGTGCCGCCGGCGGAGGGCCGCACGGCGGTGGGGGCGGGCGGCACCCCGGTGACTCCGGGGTGCAGGACGGCCGGTTGGGCGGGCGGCGCCGACGCCCCGACGTCGGCGGCGAGCACCCGCCCGTCGTGCCCCCGACCGTCGCCGGCCGGGTGCCCGCCGGGGTGCGTGTCCGGGGGGCCGCCGTGGGGCCCGGCGGCGAGACCGAACGTGGCGGTGGCCACGAAGAGGGTGCCGTCGACGAGCGCGGGGCTGGTGGGCTGGAGGGCGGGGAGCGGCAGGACGGCGTCGAGCGAGCCGTCGGGCGTGTACCGGTGGACCGCGCCGGCGCCCCAGACCGCCACCCAGAGGCGGCCGTCGTCGTCCACCGTCATGCCGTCCGGGCTGCCGGCGCCCGGTGCGAGGGTCACGTGTGCGGTGCGGTCGTACAACTCCCCGTCGTCGGGGTCCACCCGGAAGCGGTCGATGCGGCCCTCGGCGCTGTCGGCGAGGTACATCACCCTCCCGTCGGACGTGAACGCCGGACCGTTGGGGATGCCGAGCCCGTCCAGCACGGTGCTGACCGACCCGTCGTGCCCGACCCGGTGGAGCCGGCCGAGGCCGCGTTCCGGGCCGTAGGGCATCGTGCCGAACCAGAAGCGCCCGGACGGGTCGCAGCACCCGTCGTTGACGCGGCCGGCCACGGGGCCGGCGGTGCCGGGGCGGGCCAGCCAGGTGAGGCCGCCGTCGGGGGCGAGCACGGCGGCGCCGGTGCCCGCCGCCGCCAGCCAGTGGCCGGGGTGCCCGGCCAGCGGAGCGACGGCGCCCAACGGGACGTCCAGCCGCAGCAGGACGGTCCCGTCGCCGGGGGTGGCGGGGTCGAGGGCGGTGAGGGTGCCGTCGAGGATGTCGACGGTCACCAGGCGGTCTCCGGTGTGACGCAGGCCCTCTCCGAGCGTGCGCCGGGAGGTGGTCCAGGAGCGGAAGTCCGGTGCGCCGGGCGGCCGGTGCGGGTGGCGGGTCACGGGTGCCTCCTCGGGGTTCCGCCCTCCCCGTCGACGGTCCGTGACGGGTACGGCGGGGCTGTGGTGTGACGGCGGGGTGTGGCCGGGGTCCGGTCGTGCGGGCTCCCCCGGAGGGCGGGCCCCCGCCGGGGTGCGGCGGGACGGTCAGCGCAGCGTGGCGCCGTCCTCCCGGTCCAGCAGGGCGAGTTCGCGGCGCTCGGGGAGTCCTTGCCAGTCCCCCTCGGAGCCGACGGCGAACGCGCCCACGGTGTTGGCGCGTTCGAGGCGGTCACGCGGACCGAGCCCGTCCAGCAGACCCGACAGCAGGCCGGCCGTGAAGGCGTCTCCGGCGCCCACGGTGTCGCGGACGGTGACGCGGCGCGCGGGCGCGTGTTCCCGGCCTTCCGGGGTGTGCAGTTCGGCGCCCGAGCCGCCGAGCTTGACCGCCACCTCCCGGGTGTGCCCGCCGGACAGCAGGGACCGGACCCGGTCGGCCGTGGTGTGCGCCGACGGGTCGGCCGCCAGGGCGAGTTCGTCGTCGGAGGCGATGAGGAGGTCGGCGTCGCGGGCCAGCGGGCGCAGGACGTCGGCGGCGCGGGAGGCATCCCAGAGCAGTGCGCGGTGGTTCACGTCCAGGCTGACCAGGATGCCGGCGGCCCTGGCCGCACGGACGGCGGTGCGCACCGCGGCCAGCGGGCGTGCTCCCAGGGCACAGGTGATGCCGGTGACGTGCAGGATGCGGGCGCCGTCGAGCAGGGCGGGCGGCACGTCCTCGGGGCACAGCCGGGAGCCGGCCGAACCCGCCCGGTAGTACCGGACGCGGGTCAGGTCGGCGATCCGCGGTTCGGAGAACAGCAGCCCGGTCGGGGCGTCCGGGTCGGTGCGGGCGCCGGTGGTGTCCACGGACTCGGCCCGCAGACTGCGCAGGACCAGGGTGCCCAGCTCGTCGTCACCGACGCGGCCGATCCAGCGGGCCCGGTGTCCGAGCCGGGCCAGGCCGACGGCCACGTTCGACTCCGCGCCGGCCACCGAGAGCCGCAGGTCGCCTCCCATCCTGAGCGGTCCGGACGCCCGGAGCGCGGCCATCGTCTCGCCGAGGGTGACGACGTCGGGGGCGGCCCGGGTGGTCATGCCCGCTCCCGGTGACCGGCGAGTGCGCCGAGGAAGGCGCGGCACCGCTCCCGCAGCGCGTCCGGGTCCCCGCCGCGCGGGGCGTCCCCCACGATCGGTGACCCGACACCGACGGCCACCGCCCCGGCCTCCAGGTAGGCGCGGGCGGCGGTGGCGTCCACGCCCCCGGTCGGTACGAACGGGACGCCGGGCAGCGGGTCGCGCAGCGCGCGCAGGTAGTCCGGCCCGCCGACGGAGGCGGGGAAGAGCTTGACGGCGGTGGCGCCCTCGTCGACCGCCCGCACGACCTCGGTCGGGGTCAGCGCGCCGGCGACGACGGGCAGGCCGAGCGCGTGGGCGGTGGCGCTCCCCTCGGCCAGCGCGGGCGTGACCACGAAGGCGGCCCCCGCCTGCTGGACCTCACGGGCGTCGTCGCCGGTGAGCACCGTGCCGGCGCCGATGAGGGCGTCACCGGCCGCCCGCGCGCAGCGGGCGATGATCCCGGCCGCGTCGGGGGTGGTCAGGGACACCTCGATCAGGGCGACGCCCTCCTCCCGGAGGGTGTGCACGGTCCGTTCGGCGGCCTTCGGGTCGGTGCCGCGGACGATGGCGATCACGCGTTCGCGGCGGAGTCGGTCGGTGAAGGTCATGCGGTCAGTCCTCGGATGGATGCGGAACGGGTACGGGGCCGGGCCGGCGTCACCACTCGGCGAACGAGCCGTCGGGATGCCGCCACAGCGGCGTGCGCCAGGGCGAGTCCCCGGCGGCGGTGGCGTCGGCCCGGCGGACCGCGTCCTCGTCGACGGTGATGCCCAGTCCCGGCCCGGTGGGGCGCGCGACGTGGCCGTCGGTGAAGCGGAAGACCTCCGGATCGACGACGTAGTCGAGGAGTTCCGCGCCGTCGTTGTAGTGGATGCCGATGCTCTGTTCCTGGATGAGGAAGTTGGGCGTGGCGAAGGCGACCTGGAGCGAGGCGGCGAGCGCGATCGGCCCCAGGGGGCAGTGCGGCGCCAACTGGGCGTCGAACGTCTCGGCGAGGGCGGCGATCCGGCGCAGCTCGGAGATGCCGCCGGCGTGCGACGGGTCGGGCTGCGCCACCGCGATGCCGGCGGTCAGCGCGGGCAGGAAGTCCCAGCGCGAGTAGAGGCGTTCGCCGGTGGCGATGGGCACGGCGGTGGAGCGGACGAGCGGCTCCAGCAGCCGGGTGTGCTCGGGGGTGACGGGCTCCTCGGCGAACAGGGGGTGCAGTTCCTCGAGCGCGGCGAGCAGGCGCCGCGCCCCGGCGGGACCGAGCCGGCCGTGCAGGTCGACGGCCACGTCGCGGCCGGGGCCGAGTATCTCCCGCGCGGTGGCCACGCGGGCGTGCGCGGCGGCGACGTCGGCCGCGCCGGCCAGGCGTCCGGTGCGGCCGGTGGCGTTCATCTTGACGGCGGTGAAACCGGCCTCGACCTGGGCGCCGACGGCGTCGGCGATCTCGGAGGGCTCGTCCCCGCCGACCCAGGAGTAGACGCGTACCCGGTCCCGGACGGCGCCGCCGAGCAGGTCGTGCACGGGGACGCCGAGCGTCCGGCCCCGGATGTCCCACAGGGCCTGGTCGATGCCGGCGACGGCGCTGGAGAGTACGGGTCCGCCGCGGTAGAAGGTGCCGCGGGTCATCACCTGCCAGTGGTCCTCGATGTGCCGCGGATCGAGCCCGACGAGGTACTCGGCCAGTTCGCCGACGGCCGTACGGACGGTGTCCGCGCGGCCCTCCACCACCGGCTCGCCCCAGCCGACGATCCCCTCGTCCGTCTCGACGCGGCAGAAGAGCCAGCGGGGCGGTACCCGGAAGGTTTCGATACGGGTGATTTTCATGGTGTTTCTCGGTCCTCCGGTTCGGTGCGGGGCCCGCCGCCCCGGCCGGTGCGGTCGTCGTCCGCGTCGTCGGCCTCGCCTGTGGTGGGGATGCGGGAGGGACCCGCGGTGCGGGCGAGGTCGGCGTCGGCGCGGGCGAGCAGCGCGCGCATGGCCCGCTCGGCCGCGGACGGGTCCGCGTCGCGCACGGCACGCAGGACGGGCTCGTGGGCGGGCACCGGGTCGTCGGCCTCGGCGGAGTGGACGAGCCTGTCGCGTTCGGCCAGGCCCGGTCCGATGAAGACGTCCATGCGCTGGAGCAGTTCGTTGTGGGTGGCGCGGAGCAGCGCGCGGTGCCAGGCGAGGTCGGCCTCGGCGGCGGCCGAGGCGTCGCCGGAGGTCGCGGCCATGCGGGACAGGGCGGCCTCCAGCGCGGCCAGGTCCTCCTCGGTGCGCCGTTCGGCGGCCAGGCGGGCGGCGGCGGGCTCGACGATGAGGCGGACCTCGGCGAGGTCGCGCAGGACCAGCTCCGGCGCGTCCGCGGCGAACTGCCAGCGGATGACGTCGGCGTCGAGCAGGTTCCAGTCCTCCCGGGGCCGGACGAACGTGCCGCGCTTCTGTCGCGCGTCGACCAGCCCCTTGGCCGTGAGCACCTTGAGGGCCTCCCGCAGCACCGTCTGGCTGATGCCGAGTTCGTCGATGAGGGAGGCGAGGTCCAGGGTCTCGCCCACCCGCAGGCGGCCCTGCACGATGCGGGTGCCGACCGTCTCCACGATCTGCCCGTGCAGGCCCCTGCCCACGTACTCGGCCATGTTCCGTTCCTCCTCCGGTCGTGCGCTCCGCGCGGTGCGCACAGCACCCCACCCTATATTATTTATGAATTAAAAGAGGGCAGTCCGTCCTCCGCGACGGTGAGACGGGCCACGGGCACCGTGCCGCCGCCAGGCAGCGGAGCGGTCAACTCCCGGCCCTCGGGCGGGACCTGATCGCCGGGCAGATGGACGGGGCAGGCCCGGCCCGGCTCCAGCGCGCCGAGCGTGAGCAGAGGCGCCCCGGCCCGGTTCCTGACCTCCAGCGGACCCGCCGCATACGGCACGAAGACGCCCGGGACCCGGCCGTCCGGCCCCGTCCGGGGCAGCCCGGCCCAGTAACCGGCCGGTGTCGCCGCCTCCACCGGGCCCACCGAGGGACCGACCCCGAACCGCACCTCCAGCGAGGCCGACGCCCCCGGCACCAGCGTCGTCAGCGGCCCCAGCGCCTCACACTCGACGACGTGATCGCGCGGCAGCAGACCGCCCAGGTGGGGCAGCCCCTCCGCCAGCGGACACTCCATCCACACCTCGGCGCGCGACCCTCCGTCGGGGTAGGGGCCCTCGTGCACGGCGAAGCGCTGCACCAGGGTGCGCCCCGCCCCGACGTGTGCCAGCCATCCGGCCGAGTCGGGGAAGCCGACCTTTCCGACGACGTCCTGGTGCGGCACGTGCAGCACACCGGGGGCCGCCTCCAGCACCCGGGGCCGCCCGGTACCGGCGATCAGCGCGACGGTGGCCGGCCGCCCGGACCCGGCGCGGCCGAGGTACACGCCCTCGGCCCCGGCCGGATCCGCAGGCGCCCCGGCGAGCTGGGTGACGTTCCACAGTGCCCAACGACGCTCCGACGCAGTCGTGTTGGTCATCGTCAGGACCAGGTCGAAGGCCGTGCTGCCCGGGCGCAGCACGACCCGGCGCTCCAGACGGAGACCGGTGCGCGGATCGTCGCCACTGGTCAGCACGAGCGTCACGGCGCCGGCCCGCCGCTCGACCCGGGCGGCGTAGGGCCCCGAGTCGAGGACCGGGTCCGGCGGGCCCGCCCACTGGTCCGGGCCGTCCCAGCCCTGGGGAGCGGGCCAGGTCTTGTCCCCGCCCCAGTTGAGCCAGTCGGACATCGGGCCGTCGTGCGGGCCGGGCCGCACGCCCGGCAGCGGCGCGAGCGCGCCGTCCAGGAGGCGGGGGTTGCGGTACAGGAACTCCGCGCCGTCCAGCGTCACCGAGAGCAGCCGGCCGCCCAGCCCGGGAGCGGCGGACACCGCCAGGGCACCCGCGTCCAGCGTGATCAGCTCGCCGTGCGCGGTCGGTACCCGACGCACCCGCACCGGGTCTTCCGCGGTGGTCACCGGTCAGCCGTCCAGACCGGGTTCGAGTACGACCTTGCCCCGCGCGCCGCCCGCGGCGAGCGCGAAGGCGTCGTCCGCCCGCGCGAGGCCGAAGCGGTCGCTGACGATGCGCTCCGGCCGAAGGCCCCAGCGCACCAGGTTGCGCGCCAGCTCCGCCATGACCGGCACCGAGGTGACCCAGGAGGCGTACAGCGTGACCTGCTTGTGCAGCAGGGCGTCGGAGACCTCCGTCTCCAGCGTCCCGCCCTCCCCGACCAGGGAGATCCGTCCCCATTCGGCGATGTGCGCGATGGCGGTGGACCGGCCGGGGCGGGTGCCGGAGCAGTCGATCGCGGTCGAGGCCCCGCGCCCGCCGGTGAGCGAGGCGACGGTGTCGGCCGCGTCCTCGGGGGTGACCGTCGCGTCGAAGACTCCCAGCCCGTCCGCCCACGCGCGGCGCTCGGGCGAGACCTCCACCCCGATGACCCGCCGGGCACCACGCCCCCGGCCGGTCATCGCCGCGGCCAGCCCCACCGGCCCCAGGCCGACGACGAGCAGGTCGTCGTCACCGTTCACCCCCATCCGCCGGATGCCCTCGTAGGCCGTGCCGAAGCCGCAGGCGACGAGCGCCCCGTCGACGAAGCTCAGTTCGTCGGGCAGCGGCACCAGCGTGTGCTCGTCGGCGAGCAGGAAGTCGGCCGCCGCGCCGTCGCGCTGCCAGCCGTAGGCGGCGCGGCCCGGGTCCGCGCAGCTGATCTGGTAGCCCCGGGCGCAGTTGTCGCACAGTCCGCATCCGGCGATGTGGTAGACCACCACCCGGTCGCCCGGCCGGTGCCGCCGTACCCCCGGACCGGTGGCGACGACCGTGCCGCTGGGCTCGTGGCCGGCGACGACGCCCCGGTAGGCGGGACCGTCCACCCCGCGATGGGTCTTGTGCTCGCGGTAGATGTAGCCGATGTCGCTGCCGCAGATGCCGGCCGCGCCCACGCGCAGCAGCACCTGCCCCGGGCCGGGTACGGGCACCGGCAGCTCCCGCACCTCGGCGGTGCTGTCGCCCGGCAGGTACACGCCGCGCATGGTGGCGGGCGAAGGGGTGGTGGACTCACTCATGGGATTTCCTTCGTGCGGGTCGGGCGGGACCGTGTCGGACGGGTCAGGTGGTGCGCGTCGCCAGGCCCTTGCGGGAGATGACGACGTTGACGAGCACGGCCCCGACGATGATCACGCCGCGTACGACGTCCTGGAGGAAGGAGTTGACCCCCAGCAGGACCAGCCCGTTGGCGATCACGGAGATGAACAGCACGCCCAGCATCGTCCCGATGAGACTGCCGCGGCCTCCGGCGAGCGCGGTGCCGCCGATGACGACTGCGGCGATCACGTCGAACTCCAGGCCCGCGGCGGCGCCGCCGTTGCCCGAGCCCAGGCGGGCCGCCATCAGGATGCCGGTGAGGGCGGCCAGGAGTCCGGTGGTGGCGAACAGCAGGACGCGTACCCGGCCGATCGGGATGCCGGCGAGCTGCGCCGCCGCCGCGTTGCCGCCCACCGCGTAGACCGAACGCCCGTACGCCGTCCGGCGGGCGACGTACCAGAACGCCAGGAACAGCAGCACCAGCACGATCGCCGGGGTCGGCACCCCGAGGATCTTGCCGCCCAGCGCGTCCATGAAGCCGCCGTCCGGGGTGGCGACCGGGAGCGCGTTGGTGGTGTAGAGCGCGAGGCCGCCCAGCGCGCTCCAGAGCCCGAGTGTCGCGATGAAGGACGGCACCCCGAACCGGGCGCGCAGCCAGCCGGCCGCCGATCCCCACAGCACCCCGGCCACCAGGGTGAGCAGCAGCGCGAAGGGCAGCCCGAGGCCCCATTCGGTGGCGCCCTTGGCGAACAGCACGGAGGCGAAGGCCACCGCCGGGCCGATGCTGATGTCGATCTCCCCGGCGATGATCACCAGGGTGACGCCGAGGGCGGGGATGCCGACGGTCGCGGCGTCCCGCAGGATGCCGAGCTGGTTGTCGGCGCCGAGGAACCCGCCCGCGGTGACGCCGAGCGCGATGTACAGCACCACGATCGCGGCCAGCAGGCCGAACTCGTTGAGGTGGCGCAGCCGGCGGACGCGGACGGCGGACGCGGGCGGAGACGGGGTGCCGGACGGCTTGCCGGCCACGAGGGTCGAGGACATGGTTGTCTGCCTCACACTTCCACCGCCATGGTGGCGGCCATGATGTCGTCGAGGGTGATGTCGGGTGCGAGGAACTCGCGGGTGAACCGGCCGTTCTGGAGGGTCAGGACGCGGTCGCAGACGAGCGGCAGCTCCTCCAGCTCGCCGGAGACGAAGACGACGGCGGCGCCTTCGTCGGCCAGGGCCCGGATCAGGCGGTAGATCTGCTGCTTGGCCTCGACGTCCACGCCGCGCGTGGGTTCGTCCAGGAGCAGGACCCGGCTCCGGGCGTGCAGCCAGCGGCCGATGACGGCCTTCTGCTGGTTTCCGCCGCTGAGGTTGACGATGGGGGTGTCCAGGCCGGGCGTCTTCACCGCGAGCCGCCGCACCAGGTCCTCACCGGCCTCGCCGGCCCGGCGGGACGAGAGGCCGGCCCGGCCCCTGATCCCCCCGAACCAGGACATCGTCATGTTCTCGCCGACGCCGAGCAACGGAACGATGCCCTCCCCCTTGCGGTCCTCGGGCGTCATGCCCACCCCCAGCCGCTTCATCACCGCCGCGGCGGGGCGGGCGACCGGCCGCCCCTCGAAGGTGACCGTGCGCTCGGCTCCGTGCTCGAACCCGGCGACCGCGCGCAGCAGTTCGCTGCGGCCCGACCCCAGGAGCCCGCCGATACCCAGTACCTCACCGGCGTAGAGGTCGAAGCCGACGTCCGCCAGTTTCGGCGGGAGTGTCAGGTTCCGGACGGACAGCAGGGGTGTACCGCTGCGGTCCACCGCGCGCGGCGCGAAGGCTTCCTGCTCGCGGGCGGCCCGGCCGAGCATGAGGGCGACGATCTGCGCGGTCGTCGCCTCGCGCACGTCCACCGTGTCCACCACGCTGCCGTCGCGGACGACGGTGACGCTCCCCGCCACCTGCCGGATCTCGTCCAGCCGGTGGCTCACGTAGATCACCGCGACACCGGCGGCGGAGATGCGGCCGACCGCCTCCAGGACGGTACGCGCCTCACCGGCGGCCAGTGCGCTGGTCGGCTCGTCGAGGATCAGCAGCCGCGGACGGCGGCGCACCGCCCGGGCGATCTCGACGAGCTGCTGCTCGGCCAGCGGGAGCGAGCCGACCGTGTCCTCCGGGTCGACCCGCACGTCCAGCTCGGCCAGCACCTCGGCGGCCTCGCGGCGCATCCGGGGGAAGTCCACCCCGGACGCGCCGCGCCGGGGCCACTCGCCGAGGAACAGGTTCTCGGCGACCGTCATCTCCGGGACCAGGCTCAGCTCCTGGTGGACGGTGGCCGCCCCCAGTTCCGCGGCCCGGCGTACGCCGCCGTCGCCGAGGACCTGCCCGCCGATGCGGACCTCGCCGCTGTCGGGAACCTCGACACCGGACAGCATCCGGATGAGCGTGGACTTGCCTGCGCCGTTGCGTCCGAGCAGCGCGCGCACCTCGCCCGGTTCGATACGGAAGTCGACGTCGACCAGCGCCCGGACGCCCGGGTACCGCTTGTTCAGGCCGCTCGCCTCGGCGGCCGGCGTGGTGCCGGAGGCGCCGGGCGGCGATGGGGAGGTCGTCATGCTCGCTCCAGGGGAACCGCAGGGACGGGAAGGGGGCCGGATCCGGCGAGGGCGGCGTTCCGGGCGGAGGCGACGGGCGTCACGGCAGGCCGTCCGGGTGGGTGCGCAGCCATGCGCGGGCCTGCTCGGGAGTGGAGTAGAGCTTCACCGGGGCGGGCACGACGGGATCCTCGAGTTCCTCACCGGCGATGACCCGTGCGGTGGTGCGCGTCGCCAGCTCGCCGACCTCGACACCGGAGATGTCCACGTCGGCCTTGAGCACGCTGTGGTCGGCCAGCTCGCGGGCCAGGTCGGTCGTCATGTCGCTGCCGAAGACCACCGTCCGGCCGACGAAACCGCGCTGGCGCACGGCACGCACCGCGCCCATCGTGGCACCACCGGACTCGCCGTAGAAGGCGTCGACGCGCGGCTGCGCGCTCAGGATGCGGTCGGCGACCTCGAGGGCCTGGTCGATGGTGGTGCCCTGCTGGTTGGTCACGATCTTCGCCTCGGGCAGTTCGGCGAACAGCGCCTTCTCGAAGCCCACTCGGCGCTGGATGCACACCTCGACCGTCTCGCAGTTGAGGACGGCGATCCGGGGGTCGTCGATGCCCTGGGACCGGAAGTACTTCGCGGCCTCCGCGCCGGCCAGCTCCCCGAACCTCACCGGATCGCCCAGCACCCATGCGCTCACGTACTCGCGTGTCGCGTCCTCGGTCAGGCAGGTGTTGTAGCAGACGACCTTGACGCCGCTCTCGTGCGCCAGGCGTACGGCCGGGATGGACGCGGTGGTGGAGACGGGCGAGAGCACCAGGGCCTTCACTCCGGCGGCGCTCACCGTGTCGACGAAGGTGCTCTCCTTGGACGCGTCGCCCTGGGCGTTCAGCTCCAGGAGCTGGACCCCGTCGCCGAGCCGGGCCACCGAGTCCTGCATGCCCTTGCGGACGCCGGCGTAGTAGCCCTGGGCGTCCATGTAGACCAGCCCGACCCTGCCGCCGTCCCCGGCCCGCGGTATGCACCCCGTCAGCGCGACCATCGTCAGCGCCAGGCCGAGGCACACGGCGAACGCGGTGCGATGCCGCTTCCTGCCGTTCCTCATGACATCACTCCGAATCACGTGCAAAAGCTGCGTACCACCGCGTTCGGTGCGGATCGCCGCCGCGGTATGCCCCGAGTATGGGAGGGGCGCCCGAGTGAGGTCAAGATTAATTGCTAATTAATGATTTCATCGCGCGGGCCGGTGCTCCGGTTCACAGGCCGTCGCCACGGCGGCGGGGAGCCCGGAGGGGGAGGAGCGACGAGGGGAGGAGGCGTCAGGAACGGCCGGACGCGCGCTTGTCGTGGAGGCGGGTCGCTGCCCGCCCCGGAACCCTCACCGGCCTCGGGGCGGACCAGGCGACGGCGGGCGGTGGGCCCGGCGCGCGGGTACCGGCCCGCGGCGGCGACGGGGGAGCCGTCGGCGTCGACGGCCCGGCCGGCGTCTGCTCCGCCCGGCACGGCCCGCGGTGGCGCGGGCGTGCGGGCGGGTGTTCTCGCGGTCGGCGGCCGGGGGCCGGTCGAGGAGGCCGCGATCCTCGTGGAGGGGGCCCGGCGCGGGGCGCGTTCGGTCGCTCGGCGACGCGGTTCACCGGATCGCGTGCGCGGGCGGGCGTGCCCGCACCGCCGCCCGACCGCGCGCCGGTGCCCAGCGCCGGGGCCGGGGGCCCTCACCCGGCGTGGACCGCCCCGCTCTCCGCGGAGACTTCCGGGCACCGGCGGACCCCGTCGTCTGGTCCACCCGGGAATCCGCGTCCGGGCGCCGGTGACCACCGGACGCGGCGTGGCCCGCGCGGACGCGGGCGCGGCCTCAGGTGAACGCAGGGCAGGCCGTGCCCTGGGGAAGCGTGCAGGAGGCGGCCCGCCGGGCGGGCGCGAGGACCGGGGGGCCGTGCCGGCCCCCCGGTGTCAGGCTCCCGCAGTCCCGGCGTCGAAACGGCCCGCGAGCAACGAGCCGTACCGGTCCGGCCGTGCGGGGATGTCCAGCGTGCGCAGCAGGTGCCACAGCAGGGCCTGGTTGCTGGCCACCACGGGCACACCGAGCCGGTCTTCGATGCGCCGCAGTTCCCCTGCCACCCGGATACCCGAGCAGCTCAGGAGCACGCCGTCGATCACCGATGGGTCGAGCGTGCTCGCGAGGGCGAGCCACCTGCCGGGTTCGATCATGGCTTGCCCGACCGGAGTGGCGCGCGGCAGGCCCAGCCGGGCGACGACCTCGATGCCGCGCGCGTGGAGGAACTCCGTCTCCGCCTGGACGACCTCGTCCGGGTACGGGGTCAGCAGCGCGGGCCGGCGGATGCCGGCGGCCGAGAGCGCCGCCAGTACCGCCTCGATGGTGGTGACCGCGCCGATCCCGGTCGCCTCGTGGACCCGTTTCCTGATCCGGTCCGGCCCGGCGAGCAACGTCGCGGCGGTGCAGTTGACCGCGATGACGTCGACGTCGGCGTCCGCCAGCAACCGGGCGTGCTCCTCCAGGTTCTCGACCAGACGCAGGTCGTCGGCGGTGCCGGTGTTGCGGAAGGGCAGGCGGGTGGTGACGAACTGTACCCCCTCGGGGGCCATCGACTGGATCTCGTAGTCGCACAGCCCGCCCGACGGATACAGGTGGCCGATGCGGGCGAGGTCACCGAATCCGAGGCTCACCGGCCGCCTCCGACGGGCTCCGCCGCCTCCTCGCCGAGGTGGGCGGCGACGAGTCCGGCGAACCGGTCCGGCTGGTCGACCATGGGGGAGTGACCGGCGCCCCTCATCTCGACGGAACGGGCCGCGGGAATCCCCGCGGCCAGGACGGCCGCGTGTTCCGCGGTGCGTGCGCAGTCCTCGCTGCCGCGGACCACGAGCGTCTGCGCGGTGATGCGCGCGAGCCGCGGTGTGAGGTCCAGCTTCCGCGCCGCGCCGAGCACCGCCGCCAGATACGCCGGGTCCGTGCGCAGCACCGCCTGGACGTAGGTCTCCCAGTCGGCGGCGTCGGCGCTGCCGGTGAACAGCATCCCGATGGTGTCCTCGGCGGCGGCCCGGGAGGCGGCCCCGCCGTCGCGGCCCGCCTCGATCCACCGGTCGACGGCCCGCGCGAAGCCGGGCAGAGAACCCCGGGTGCTCGCCCCGGTGCCGACCAGGACGAGCCGGCGCACGCGCTCCGGCACCGTGGACGCGATGACCTGCGCGACGATCCCGCCGACCGAGTTGCCGACCACGTCGACGCGGCTCAGCCCCTCGGCGTCCATCATCGCCACCACCGCGTCGGCGAGGGCGGCCGGTCCGGGGTCGGCGGACCACGTGCCCGCGGCCGGCGAGTAGAGGTCGACGGCGTAGCACGGACGCCCGGCGAGGTGCTGCACGGTCGAGGTCCAGAACTGCCAGCAGCCGAACCACGGATGCAGGAGCACGACCGGCGTTCCGGCGGCGGACGGCCTGGTCACGTGGTAGGACAGCGATGTTCCGGGCAGGGGGACGGTCCTGTGGTGAGCATCCATGGCTCGGCTCCTTGGAAGGTCAGCGGGGGCGGGGACCGGTGAGCGGTCCGCTGGGAGGCGCGTCGGCCGGTTCCGGGCGTCGGCGCGGGTCCCGCAGGAAGGCGAGGACCTGCGCCGCGAACTGTTCGGGCCGGTGGTCGACGGCCGGCACACCCGTGCCGGGCAGGACGGCGGCACGGGCCCCGGGCAGCGAGGCGGTGATCTTGGGAAGGTCCGGCAGCGAGAAGTCGTCCAGCTCGCCGCACAGGACGAGTGCCGGCGAGCGGACCAGGGAGATCCGCTCCTCCATCCGGTAGCGGTTCACGGCCACGTGCCCCTCCTCGACACGGTCCAGGACCCCCAGCCCGTCCCGCACCAGGCGGTCGAGCAGGTCCGGCTGATCGGCCGGATAGTACGGGGCACGGTTGTTCCAGAGCCGTACCAGGTGCGACCCGTCCGGCGCCGGCAGGACGTGGTCGACGGGGGCCCGCCGGGCCACGCGCCGCCGGCGCTCGGCGTCGACGAAGGGCATGCCGGAGAGGACGAGTGCGCGGACCCGGTCCGGAGCGGTCGCGGCGACCTCCAGTGCGGTCACGGCGCCGGTGTGGTGCCCGACCAGCGAGACCTGGGGGAGGCCCAGGGCGTCGCACAGGTCGAGCACCCCGGTCGCGAACAGTTCGATGCTCCAGGGTCCGGGCGGGCGGGCGGACTGGCCGAAGCCCAGGGTGTCCATCGCGATGGCCCGGAACTCACCGCCGAGCAGCGGCAGGACGTCGCGGTACTCGTCCCACGACCGTGGGGTCTGGTGCAGCAGGAGCACCGGGGCGCCGCTGCCGTGCTCGGCATAGTGCACCTGACCGTGGCGGGTATCGGCGTACCCGCGGCGCGGGACCGGGCCGGGCGTCGTCACCCGACCGCCTGCTCGGCCTCGGTCTCGGTCTCGGCCGGAGCCTCCGCGGCCGGCTGCCGGTCGGTGACGGCGTCCGGGATGCGCAGGAAGAGGCCGGCCGCCAGGGAGGCCAGACCGGTGAGCGCCATGTAGCTCGCGATGGCGATCCAGCCTCCGGTGGCGTTCAGGAGCGAGGCGGACACGGCGGGAGCGATGGCGTTTCCGGCGATGAGCCCGAGGGTGAAGCCGATCGACATGCCCGTGAAGCGGACGACCGGGGGGAACACCTGGGAGAAGTAGGCGGGCACGACCGCGTAGTTCGCGGAGTAGCCGACGAACAACAGTGCGAAGCCCAGGAGCATCAGGACGTAGTCGCCGGTGTCGAGCAGGGCGAACCAGACGAAGGGCAGGACGACCAGAGAGGCGGCACCGGCCAGGAACACCGGCCGTACGCCGACGCGGTCGGAGAGCCGGCCGAACAGCGGCAGGCAGACGAGGATCACCGCGGTCGCGGGCAGGAGCGCCGTGAGCATCGCGCTGTTGTCCAGGCCGAGAGCGACCTTCCCGTAGGTCAGGGAGAACACCGTCGCCATGGTGAAGGCGCTGCCCGCGGCGACGATGCCCACGGCCACCAGCAGCAGCGTGCCGAGGTGGTTGCGCAGCACCTCCAGGGCCGGCATCTCCCGGACCGTTCCCTGTTCCTTGGCCGCGGCGAAGTCGGGCGACTCCTCCAGTGAGTACCGCGCGACGAGCCCGATGATCACCAGAACGCTGCTGAGCAGGAACGGGATGCGCCAGCCCCACGACAGCATCTGGTCGTCGGGCAACTGGAAGACCAGCAGGAAGGACGCGTTGGCCAGCACGAGGCCCGCGGTCGCGCCGGTGTTGACGAGCGAACCGAACAGGCCGCGCCGGCGGTCCGAGGAGTGCTCCACCGTCATCAGTACCGCGCCGCCGTACTCGCCGCCGACGGAGAAGCCCTGCAGCAGCCGGGCGATGATGAGGAGAACGGGGGCGGCGATGCCGATCTGGGAGTAGGTGGGCAGCAGTCCGATCGCGAAGGTCGCGACGCCCATCAGGACGAGCGTGACGACGAGCACCGTCTTGCGGCCGATGCGGTCGCCGAAGTGGCCGAACACCAGGGCGCCGAGCGGCCGGGTCAGGTAGCCGACGGCGAAGCTGGACAGCGACAGCAGCGTGCCCACGGTCGGGTCCGTGGACGGGAAGAACAGCGGAGCGAAGATCAGCGAAGCGGCCAGGCCGTAGATCGCGAAGTCGTAGTACTCGACCGTGGTGCCGATCCAGCTCGCGAACACCGCTCTTCTGCTCTGCTCCTGTGCAGACCGTGTCGTGGCCATGCGTCCTCCGGGAAAGTGGGTCGCCGAGCGGATCGGCAGACTGGGAAGGTTACGTCGGCGAGGTCCCGGTTTCGAAGTCTCGGGATTCCGGCCCCCGCGGGCGGCCGGCCGTCGTCGGCTCACGCAGTCGCGAGCGGGCGGGCGGACGGTGGGGTGAGGGGATCGCACGGGCACGGGCTGGGAGCCACTGCCGGTCGGGCAGGTTCGTACGATGCATCGTGCAGTGCCCCGTACTGTGTACGGCCGGAGGTGCGGCCGTCAAGGGGTTGGCCGCGGTTACCTGGCGTCACCGCCCGGTCGTCACCCTGTCCGGCGGGGCTTCCCGCCGCCCGGGGCGGGTGTGGGCCGGTGGCGGGAGGGCGGCGGCGCGCGGGGCCGGCGGCGGGCGCGGGCGGACCCGGGGGCCGGGGGAGGGGCCGACGGCCGGCCTTGGGGCCTCTCGTTTGGATCACGCCGGGCTCGCGTGGCCCGGCTGATCCGGCCTGATCCAGCGAAAGGCGCTAGGTGCGGGCGGCGTCCTGGTCGAGCGCGCGGAGCGTGCTGTCGATGTACGCCTCGAGGCCGGCGGCGAACTGCTCGTCCGAGGGCAGCTCGGTGACCTCGGCGGCCAGGTCCACCACCAGCGGGAACTCCTCGATCGGCAGTGCGGCGTAGAAGTGGCGGCGCTGCCGGCGCTGCTCGGCCCCGTCCTCGGCGGTGGCCCTCCCCCACGGCCGTGGGGCCTGGTAGCTGGCGAAGCCGATGGCGTAGGTGATGAGGAAGCCGTAGCAGCGGATGGCCACCGGCCCCGGGATGCCGGCGTCGACGAGCCGTCGCAGCACCGCCTCCATCGCGCCGCGCAGTGCGGTGGGGCTGTCCGTGATGCGGGTGGAGAACAGCCTGACGACACTCGGGTGCTCGCGCATCATGGCCAGGAAGGCGTACCCGGCGGTGCGCAGCGCCTCGGCCGGTCCGGCGTCGGGTTCGGCGGGCAGCCGCATCCGCCCGAGCACGTGGTCGGCCATCCCGTCGAGGATTTCCTCCTTGCTGCGGAAGTAGCTGTAGAGGGTCATCGTGCCCACGCCCAGCTCGGTGGCCAGCCGCCGTACCGTCAGCCGGTCCAGGTCCCCTTCCGTGTCGGAGATGCGCAAGGCCGCCTCGATGATCCGCTCGGGGGAAAGCGGGGTGTCGCCGCGCTGGGACTGCCTCTGCCGCGCCATGGGGCTCCTCCTGATCGCTCCGCGGTCCAAACCGTACCGGACGGTGTGCCGTTCGGTGTCCGGTGCTCCGTCGGTGCCGGGGCGGGTAGCGGGCGGCTCCCCCGGGGCCGGTGGCTCCGGGTCTCTTCCCAGAATGCTTCGTAACGCGTACCGTACTTAGTACGACAGTGTGCGCGAGGGCTTCCCAAACCTTTTCGTGGCACGTACCGTACTTTGTACTGAACCCGGAGGTGGAGATGTCCGACAGTGCGACAGGCGTCCTGGAACTCGAGGTCGTCGCCCTGCGGCGGGAGTCCGACGGTGTGCTCTCCGTCGAACTCGCCGATCCCGAGCGACGCCTGCTGCCGGCCTGGGAGCCCGGGGCCCACATCGACCTCTGGCTGCCGGAGCAGGTACGCCAGTACTCACTGGCCGGCGATCCGGCGGACCGGCACCGCTACCGGATCGCGGTGCTGCGGGAACCGGCCTCCTCCGGCGGATCGCGCTACGTGCACGAAACGCTGCGTCCGGGCGAACGGGTCGAGGTGGGCGGGCCGCGCAACAACTTCCCGCTCATCGCGGCGGACCGCTACCTGTTCATCGCGGGCGGCATCGGCATCACGCCGTTGCTGCCGATGATCCGCCGGGTCGAGGCGGAGGGCCGCGACTGGCGACTGCTCTACGGCGGGCGCTCCCGCCGCTCGATGGCGTTCCTGCCCGAACTGGCGCCCCACGGGGCCAAGATCGAACCGAGACCGTTCGACGAGTTCGGCCACCTCGACCTCCTGGCGGCCCTGGGCGAGCCGGCCGAGGACCTGGCGGTCTACTGCTGTGGCCCGGAGGGCCTGATCGCGGCCGTCGAAGAACGCTGCGAGATCTGGCCCGCCGGGACCTTGCACGTCGAGCGCTTCACCGCCCGCCCCCGTGACGACGAGGACGACCTGCGGCCGTTCGAACTGGTGCTGAGCCGGTCCGACCGCCGGCTGTCCGTACCCGCCGACTGCTCGGCGCTCGACGTCCTGGACGCGGCCGGCGTCGCCGTGCCGAACGCCTGCCGGGACGGCGTCTGCGGCAGCTGTGAGCTGCCCGTCCTGAAGGGACGGCCCCTGCACCGTGACTCGCTGACCGATCCCGAGCGCGCCGACGCCTTCCTGCCGTGCGTGTCACGCGCGCAGACCCCCGAACTCGTGCTCGACCTGTGAGACCGGCCGGTCCTCGAACCCGACGATCGCACGGCACGCCGTGCGCACCCCCGCTGACTGGAGACATCGTGAGCGCACCCACCGACCCGACCCCCGAGGCCGCGCCCCGCCGGGCACCCCGTGCCCGCGGTGCCGAGGCCCGTCCGACGAAGCCGGTCGAGCCCGGACCGCCCGTGCAGGAGGGCAGCGACTGGTCGGCGTGGCCGGTCTACAACTCGGCCGAACTGGGGTTCCGCGACTACTGGTACCCGACCATCTGGGCACATCAGGTCCAGGACAAGCCCGTGCCGATCACCCTGGCCGGCGAACGCGTCGTGCTGGTCCGCGACGGGGACACGGTCCGGGGCCTGCACGACCGCTGCCCGCACCGCGGCGTGCCCCTGTCGCTGGGCCGCCGTCAGTTCCCCGGCACCATCAGTTGTGCCTACCACGGCTGGACCTTCGGTCTGGAGACCGGAAAGCTCGACGCCGTCATCACCGACGGACCCGACAGCCCCATCTGCGGCAAGATCTCCGTCGCCACCTACCCGGTGGAGGAGCGCCTGGGCCTGCTGTGGGTGTACATCGGGGACGTGGAACCCGGCGAGGAACCCCCGCCGGTCGAGCGCGACATCCCCACCGAGCTGACCGAGAACACCCTGGTCCTCGGCGGGCGGTCGGAGGTCCGCAAGGGCAACTGGCGGTTCGGCGCCGAGAACGGTTTCGACGAGGGCCACGCGAAGTACCTGCACAACACCGCGCTGTGGCGCCTGTTCAAGGTCATGCCCACCTGGAACAAGACACGGATCGTCGAGAAGGACGGCTGGCTGGTCCGGGTGCAGGACGAACTGCACTGGGAGGCGGAGTTCCCCGGGGTGGGCACCTTCACCAACAAGCGCTGGTGGAAGCGGGTCCCCCTGCCGGACCACCCCGGCAAGAACGGCAACGCCAACCCCGTGATCGACGCCATGGACATCCCCGGCTTCGTGTCGATCCGGATGCCCGGACTGCTGCGGGTGGCCTACCCGAAGTTCATCCACTACGAGTGGTACGTCCCCGTCGACGCCGATCACGTGCGCTACGTGCAGCTCATGGTCCGGTTCGAGACCGGCGCCACGGCGCTGGCCTTCAAGGCGAAGTACCTGTCCGCCTTCCGGTGGCTGTTCCACGGCCAGTTCACCCGGCAGGACGCCTGGATGGTCAACGTCACCGACGCCCCGCCGGAGCGGCTCTACCGGCCCGACCTGTCGATCAACGCCTGGCGCCGGCACGTCGAGCAGATCGCGCCGGTCGCCCAGCCCACGGAGCGCCGTGTCGGCCACTGAGCCGGTGACCGTACCGGCCCACGGCTGGGCGGGAGCCGCGCACGGCCCGGTCACCGTCGTCCTGCACGGCGGTGGCCCGGGCTGCCACGCGACCGCCGACTTCGGCGCGGTGATGGCCGTGCGGCCCGCCCACCGGTGGCTGTGGGTGGACCTGCCCGGCTACGGCGGCTCGGTGACGGGACCCTCCGCGGCACGAGGCTCCGTCTCGGGCGCGGCCCACGCTCTCGCGACGCTGCTGGAGCGGGTCGGTCCCGACCGGGTCGACGTGCTCGCCCAGTCGTACGGCGGCCTGGTCGCGCTGCGACTCGCGGCCGACCGGCCCGAGCGGGTCCGCAGGATGGTGCTCATCGGCAGCCAGCCCACGCCCACGCCCGGCGGGGCGGGCCCGTTGCGCACCGATCCCGGGCTCGGCGTCCGGGCCCGTACCGAGTACTACGGCGGTGACGGCCCCAGCCCCGCGAAGATGCGGGCGCTGCTGGCCGCGCTGGAGTGGTACGACCCCGCCCGTATCCCGGAGTCGACGGTGCTGGCCCGCTACCGGGCCAGCACCACCGCCGGCGCCCTCGCGACCGCCACCCTGCCCGCCCCCGCCGAGGACCTGGGCCGCGTCCTCGGCGCCGTCGAGGCCCCCACCCTGGTCCTGTGGGGACGTCACGACCCCTTCGCCGGCCCCGACTACGCGGCGGCACTCGCCGACGCGCTGCCCCTCGCCGACCTCGCCGTCGTCGGCCGGACCGCCCACCACCCGCAGGCCGAACGCCCGGCCGCCGTCGCCGCGCTCGCCGGCGCGTTCCTCACCGACAGGAGCTGACCCCCATGTCCTCTCGCACCACCGTCCTCCTCGCCCTCGCCGTCGTCGCGGCGGCCGTGGCCGCGCAGCGCACCGGTCTGCTCGTCCGGCTGGGGCGCGGCACCACCGTCCGCTCCGTCCGGCCGGGCGCGCGATGACCCGGCTGGACACGGAGCGACGGGCCTGGGCCGAGGCCGCCGGGAAACTCGTCACTCCCGAACGGCTCACCGAACTCGTCGTCGCGATGGTCGACATCCCGAGCCCGACCGGTGAGGAGGGCGAACTCGCCCGCTGGCTGGCCACGGCCCTCGACCAGGCGGGACTCGACGCCCGGCACCAGGTGATCGACGACCGCCAGGCCAACGCCGTCGGCCGGCTCCGTGGCGACGGCAGCGGCGAGGACCTGCTGCTCTACGCCCCGATCGACACCCTCACCGTCGGCGACCCCGACGAGGACGTGCCGTGGATCGGTCCCGCGTTGCGGGCGGACATGCGGCCACGCGCCCAGGTCCACGGCCACCACGTGCTCGGGCTCGGCGCCAGCAACCCCAAGGGGCACGGGGCGGCGGTCGTCGCCGCCGCGGAGGCGATCGCCCGCGCCGGAATCCCGCTGCGCGGCGATCTCGTCGTCGGCCTGGGAGCCGGCGGGATGCCGACCAACGGCCGTACCACCCGCGGCCTGAACCGGCACAACACCGGCCAGGGGAGCGGCTGTTCGTTCATGCTCGAACAGGGCTGGTGGGCCGACCACGCTCTCGTCGCCAAGCCGGGATGGGCCGTGGCGTGGGAGGAGGTGGGCCTGTGCTGGTTCGAGGTCCGCGTGCGCGGCACCTACACCTACGTCGGCAGCCGGCACCGGATGCCCTACCGCAACTCACTCGCCCACGCCGCCACCGTGATCGACGCCCTGGAGCGCTGGTTCCCCGAGTACGCGGACCGGCACACCGACGGACTGGTCGCTCCGCAGGGCATCGTGTCCAGCGTGGAGGGCGGCTGGCCGCGGATGGCGGCCGTGACCCCGGCCCTGTGCCGGATCACGGTCGACCTGCGCACCAGCCCCCGCTCGACACCCGCCGACGTACGCCGCGAGTTCGCCGCCGCCATCGACGCGATCACCGCCGCGCATCCGGGGATCGACCTGGACTGGGACATGGTGCTCTCCATCCCCGGCACCCACACGCCCGAGGACGCCCCGGTCGTCGCGGCGGCCAAGGCCGCGTGGGAGGAGATCGCCGGACGCCCGCACGAGCCCATCATCGCCACCAGCGGCGCGACCGACGCCAACATCCTCCGCTCCCGCGGCCTGCCGACCGCCCGGATCGGCATGGACCGCATCGGACCGGACGCCCCGCTGCCGCTGGACTTCCCGTCCGGGATGAACGTCGTCGACATCCGGGAGGCCGTCCGGCTGACCCGGGCCATCGTGCACACCGCGATCACGCTGTGCACCGCAGAACGGAGCGCCCCATGAAGGGGATCACCGGATCACCGTCACACGCGGCGGCACCGCGCACCCGGCCGGGCGCCGGAGAAGCGGGGGAGGCGTCATGAGCCGGCTGGTCCTGGGCGTCGGAGCCTCGCACAGCACCCTGATGAACACGCACTGGGCCGAGGTCGACCACCTGCCCGCGGCGCACCGGTTCCGCGACGGCCTGGTCCGGGCGCGCGAGGCGTTGACCGAGGCCCGGCCGGACGCCGTCGTGGTGATCGGGTCCAACCACTTCCGCGGCATGTTCCTCGACCTGATGCCGTCCTTCACCATCGGGGTCGGCGAGGTACGGGGCGCCGGAGAGGCGGACACACCCGGCGGACCGCTCCCCGTCGACACCGACCTCGCCCGCCACATCGTCGACGGTCTGGTCACGGACGGGTTCGACCCGGCGTTCTCCCTGCGGCTGACCGTCGACCACGGCATCACCCACTCGCTGCAGCACCTGCTGCCCGCCCTCGACGTACCGATCGTCCCGGTGGTGATCAACATGTTCGCGCCGCCGCTGCCCTCCCTGCGCCGCTGCCACGCGCTCGGCACCGCCCTGCGCGACGCCATCCGTGACGACGGTGAGGACAAGCGGATCGCGGTCATCGCCTCCGGCGGACTCTCCCACAGGCTGCCCTGGCCCAAGTGGTTCGACGCCCTCTCGGACGACGACCGGTTCCTGGTCGAGGCATGGCTCAACGGCCGAACCTCCTGGAGCGAGTACGAGGTGCGTCGCCGGCAGATCATCCGGGCCGCCGAACCGGACATCAACGAGGAGTTCGACCAGTGGTTCCTGCGCGTGCTCGAGACCGGTGACCTCTCCGCGCTCCTCGACCACACCGACGAACAGATCGAGAAGGAGGCGGGCAACGGAGCACACGAACTGCGCGCCTGGATCGCGATGACCGCGGCCCTCACCGCACCGGGGGCGCCGCCGACCGGCCGCACCCTCGCCTACGGGGCCGTCCCCGACTGGCTGACCGGCATGGGCGTCAGCCTGCTCACCCCCTCGTCCAAGGAGACCTCGGCATGACCATCTGGACCGACCTGACCGGCACCGACTTCGAGGTGTCGTACGCACCGGTGAACGGGACGCCCACCCGTGTGCTGCGCGCCGGCGACGGCGCGGCCGTCGTGATGCTCCACGGCACCAGCGGCCACCTGGAGGCGTTCGTGCGCAACGTGCCGGAGCTGTCCGAGCACTTCGCGCTGCACGCCCTCGACATGCTGGGCCACGGCTACACCGACAACCCGGGCGGCGACCTGCGCATCCCCCGCTACGTGCGGCACGTGCTCGACTACCTCGACAGCCGCGGCATCGAGCGAGCCCACTTCATCGGCGAGTCCCTCGGCGGCTGGGTGGCCGGCCGGCTGGCCGCAGACCACCCGGAGCGGGTCGGGCGGCTGATCCTCGTGGCCCCGGGCGGGACCGTGGCCAACCCCGAGGTCATGAACCGTATCCGCACCAGCACCAAGGCGGCCGTCACCAGCGACGACCGGGACCTGACCCGCCGGCGCCTGGAACTGCTCATGCACGACGCGGTGAACGTCTCCGAGGAACTCGTCGACGTCCGCCACGCGATCTACCACCGTCCCGAGTTCGTCGCCGGCATCGACGAACTGCTGTGCCTGCAGAAGATGGAGAACCGGACCGAGGACCTCCTCAGCCCCGAACAGATGGCCCGGATCGAGGCGCCCACCCAGATCGTCTGGGGCGCCCAGAACCCCTTCGGCGACGTCCCGGAAGCGCACCGGATGCAGCAGTCGATCCCGGGCGCGGCCCTGGAGATCTTCCCGGAGTGCGGCCACTGGCCCCAGCACGAGCACGCGGACCGGTTCAACAAGCTCGCGCTGGAGTTCCTGGGCCGGGAGAGGGCATGAGCACGGCGGCCACGGCCACGGCCACGGCCACGGCCGCGCCCCGCGCGGCGCTGCGGGTCGGCGTCCGCGTCCCGCCGTGCGACCGGGCGGACCGGCTGGTCGAGTCCGTCCGCCGGGCCGAGGAACTCGGCTTCGACCAGGTGTGGTTCCCCGACTCCCAACTCCTGTGGCGAGACGTGTTCACGGTACTGACCGCGGCCGCCCTGGGCACCGACCGGATCGGCCTGGGCACCGCGGTCACCAACCTGGTGACCCGGCACCCGGCCGTCGTCGCCTCGGCCGCGCGCAGCGTGGCCGAGCTGGCGCCCGGCAGGTTCACCCTCGGCCTCGGCGTGGGCAACAGCTCGGTCGGTCCCATCGGCCTGCGCCCGAGCACCGGGGCGGCGCTGCGCGAGGGAATCGGCGTGCTGCGGGCCCTGCTGTCCGGGGACGAGTGGGACTTCGGGGGCGCCCGCTCCCGGCTCCGCGACCCCCGGCCGGACGTGCCGATCCACATGGCCGCCAGCGGCCCGCGCAACCTGCGGCTCGCCGGGGAGACAGCGGACGGGGTCATCCTGCTCAGCGGCGCCTCCCCGAAGACCCTCACCGGTGCCACCGCGCGGGTACGGGAGGGCGCCGAGGCCGCGGGCCGCGATGCCGAGTCGGTCCCCCTGACCGTCTCGGCGTTCTGCGCCGTGACCGACGACGTCGAGGCCGACGCGCGACGGCTCAAACCGGTCTGCGCGTCCATCGCGCAGAACGGCGGAGCGCCCTTCCTCGCCCTCGCCGGAATCGAACTGGACGTCCCCGCCCGGGTGGAGGGCGTCTACCCGGACCTCGTACACGCCGAGGACTGGGACGCGGCCGTGGAGATCTGCTCGCAGTGGGTCAGTGACGAGGCGGCCCTGCGCTTCGCCCGGGAGTTCTGCCTGTTCGGCACCGCCCAGGAGATCACCGAACGGCTCGGGGAACTGCACGCCACCGGAGTGACCGGGGTGTTCCTCCAGCACGTCGGCTCCTACGACCCGCCCACCGAGCTGATCGAGAGCGTCGGCTCCACGGTGTTGCCCGCCCTGCGCCGGGGAGCGGTCCGGTGAGCGTCCTGGAGGAGCTGGCACTGCGCGGCCGGCGCGCGGTCGACAAGGCCGACGCCCGCACCCGGTCGCTGGCGGCCCTCCATGTCCTCGACACGCTGGGCTGCGTCGTGGCCGGCACCTCCCACCCCCTCGCCCGGCAGCTCGACCGGTTCACGGTGGCCACGGGCGTTCCCGGCGAACTGCGCACGCCCGCCCTGCCCGGCCGGCACCCCCTGCGCACCACCGTGTGGGCGGAGGCGGTGCTGGCGCACGCCGACGAGTACGACGCCCTGCACCCCGCCGCCGCGGTGGTGCCCGCGGCCGTGGTGGTGCCGGCGGCGGTGGCCGTCGCCGACCGCGAGGGACGGCCGGGCAGGGCGGCCGTGGACGCCGTGATCGCCGGCTACGAGGTGATGGTCGAGGCGGGGCTCCGTTTCGGCGGCCCCCGTATGTACGGCGCCGGATGGTGGCCGACCGCGGTCCTCGGCGCGCTGGGCTCGGCCGCCGCCGCGGCCGTCCTGCTGGACCTCGGTCACGAGGAGACCGCCGCGGCCCTGGGCCTGGCCGCGGCGGGCCTCGGCGGACTGCTCAGCGCGGACGATCTCGGCGCGGGCCACTATCTGCTGGCCGGGCGCGCGGCGGCCGACGGAGCGGAGGCCGCCCACCTGGCCCGCGTCGGCGCCAGGGCCAGTCACTCCCTGCTGGACGGGCCTGCCGCCGCCGCTCTGGGCACGAGCGCCGCACCCGTCTCGGCCGAGGCGGAGCCGCACGTGAACGGGTGCGTGTTCAAGGCGTATCCGTGCGCCCGGCCGCTGCACGCGGCGCTGGACGCGCTGGAGGCGCTGGAGGTCCGGGGCCTGCCGGTCGCGGCGGCCCGGCGCATCGAGATCCGACTGCCCGGGGCGCTCCTGCGCTTCGTCACCGCCGACCGGGCACCGGCGGGCCCCACCGAGGCCGCGGCCAGCGCGGTCTTCGCCGTCGCCGCGTGGCTCCACGGGGCCGCCACGGATGTCGGCTTCTTCAGAGGCCCCCTGCCGCCGGGCGTACCGGAGGTGGTCCTGGGGCACTGTCCCGAGCTCGACGCCCACCTGCCGGACCGCTGGGGCGCACGCGTGATCGTGGACCTCGCGGACGGACGGCGGGTTCGCGAGGAGGTCCTCGGCGGCGGTGGGGACGCCGCACGAACCCTGGCCGGTGAAGCGGTCACCGCCAAGTTCCGCCGCAACGTCGGTGCGGGCGACGGTGACGGCGACTGGACGCGGTGGATCGCGCGGTGCCTGTCCCTGGACACGGTGTCCGACGTCGGGGACCTGCGGCACACCCTGTGCCGACTGGCGCCGCCCGAGCGTCTTCGCCGTCCCGCCGTTCCGTCGCCCCCGAGGAACGCCCGCCCGCATTCCCGTATCCGAGAGGAGCAGGCATGACCGGCCACAGGATCGCCGTCGTCGGCGGCACGGGCCCCCAGGGCAAGGGCCTGGCCTACCGGTTCGCGCAGGCCGGTCACAGCGTCGTCCTCGGCTCCCGGTCCGTCGAGCGCGCGCGGCGGACGGCGGCCGAGATCGCCCGCGGGGCCGGTGACGCCGTCCCGGTCGGCGGGGCGGACAACGCCACCGCCGCCGCATCGGCGGACGTCGTGCTGCTCGCGGTGCCCTAGTACGGTCATGCCGCACTGGTGGAATCCCTGCGCACCCCGCCGACGGGCAAGGTGGTGCTCAGTGGTGTGAACCCGCTCGGCTTCGACCGGCACGGCCCCCACGGCCGGGAGGTCGCCGACGGCAGCGCGGCCGAGGAGGCGCAGCGGATCGTCCCGGGAGCCCGGCTGGCGGGCGCGTTCCTCACCTGTCCGCGACGAGCCTGTGGAACGAGGCCGGGCTGCTCGCACACGAGGACGTACTGGTCTGCGGGGACGACGCCGGGGCCAAGGCGGTGGCCGTCGAGCCGGCGCGCACGGTCACCGGCCGGGCCGGCGTCGATGCCGGCGCGTTGCGGCCGGCCCGTCAGCTGGAGCCGCTCACCGCCGTGCTGACCGGCGTCAACAAGCGTGACAAGGTCCGCTCCGGAGTCCGCGTCGCGGGGCTCGGGCCCGGGGGATGACCACCGGTGGGGGCGACCGTCTCCTCCGTCGGAGGCCGTCGCCCCCCACGGCGGCCCGGCTCGGGCTCGCCGCACGGAGATCCCGGTACGCGGCCTTCCGACAGGGCTCAGCGACCCGCTGAGCCGTGGGCCGGGGTGATCTCCAGGTAGCGCAGGACCGCTGTGACCCGACGGTCGGCCTGGTCGGTGGGCGCCAGGTCGAGCTTGGCGAAAATGCTGCGGATGTGCTTGTGCACGGCCCCCTGGGTGACGATCAGACGTCGGGCGATGGCGGAGTTGCCCAAGCCCTCGGCCATCAGGGCCAGGACGTCGCGCTCCCTCGCCGTCAGCCGCTCGAGTCCCCTGTCCGGACGGGGCCGGGTGAGCATCTGCGCGACGACCTCGGGATCGATGGCCGTACCGCCCTCGACCACCCGGTGTAGCGCGTCCAGGAACTGCTCGACGCGGCCGACCCGTTCCTTGAGCAGGTACCCGATCCTGTCGGTGCCGCCGGCGAGGAGCTCGGTGGCGAAGGCCCGTTCCACGTAGGCGGACAGGACGAGCACGGCGAGACCGGGCTGGCGCCGCCGGGCCTCGACCGCCGCCTTGATGCCCTCGTCGGTGTGCGTGGGCGGCATCCGCACATCGACGATGGCGACGTCCGGCTCATGGGTGTCCACGGCCGCCAGGAAGGTCTCCGGGGACTCGGCGGTCGCCACCACCTCCAGGGACTCCGCGCGCAGCAGCATGGCGACGCCCTCACGCAGCAGAAAGTCGTCGTCGGCGATCACGATCCGCATGGCATCTCCATCTCCAGAACCGTCGGTCCGCCCCGAGGGCTGGTCACGGCGAACCAGCCGTCGTGCGCCTCGACCCGGCCGCGGATGCCGGCCAGACCCGAGCCCCGGCCCTCGTCCGCGCCGCCGATTCCGTCGTCCTCGATCCGCAAGGACAGCAGGCGGCCCCGCCGTCGCACGGTCATGGCCGCGCTCCGGGCGCGGCTGTGCCGGGAGAGGTTGGTGAGCGCCTCGGCGGCCACGAAGTAGGTGGTCGCCTCCACGGACGCCGCACAGCGTCCGGGAACGTCGATGTCGGTACGGCACGGTACGGCGCAGTTCGCCGCGAGTGCCGCGAGGGCTTCGGAGAGCCCCCGGTCGGCCAGTACGGGTGGCAGGATGCTGCGCACGACCGTGCGGAGTTCGGCCAGAGCGGTCTCCGCGGCGTTCTGGGCCTGTACGAGCGTCGCCTCCGCGGTGGCCGGGTCACGGGTCAGCGCACGGTGGGCCGCTCCGAGCAGAACCGTCACGGAGACGAGCCGGTTCTGCGTTCCGTCGTGCAGGGAGCGCTCGATGCGCCGCAGTTCCGTCGCGTGCGCGTCCAGTGCCGCGGCCCGGGTGGCCGACAGCCGGGCGATCCGCAGCGACAGGTCGACATCGTGCGGGGGCGCCAGCAGGCGGCGTCCCGGCACATCCTGCAAACGGGCCATCCACGGCCCGAGGACGAGGAAGACCGCGGCCAGCACGACGCCGAACAACGCGACCGCGACCGCACCGGACGTGTTCCGTACGGTCCAGAACACGAAGTTCGGACTGGCGTCGTCGCGGGGCAGTATCCGCCACCACAGCGGATAGGTGAGGTCCTGGACGGCCTGCACGGCCAGCGTGGCTCCGGCGGCCCCGAGGAACAGCCCCGACGTGCCGTGCGCCGACAGCCAGCGCAGTTCCCTCCGGAAGAGCGGATCGGCGAGGGCGGCGCGTATCCCGCGCGGCGCGGGCCCCATCGCGGTGAGCTCGACGTCCCATCGGGACAGCCGGGCACGCTCGCGTTCGGCGGTGGCCCGGACGAGCCGAGGGAGGGTGGAGGCCAGCGGAACGCCGATGCCGATCACGCAGAGCAGGGCGACCAAGAGGCTCCATGCCAGGACGATGAACGCGGGCAGGGCCGTTCCCAGTCCGCCGACGAGACGTTCGAGCGCGTCGAGGAACATCCGCCCACGACCCAGGACGATCGACCTCAAAGCCTGCCTGGTAGCGCCCAACTTGGCTCTGTCCACAGTGACTTCCACCGAAGGACTCTAGAGGAACCTGCCGGCCCCTGCCAGCCGGCCCGGCGCCGGTGGCAAGGGGGGCGCAGGGCACCGCCCGAGGGTGGTGCCTGCACTACCTCGAAGGGGCCACTGGCTGGATTGATGGGGGCGAGGCGCTGTTCCTACCGTCGAGAGCCGTCGAACCAGCCTTCCGGAAGGTGCTCCGCCCATGTCAGTTCCCCCGCCCGCCGACGCCGTCCGCCTCGAACGGGTCGGCAAGACCTACAGAGGCGATCACTCGGTCACGGCGCTGGCCGCGGTCGATGTCAGCTTCCCGCGCGGGACGATGACGGCCGTGATGGGGCCGTCCGGATCCGGCAAGAGCACCTTGCTGCACTGCGCGGCCGGACTCGACCGGCCTACGTCAGGCCGGGTGATGATCGGTGACACCGACCTGTCGTCGATGTCGGAGAAGCGGCTGACCGAGATGCGCCGCGAACGCGTCGGATTCGTCTTCCAGGCGTTCAACCTGGTCGGCGCGCTCACCGTGGAAGAGAACATCCTGCTGCCGTCCAGGTTGTCCGGCCGCCGCCCGGACCCGGCGTGGGTCGGGGAAGTGATCGCACGGGTCGGGCTGGACCACCGTCGCGGGCACCGCCCGGCGGAGCTGTCCGGCGGTCAGCAGCAGCGGGTGGCGATCGCGCGGGCGCTGGTCGGCCGGCCCGAGGTGATCTTCTGCGACGAGCCGACCGGCGCACTCGACACCCGGACGGCCGCCGGGGTGCTGGCTCTGCTGCGGTCGGCGGTCGATCAGGCCGGGCAGACAGTGATCATGGTGACGCACGACCCGGTGGCCGCGTCGTACGCCGGCCGCGTCATGGTGCTGGCCGACGGCCGCATCGTGAGGGACATGCCGCAACCCGGAGTTCAGCGGATCGCCGAGCAACTGGCCATGCTCGACGGGCGTCCGCGGCAGCCCGCGACGAGCCGGGAGGGCTGACCGGTGTGGGGACTCATCACGCGGTTGCTGCGGTATCGCAAGGGCACCTTCGTCGCCACGTTCCTCGCCCTCGCCGGAGGGATGTCGATCCTCACGGTATGCGGCTCGCTGGTGGAATCGGGGCTGCGGTACACAGGAGAGACGCAGCGGTACAGCGCGGCCGTGGCCGTCGTCGCCAGGAACGACCTGACGGTGCGGGGACCGGAACGGTTCGGTGAGCGCGAGACCAGCACCGTGACCCTTCCCGAGCGGGGTGGCGTTCCGCAGTCGCTGGTCGACCGGGTCGCCGAGGTGCCGGGCGTCGAGCGGGCGGTGGGAGACCGGACGATCAGCGTCGCCTCCGCGGCCGCACCGGACGTACCGGTCGCGGGCCATGGCTGGGCAAGCACCGCGCTCGCCCCCTACGAGATGGTCTCCGGCACCGCGCCTCGGGCCGAGGACGAGATCGCCGTGGACCGCACGCTCGCCGCGGCGGGGAAGCTGCGCCCCGGCACCACCACGACGATCCTCACCGGTGGTTCCCTCCGGCAGGTCCGCGTGACCGGCGTCGTGGGAAGGCCTGGCGAGCCCGGCCCGCGGTCGTCGGTGTTCTTCACCGACGCGCAGGCGGCCCGGCTCCACCCCCGTCAGGGCCTGGTCGACGCGATCGGTGTCGTCGCCGCCGAGGACGCCGACCGGGACACCGTCATCGCCGCGGTCAAGCGGCTCACCGACGGCACGGGGACGAAGGTGTACACGGGGGACGAGCGGGGGCTGGCCGAACAGCCGGAGGCCGTCGCCGCCAGGAGCTTCACCGTGGAGGCGGGCGGCGCCTTCGGCGGCTACGCGGCGTTGATCACCGGGTTCGTGGTCGCCTCGACGGTCGGCCTGTCGGTGCGGCACCGCCGCCGCGACTTCGCCCTGCTCCGGGCCATCGCGGCGACTCCGGGCCAGGTGCGGATGCTGATCGTCGGCGAGGTGGGCCTGCTCAGCCTGCTCGCCGCGGTGGTGGGCATCCCGCTGGGCCTGCTCGCCGGCCGCCGCGTCGGCGGAGAACTGGTGACCCGGGGGTTCGTCCCGGAGGACTTCACCCTGAGCGGCGGCGCCCCGGCCGCCGCGGCGGTGGCCGCCGCCGTGACCGCGGTCGCGCTGGTCTCCGCCGTGATCGCCGGCCGCCGCACCACCCGCATCCGGCCCACGGAGGCGCTCGGTGAGGCGTCCGTGGAGCGCGCTCTGGGCGGCAGGGCCCGGGTCGTGTCCGGTGTGGTGCTCCTCGGCGTCGCGTTCGCTCTGATCGCCCTCACCGGCAGCACCGGCGGCCAGACCGCGATGGGCGCGGCGGTGGGAATGCTGTACACGTTCGTTCTGGCGATCGCGCTGCTCGCCCCGTGGATCAACCGGGCCGCGGCCGTGGCGCTCTCCCCGCTGCTGCGGGCGGTGTTCGGCGACAGCGGGTACCTCGCCGCCGCGAACCTGCGGGCGAACGCGCGCGGCATGGTCGCCGTCCTGACGGCACTGGTGCTTTCCGTCGGGTTCGGCGGCACCATCTGGTTCCTGCAGGACAACCTGGAACGCCAGACGGTCGTCCAGAGCAGGGAGGGCACCATCGCCCAGCACGCGCTGGCCGGCGACGCGGGCGTGCCCGCCGCGGTGGCGGCGGAGGCCCGGCGGATCCCGGGGGTGGCCGCCGCGACCGGGATCCGCAGGACCTCGGTGCTCGTCCCCTTCATGGACGAGGCGATGCCGGTGGTCGCGCAGGGTGTCGACCCCGAGGGCGCGGGCCGGACCATGGACCTGAAGGTGACGTCCGGGAACCTCGACGACCTGCGCGGCCGGGAGACCGTGGCGGTCTCCTCGTCCCAGGCGGACACGTCCGGCTGGGAGGTGGGCAGCAGGGCCAGGATGTGGCTCGGGGACGGCACTCCGGTCACGCTCGAAGTCGTCGCCGTCTACAGCCGGGGCTTCGGGTTCGGCGACGTCACACTCACCAACGAAACGCTCGCCGGGCACACCGCGAGCGGCCTGAACGATCACGTGCTGATCCGCAGCGCGCCGGGTGCCGACGTGGAGCCGGCCCTCACGGAACTCGCGGACGCGTATCCGGGAATCGCCGTGACCGGAACGGAAGGACTCTCCGGCGAGTTGGCCAAGGAGGTGGCGATGAGTTCCTGGCTCAACCGCATGCTGGTCGCCGTGCTGGTCGGGTACGCGGTGCTCGCGGCCGCCAACACCCTCGTCATGGCCGCGCTGGCCCGGGCCCGGGAACTGTCGCTCCTGCGCCTGGTCGGGGTGACCCGCCGCCAGTTGAAGCGGATGGCCCACGCCGAACAGGGGGCTCTGCTGGGCGTGGCACTCGCCATCGGCGTGGCGGTCTCGGCGGTCACCCTGTCCTCCATCGTCAACGCCGTCGCCGGGCAGCCCGTCCCGTACGTGCCACCGCTGGGTGTGGCCGTCATCCTCGTCGGCACCGTCGCGCTCGCACTGGTGTCCACGTCCGTACCGGTCGGACGGCTCCTCCGCACCCCACCGGTCGAGGGAATGGGACTCCGGGAGTAGGAGTCGCCACTGCTGCGCCGGGATCGGGCGCGCCGCCCTCGGGCCGGCGCGCCCGATCCCGGCGTGCCGGCCGGCCGGTGCGCCGGTCATGGCCGCTGTACCGGGACGGTAGCGCTGGCTGCACCGTGATCCTTCCCGTACGCGTGATCGAACCGGAGGGCCTTGATCGAGATGCTTGAGGTGTTACCGAGGAACGTCCACCCCGCCACTGTCCAGTGGCTCTGAGGAGCAGCGGTGTCCGAGCACGTCCAGCGCGTCAGCCATGCGCACATCCCGTCCCAGCGTCGACGCGGGCTGACACGGATCACCGTGGCGGCCCTGGCCGGCGTCCTCGCCGCGGGCGGCCTGGCGGCCTGTGAAACCGGCGACGCGGCCGAAGCCGAGGCCGAGATCGGCGTCATGGAGAACGAGATCGCCCTGCGGAAGGCGATGCGCGAGACGGTGCGGGCCGGATTCCCCGGCGTGCTGGTCTCCGTCAAGGGAAGAGACGGCAGGACCCGCGACTACACGGCGGGGACCGGCGACCGCGAGGCTGGTTCCGCTCCTCCGGAGAACGGGCACGTGCGGATCGGCAGCAACACCAAGACCTTCGTCGCCGCGACCGTTCTCCAACTCGTCGCCGAGGGCTCGGTCAAGCTGGACGAGCCGATCGCCACCTACCTGCCGGGCGTCGTCGAGGGCCCGGACTACGACGGCAAGAAGATCACCGTGCGGAACCTGCTCGGGCACACCAGCGGCCTCCCCGACTACACCGCATTCGTGGACGCCGGCACCGACACCGTCCCGAGCCGCACCTACACGGCGGAGGAACTTCTCAGCCCCGCGCTGCGGCACGACGCGGCGTTCCCCGTGGGAAAGCGGCGCCAGTACAGCAACACCAACTACATCGTCGCGGGGATGCTCATCGAGAAGGTCACCCGCAAGCCCGTGGGGGAGGCGGTCACCGAGCGCGTGATCGAACGACTCGGCCTGAAGCAGACCTACTGGCCAGAGCCCGGGGACACGCATGTCGAGAAGCCGCGCATGGAAGGATACGTCGCCCCGCCCGGAGGCGAACTCACGAACGCCACGGAGATGGACCCGTCGGTCTCCGGGGCCGCGGGAATGGTGATCTCCACCCCCCGCGACCTCAACCGGTTCTTCGCCGCCCTGATCGGCGGCACGTTGGTGCCCGCGGCGCAGTTGAAGGAGATGCAGAAGACCGTCGAGTCACCGGACGAGGAGCCCAACACCGTCTTCGGCCTGGGCCTGGACAAGATCACCCTGTCCTGCGGCACCCTGTGGGGCCACGGTGGTGACATACACGGTTACGAGACCCGCGGTGGGGTCACCGACGACGGCCGCGAGGTCACGGTGGCGGTCAACGCGCTGCCCGGCGCGATCGTCTCGGAGCAGGACTCCCTGGAGGCGATGACCAGGGACGCCATGGAGAAGATCGAGAAGGTCACGCACGTGGTCGACACGGCGATCTGCGCGTGAGGAGAGCGACGGCGGAGGGCGACCGGTCGGGAGGCGTGGGGCGGGACGGCGGTGCTGTGCGTCCCCGGCCGGCCCCCTGACGAGGAGCGCCACGCGGCCAGTCGCCGTGAGCGCCACCGGGCGGTGGCCACCCGTCACACCGGACCCGCCGCCCGCCACGAAGCGACCGTGCCGGTCACAGCCGCCACCGTGCGGCTGTGAACAGCACGGTCGCGGGACCCTAGTACCAGCGGTACAGGAACCACTTCATCTTGCCGTCGTTGCCTCGCTTGTACTCACAGTAGTAGGAGCCACCGAGGGCGTCGCCCTCAGCGGTGCACGCACCCAGGGTCCAGTAGGCACGGTAGAAGTGCCAGCCGGCCGGAACCGCGCTCGTCTCGCCGGCCGAGAGCCGTGACGGCGCCGTCGCGTCGACCGCTTGGGCCGTCGCAGAGGTGCCTGCCAGGGCGAGGGCGCCTCCCAGGGCCAGGCTTACCAGTGCGCGTCGCATGTACATCGTGTTCCCCTCTGGTCGTTGTCGCGGTGGTGGAGACCGTGACCGTCCGTCGCGCACACGAACCCCGTGGGACGTCCGGTACGTGGCGCCCAATCTCCCCGTCGGCGGGCCGCTTCTCGACGAGATTCGGGCTGGTCCGAACAACGGCATTCCAGGAGGATTTGCCGGGACCCCGCCGTATGCGACTCGGGAGAACCGTGGTCTACCGCATTCACTTCACCCTGGAGGACCTGGCCCGGACGCGTGTGGCGCCGCCCGCTCCACTGATGGAACTGGGCGCCGCGGTGCGCAGCCTGCAGGACCGCAGCCACCCGGTGCGATTCGGAGCCTGGAGACGTGCCGCCTACACCAGGCTCGATCCCGCGGCCCGCATGGTCCTCGACCTGATCCCGGCCGGCGGCTGGGCACCCACGTTCCTCACCACCGCCGACAGCGGCGGTCCACACGAGTTGCTGGAGCGGGTACGCGCCGTACCCCGGTCCCGGATCCGCGAGGATCTGGCGCACGTGGCGGAGTGGCGGCCACTCCCGTCATGGGCGCACAACCTGGCCGACGACTCCGACCTGCTACGGCAGCTCTGTGACGGTCTGGAGCACGTTCACGCCGTGCTGCTGTCTCCCCACTGGGCACAGGTCGTCAGTGAAGCCGCAGCGGACCGGACGAAGCGGATGCGCCAGGTGCTCGTCGGGGGGATGGAACACCTGCTTGCCTCGCTCCACCCTCGGCGTATCCGCTGGAATCCGCCTGTCCTGGAGGTCGCCATGCAGTCGGGCTTCGACGGCGACCTCCATCTCGAAGGACGCGGACTGCTGCTCATCCCCTCGGTCTTCGCCTCCGAAGCGCCCGCCATCGACATCGACGCCAGGCCGCAGCCCGTGGTCAGATACCCCCTCGGCCAAGGGGACTCGAGCCTGCCACCTCTGCTCACCCGCCCACCACACCCGGCCCCGCCGGGATCCCGGTCTCCGGTGGTCCCACTCCTCGGGCAAACCCGGGCCGCCGTTCTCCACACCATCGCCGATCACCCCGGTTCTTCCACCAAGGAACTCGCCGGCCTCCTGGGCATCTCACCTCCGAGCGCCAGCGAACACGCTGCGCGCGGCGGGACTGGTCCGCACCGTCCGAGAGCGGAACACAGCACTCCACAGCCTCACCCCCCTTGGCCTCGCTCTCCTCAACACCTCCCGGTACCCCACCCCCGGGCCCGAGCCGCGAGGAGCGGAGCAAGCGGACCACGACCGACCGGGTTGCACCGTCGTGTCATACCCGCCTCAGCAAAGGACACGGTGAAGCGAACAGCCCCCTGGGCGGCCCCGGTTGACGGCTTCCAGCCCCGGATCGGGCACCTCGCCGGCCGGACGCGGGCGAGGACGGCTGGGCGAGAAGGGGGGCGGGTGGCCGAGCCGGTCGCGCCGGGTGACCGGGGAGGACCTGCGGGCCCGGCGGGGCAGCCGCGACATGCGGGGCACGCCCTTACACGTGAGGAAGGGCGTACGGCTGCGTCCCGGGAGGTGCTGCGTTGGAGTGGACAAGGGTGTCGACGGCGGCCGATCTGGTGAGGGCGGCCGAGTTCCGGGTGCTCGCCATCGAGGTCGACGGTGTGGTCCGCGGGATGCCGATGGTCACGCTCGCCCCGGGCGTGCGTCTGCGTGGTGGCGTTCTGGAGTTCGGCGCCAAGGGCGTGCGGCTGACCCGGGACAACGTCCTGGAGGACGTGACCGTGCACTGCCCCGAGCACGAGGCCGCGATCCTCAACGACACCTCCGTCACCGACTTCGGCACGCTCACGCTGCGCGGAGTGCGTACCACCGGTCAGGTGTTGCTGCTCGCCCGGGACACCGTGCGCTCGGGACACGTGACAGCGGCCGACGTGGTCGTGGAGGCCGCCGATGTGCCCGGCGGTGGAGATCACCGCAGAACTGCTGGGGGTAAGCGCCGGCAGCGCCGGGCGGCCGGTGCGCGGCAGTGGCGTCTTCGTCGGCGGGCACGGCGACCGGGGCGGGGCCGCGGACGGGGGCACCGTGCGGGTGAGCACGCTGCGGACCGGGGAGATTCACACCGATGGCGGTATCGCCGCCGGGACACCGGACCTGATCAGCGGCGGGGTGTTCGTCATCTCGGGGGCTGTGGTCGACCAGGTGCTCAACACCGGGACGGTCACCACGTACGGGCAGAACGACATGGTGCTGGACAACTGGGGGCAGGGTGCGGGAATGGACGGCGACCGCGCCGCTGACCTCGCACGGCCCCAGCGGGATCGGGTTCGTCAACTTCGGCGCCCTGGGCAGCCTCGACGTCCAGGCCCCGATCACCACCCACGGGACCGGGGCGCGGGGTTTCCACGTCTACGACGGGTCCCTCGCACGCGCGTCGTTCGCTTCGATCGCCACCACGGGCGACGGCTCGGTGGGTGTTCAGGTCAGCAGGGAACTGCCGCACCTGGAAGTGCGCGGGGACCTGACCACTTCCGGAGGTATCGGCCTCAGCCTGGTGCGGGGCGTGCAGGTGGAGCTGGCCGCCGTGGCCCTGAGCGTGAAGCCGGGCGGCCGGATCGGTACGGCCACGATCGGCGGACGGATCGCCACGGCGGGGGCGGACGCGGTCCGGGCAGGCGTCGGTGACGTGGACCTGTCCGGCGTCGACATCACCGCCGCGGACGGCCGGTCCATCGTGCCCCGCGCCGCAGGCTGATCGCGCCCCCGTTCACCGCGGCGGGCGGACGAGCGGCCTTCGTTCGGGTGGCGCGGGGCGTGTGCGGCGTGCGGGCCACTCCGCCGCGGTGGACCAGAGGAGGGCCGCGCACAGGAAGGCCGCGGCCGCGAAGACCAGCGACTGGGTGACGGAGTCGTCCCGCGCCCCGGCGAGGAGCGCGCCGACGGCCGACAGCGCCAGGGCGACCGCGGGCAGTGCCGCAGGGCGCCGCATGACACCCGGTGCGCCGGCCGGGGGCAGCAGTCGTGCCGCGAGGCTGTACCAGGCGCAGGCCAGCAGTGTGGAGCCCAGGACGTCGCTGGGCCGGTGGTGGTAGGTGGCCTGGACGGCGCCGGCGGTGACGGCGAGCCACAGCACGCCGACCGTGGTGAGGTAGGGGCGGACGCGGGGGGAGGCGACGAAGACGGCGCCGAGAGCCAGTCCGGCCGGGATGGCCACGTGTCCGCTGGGGAAGCTCGGCTCGATGAGCGAGACGCGCGCGTCCACCAGATCGGGGCGGGGCAGGGCCATCCTGGTGAGTTCCTTGCTCCCGACGGTGGCGATGACGATCCCGATCGCCGCGCAGCCTCGCCACCAGGACCGGCGTACCACGGTGACGACCGCGATGACCGCGAGGCCCACGAGCAGGGTGGGCATCGCGGTCTGTTCCAGGGGTGGCAGGGCCGACGAGCCGTACGCCGCCCCTGACCAGTCGTAGATCCATGCCGGTTTGGCGCCGTACCCGCCGAACAGGGCGTTCTCGGCGCGTTGTCCGGACGGGGTGCGGACGGCGATCAGGTACACCGCCAGGAAGCCCAGGAGGTACAGCGGAGCCGAGGCCCGCGGCCGTATGGTCCGCGCGGGGCTGGGCCCGGCAGCGGTTCCCGGGACCTGGCCGGGGTCCGGGCGCGTGGACGGGGGCGGGGGGTCCTGGTGAGTCATCGCTTTCTCCGTTCCTCGTGGAGGGCAGTGCGGTCACGCGCCGTCTTGGGCGCGAGGGGGCCGGCCCGGCCGGCCCCCGGAGGTCCCTATTCGAGGAGCGCCTGGCTCTGCCGCCGCTGGGCGGTGATCGCCAGCACCGGGAGGGGCGCGATCAGCAGGAGGAGGACGACCAGGTCCGGCAGGGACTGCATGAACCCGTTCGGCCGGCTGACGATCGCCTGGATGCGGACGAACGCGACCGCCGCGACGGGGATCAGCCACCGGTAGTCGCCGGTGGCGGCCGTCGCCACCCATGCGGCGATCAGCGCGGTGACTTCGAGGGCGAACAGGCCGCGTTGGAAGACCGGGCTGAGGGAGACGATGTGCAGGCCGCCAGCCATGAACATGGCGAGCGCGACGGGGGCCAGCCAACGGTACGAGTGACGTCGCAGCCGGCCGGGACCACAGGCCGCCAGCACGGCGCACGCGGTGCACAGGGTCCCGGACAGCACCAGGTCACGGGCCGTTATCGGGGCGCCCAGCCCGTAGTAGCCCAGGCCCGCTTTGCCCTCGTCGCCGAAGAGCGTGGTGCTGGTGAACGTGGCGCCGGCGTAGATCATCGTCGCTGCCGCCGGCAGGGCGATCCACGGCTTGCCGCGCACCAGGGCGACCAGGCAGACCAGTGGAAGCAGTCCGTAGGGCAGGAGCCGCGTCCGTGTGCCGGGGCCTTGCGCCCACGGGTACCAGCCGGAGAAGTGGAAGGCGATGGCATGCCGGCCGGGATCGATGTGCAGCGCCCAGTGCCACACATCCTGCAGGTACGGCACCAGCGCCAGCGCGGCGAGGACGAGAGCGGCCAGATGGACGCCGTCGAGCCACCACGGCCGGGCCGTGTCGTCGACGACGGCACGGGCGCGGGCCCGCACCCCGGCACGCGCCAAGGCGACGACCTCCCGCGGCGGGGGCCAGGAGCGGCCGGGATACGCCTCGGCCAGGCAGGCCAGCAACTCCTCTCCCTGCCGGGACCGGTAGGGCTCGGGGTAGGCCGCGAGCAGCAGACGGTTCACGCCGGGGCTACCCCGGCATCTCCCGGGAGTCCGATGACGACGGCCGCCGCCTGCTGCATCCGCAGCGCTTCCCTGCCGAGCGCCTCGGTGCCGTCCTCGGTGAGCCGGTAGTAGCGCCGCGCCCGCCCGTCCACGATCTCCTCGTCGCCGGCGGCCACCAGCCCGGCCCGCTCCATCCGCTCCAGCGCGCCGTAGAGAGTGCCGACAGCGATCCGGAGCCGCCCGTCGGTGGCCCGCTCGGCGGCCTTGATGATGCCGTAACCGTGCAACGGTCCGTCCATGAGCGCGGCAAGTATGAAGTATTGCGGTTCCGTCAGGACCGGGTTCCGTCGTGTCATGCGTCGAGGATATATCGAGGTACGAAATATATCTGCCGGCCCTGGGCGGGTCGCCGTCGGCTTCGTTCCCGGGTCCTGCGGGCCGCCGGTGCCGGTCGGGCGCCGGAGGTCCGACCCGGCCACGCGCCGTTTCGCCGCGGTGGCGAACCACGCGATCTCCAGACCGGGTTCAATTCTGAACCACGTCTGGTTATAGTCACCGCATGGCAGGACTTCGTGAGCGCAAGAAGGAACAGACGAAGCAGCGGATCACCGCTGTGGCACTGCGGTTGTTCGCCGAGCGCGGCTTCGACGCCGTCACGGTCAGTGAGATCGCCGAGGCCGCCGAAGTCGCCAAGGCCACCCTTTTTGCGTACTTCCCCAGCAAGGAGTCGCTCGCGCTGCAGGGCGTGGGACAGGAGAACCTGGCCGAGATCGTCGCCGGACGGCCGGCGGGGCACTCCCCGCTCCAGGCACTGCGAGCCCACTACGAGGCGTTCGCCAACGGGCACATGGCAGCGATGGACCGGGACCAGGTGCTCGCCCAGATGCGCGTGATCTTCGACAGCCCCGCGCTGAGCGGAGCCGCGAACGCCCTGCTCTACCAGCAACGCCGGGCGCTCGCCGACGTACTGGCGCAGGAGTACGGGGAGACGGCGGCCGCACTGGTGGCGGCTCAGATCGCGGCGACCGCGCTGACCCTCAGGGAGAGCTTCTTCCGTCTCCTGGTCGACGGCGTGCCCCCACAGGAGGCGGTCCGCGCCCTGGCGAAGGACACCGAACTCGCCTTCGCCCTGCTGGAACACGGCGTCTCTCCTGCGAAGGGGCACTGACGTGCGCGCACGGGGCATCAACTACGACACCGGGTTCCTCCCCGGGCGGGACCTCTCCCGCAAGACCTTCACCCACGAAACGGTCCGGCACGACATGGCGGTGATATCCGACGAGCTGCACTGCGATGCCGTTCGCGTCTCCGGCCGGGATCCCGAACGGCTGACCATCGCCGCCCGCTGCGCGGCAGCCGTCGGCCTCGAGGTGTGGTTCGCCCCGTTCCCCGTCGACCTTCCCGCCGACCGGTTGCTGCCGTTCCTCGCCGACTGTGCCACCCGGGCCGAAGCCGTACGACGGAGCGGTGCCGAAGTGGTGTTCGTCGCGGGCTGTGAGATGAGCGCGTTCTGCGGTGGTTTCCTCCCGGGCGCCACCTACGGCGACCGCCTGCGGGCCATGGCTGAGGCCGACATGGACTGGTGGAACGGCCTTGGCCCGGTGCAGGAACGTCTCAACGTCTTCCTCGCGCGAGCCGCCGGGACGGTGCGTGCCCGCTTCGGCGGGCGCATCACCTATGCCTCGGCTCCCTGGGAGTTCGTCGACTGGCGTCCGTTCGACCTCGTCGGCGTCGATGCCTACCGTGCCGCGTACAACGCCGACAGCTTCCGGTCCGAACTGCGGGGACACCTCGCACACGGCAAACCCGTCGCGGTGACCGAGTACGGAACCTGCGCCTACCGGGGCGCGGGCGGGCGGGGCGGCTCGGCCTGGCAGGTGCCGCGGGACGCGGTGCCGGACGAGGACGAGCAGGTCCGCTATCTCACCGAACTGCTGGACGCCTTCGAGGAGGAAGGGGTGGACACCGCGCTCTGGTTCACCTTCGCCGGTTACAGCAGACCTGGAGAGGCGGATCTGGGTTCCTACGGTGTGGTCCGCATGCTCGACGAGAGCCGTTGGGAACCGAAGAAGGTGTTTCACGCGATGGCGGCCAGGTACCGCCGCGACTGAGGGGCGGGGCGACCCTGCCGACCGGGCCGAGGGCCGTGCGAGGTGCATCCGCCTCCCCGCCAAGGCGTGCGCGTGGCCGGCCGGACCCCAACCGGACAAGAGGCAACTGCCGGTCCTCGCCCGGGAACGCGGCCAGGCCCCCTGCCTGCGCCACCGCGGTGATCTCTTCGCTGCGCCCCGTGACCCGGAACGTGCTGGTCACTTCGTGGCGACGCTCCACGCACCGTCGCCGGCCGCACCGGCGTTGTGCACGGCGGTCCACGCGGCGTCGTCGATCCGGAGGGCGTCGAGGAGATAGGCGGAGATCGCGTCGGCGACGAGGGCGACACGGTCGGGGTCCTCGTCGGTGGTCTCGGCGACCTGCTCACCGGCGACGCCGCCCATGGTGTGCTCGCCCTCGGCGATGGCGAGCAGGCTCTTCGGGGACGGGCCGAGACGGTAGGCGTCGGTGAACCACTCCGGCCCCCTGGTGGAGAGCTGCGACTGGTCCTTGCCGCCGGCGACGACCAGGGCGGGGGCGGTCATGGTGGAGAAGTCCGGCCGCATGAACGGAAGGTGCCCGGCGGCGAACGGGGTGAGCGAGTCGCCGGTTCCGGTCGCGGCGATCAGCGCGCCGGCCGAGACCGCGGGGTGGGAGAAGTCCTCTCCGCGAGCGCCGTCGGCGTCGAGCACGCGCGCGCCGAGGAGCGCGCCGGCCGTCTGGGCTCCCCAGGAGTGGCCGACGACGGCGATGCGCTCACGGTCGACCCGGGTCTCGAGACCGCCCGCCTGGGCAAGGATGCCGTCGAGACCGTCGATGACCGCGTGGAGGTCGGCGATCCGGACGCGCCAGATGGTGGCGAAGCGCGGATCGTCCCACCCGATGCCGTTGCGGCGGGAGTCCAGGTGGGTGGGCTGCACGACGACGAATCCGGCCGCGGCCCACCGGTCGGCGAGCGGTTCGTATCCGTCCATGGACCAGGCGTTGCCGTGGGAGAACACGATGACGGGCAGGTTCGCTCCGGACAGCGGGGCGGTGACCTTGACCTGGAGGGCGACGCCGCGATCGGGCGCGGGAACCGTGAGGGGTTTGACCGCGACGATCCGCTGGCCGAGGGGGCTGGAAGGCATGGGGCACCTGCGCTTTCCGTAGGGAGCCGTCTCTCTGCCATACTTTGGCGGAGCGGCGTTCCGCCAATTTAGCGGAACGTTGTTCCGCGAGTAAAGGGAGCCCTCGTGCCGGAACCGACCGGAGTACGCCAAGCGCAGGCGCGACGCACCCGCAGCGGTGTTCTCACGGCCGCGGCGGCCGTCTTCGTGGAGCAGGGCGTCCAAGCCCCCATCCGCGACATCGCCGAACGCGCCGGCGTGGGCGTCGGCACGATCTACCGGCACTTCCCGACCCGGGCGGACCTCGTCACCGCCGTCTACCGGCACCAGATCGACATGTGCGCCGCGCTCGCCCCCCGGCTCCTGGAGGAATCGCCCTCTCCGTTCACCGCGCTGACCCACTGGGTGGACGCGTTCGTGGAGTTCCTGGTCACCAAGCACGGCCTCGGCGCCGCGCTGGGGTCCGGGGACGCGGGGCTGGAGAACCTCCACGGCCTCATGCTCGACACCCTGGTCCCGCCCTGCGCGACCTTGCTCGACGCCTGCGCCGCCGCCGATGAGATCACCCCCGGCCTCACCGCCTACACGCTCATGCGCGCCATCGGAAACCTCTGCATCACCGGCCCCGAGTACGACCAGGCCGACGCCAAGCGCATGGTCGCGACCCTCCTCGCCGGCTGCCGTCGTCCGGTATAGGGGCAGGAGCGCGGGACCTCGCGGGTTCGGCTGAGCGGTGTCAGTGCGTCGGGGACGGGCGGGAGGGCCGGTCAGTCGTCGAGTGCGTGGCGGACGCGGCGAGACGGGCTGAACGTGTAGAGGTCGAGGATGTCGGGCGGTTCGGCGAGGCCGGGGCCGCCGTCCTTGACCCAGTCGGTGATGTCGGCAGCGGCGCCGGGGTCGTTGACCTGGCCGAGCCAGACCGGGCGTCCGCCTGCCTCGCGGCCTTCGGCGGAGGGCTGGATGACGATGACGTTGGCGCGCTCGCACGCGTCCAGGCAGTCGGCGCGCCGGACCATCGCGACTCCGGCGAGTCGGGTGCGCAGGTCGGTGAGCTGGGCTTCGTGGTCCAGGTGCGGCACCTCGGCCGGGGTGCCGCAGCAACAGCCGCGGCAGACGGTGACGGTGGGCCGGGCCGCCCCCCTCGCGGGGGCGGCCTTCCTGGTACGGCGGCTCATCGCGTGTCCTTCGCCGCGCGGACCCAGGCCGCGTCGCGCAGCAGACGCAACCCGTTGAGGCCGACGATGACGGTCGATCCCTCGTGCCCGAGAACACCGAGCGGCAGCGGCAGGTGGCCCACCAGGTCCCAGACCACCAGGCCGGAGATGAACACTCCGGCGATCACCAGGTTCTGCGTCACCAGGCGCCGGGCCGCCCGCGAGAGGGCGATCACGGTGGGGACGGTGGCGAGTTCGTCGCGGACGATGACCGCGTCGGCGGTCTCCAAGGCGAGGTCGGAGCCGGCGCGGCCCATGGCGATGCCGGTGTGGGCGGCGGCCAGGGCGGGCGCGTCGTTGACGCCGTCGCCGACGACCAGCACCTTGCGCCCCTGGGCCTCCAGGCTCCGTACGGCTTCGACCTTGTCCTGCGGCAGGAGACCGGCGTGGACCCGGGTGCCGGAGATGCCGGCCTCGGCGGCCAGGCGGGCGGCGGCGCGCGGGTTGTCGCCCGTCACGAGCATCGGAGCGTCGCCGGTCAGCGTGGTCAGGGCGGTGACGGTCGCGGTGGCATCGGGACGCAGCCGGTCGGCGACGCCCAGCACCCCGACCGGGACGCCGTCGCGCAGGACCAGGACGGCCGTGCGGCCACCGTCCTCGAGGCCGGCCGCGACCTCGGCGGCGCGGGCCGCGCCGTCGCGGCCGTCACCGTCGAGGAGGCGGGCCGGGGCGCCGACCCTGACCACGTGGCCGCCGACGGTGGCGGTGACACCGACGCCGGGGGCGGAAGTGAAGTCCCGCACGTCGGAGATGGCCAGGCCGCGGGCGCGGGTGGCGTTGACGACGGCGCGGGCGAGGGGGTGTTCGCTGGGGTGCTCGGCGGTGGCCGCCAGCGCCAGCAGGGCGTCCTCGGTCAGGCCGGAGCCGTCCAAGGGGCGGACGTCGGTGACGCGGGGGGTGCCCTCGGTCAGGGTGCCGGTCTTGTCGAGGGCGACCGCGTCGACCTGCCCGAGACGTTCCATCACCACGGCGGACTTCACCAGGACGCCGTGACGTCCGGCGTTGGCGATCGCCGACAGCAGCGGCGGCATCGTCGCCAGGACCACCGCGCACGGCGAGGCCACGATCATGAAGGTCATCGCCCGTAGCAGCGAGCCGGTCAGGTCTCCGCCGAACGCGAGGGGGACCAGGAATACCGCCAGGGTCGCGACGACCATGCCCAGGCTGTATCGCTGCTCGACCTTCTCGATGAACAGCTGGGTGGGCGCCTTGGTCTCGGAGGCTTCCTCGACCATGGCCACGATCCGGGCGATCACCGAGTCCGAGGCGTCCCGCTCGACCTTGACACGCAGGGCGCCGGTCCCGTTGAGGGTGCCGGCGAAGACCTCGTCCCCGGCCTCCTTCGCGACCGGCAGGGGCTCGCCGGTGATGGTGGCCTGGTCCACGTCGCCGGCCCCGGCAAGGACGCGGCCGTCGGCGCCGACTCGCTCACCGGGGCGGACCAGGATGGTGTCCCCGACCACCAGGTCCTCGGTCGGGACCGTCGACTCGCTCCCGTCGTCGGCCAGGCGGGTGGCGACGGTCGGGGCGAGGTCGAGCAGCCCCCGCACCGCGTCCTGGGTGCGAGCGGTGGCCAGGGCCTCCAGGGCGCCGGAGGTGGCGAAGATGACGATCAGCAGCGCACCGTCCATCACCTGCCCGATCGAGGCCGCGCCGATCGCGGCCACGATCATCAGCAGGTCCACGTCCAGCGTCTTCTCGCGCAGCGCCGTCAGCCCTGCCCAGGCCGGTCCCCACCCGCCGGTGACGTAGGCGGCGGCGTACAACGGCCCCCACGTCCAGGCGGGGGCGCCGGTCAACTGCAGTGGCAGTGCGATCAGGAACAGCACCAGCGCCGCGGCGGCCCAACGGGCCTCCGTCAGGGCGAACACCCGCGTACGGCGCTTCGGTGCCGTACGCGAAGCGGCCGGAGTGGCCCGTTCGGGCCGCTGGAGCAGGTCAGCAGGCATGACAAAGAACAACCCTTCGGGGCGGAGGCAGGGCGACGCATCCACCTTACAGGAATACTTGAACAGGTCTTCATGTGTTGTGGGCGGGGCGGGCGGCATGGGGCGCCGAACCGGCAAGAACAAGCCACCCCCGCGAGCGCCTGGACACGGCGGGGGCCACCGGCACGCGGCCACCCTCCAGGCCCTGGCCACCCCCTGGCGGCCGCACATCCGGGACCCCCTCCAGGAACGCCCCTGCGCGGCCGGCGGCCCCGTCGAAGCCGTGGGCAGGGGGAACCTCCGCCTGCTCCCACCGGCTCCGCCTGCCGCGCGCTGTCGGGCTCGTCACCGGTGAACGCCGGGGCCGCGCCATCGTCGACGCCCTCTACGACAGCCACGTCGCCGAACTCCCGGAACACGCCCCCTCCCACGCCGAGCACCCGCGCCGGGGCAGACGAAAGCGAGCCTTGGCTGGGTGCCATCGAAGTCTGGCAGGGTGTCCGCTGGCCGGGGCGCTGCGGTGCGCCGGGTTGTTCGGGCCACGCCACCAGGAGGAACCAGTGTCATACCCGCAACCGCTCACGCCCGAGGGGGAACTCGCCGACGCGAAGAGGCGGCTGAGCCTCCCGCGTATCGTCGTGGTGTGCGGCTCCACCCGATGCGTGACCGAGATGAACGAGGCCGATCTCCAGGAGACCAAGGCCGGAAGGATTGTCGTCAAACCCTGTGTTGACATGACATCGCCGCACGAACTCCGGTCCGATCAGGCCGAGGCTGAGGCGCTGAAGGGTCGACTTGGCGATCTGCACCGAGCGAAGATCCGGCTCGCTGATGAGGTGCTCGTAGTCGGCGACTACATCGGGGACAGCACCCGGGCCGAGATCGCCTACGCCCGGTCGCTGGGCAAGCCCGTGCGGTTCACGCATCCCGAAGTCGACCCCGACGCCTGACTGTTCACCCCACACTGTCCGCAGGCACCCTGGGAAGTGAACAGACGACATTCCAGCAGTGGGCCGTTGTGTTCCCTGGTCTCGGGGCCGTCTGCCACGGGCGGGAACTCGGGTGGCCTCAGCGCGCGATCCGGGTAGGGTCGGGCGATGTCCGAGCTGAAGCGGCTGCATGCCGACCACGCCCCGGCGGTGCTGGCCTTCGAGCTGGCGAACCGCACCTACTTCGCTGCCTCGGTCCCCGACCGCGGCGACGACTTCTTCGACCAGTTCACCGACCGGTACCACGCCTTGCTGGCCGAGCAGGAGGACGGCAGTTGCGCCTTCTACGTGCTCGTCGCCGAGGACGGCTCGGTACTCGGCAGGTTCAACCTGTACGACCTGGAGGGCGGCACCGCGAGACTCGGCTACCGGGTCGCACGGCAGGTCGCCGGCCACGGCGTGGCGACCGCGACCGTCGAGGAGCTTTGCCGGCTGGCGGCGGCGCGGCACGGGCTGCGCACACTACGGGCTGCCACCTCCCACGACAATGTCGCGTCCCGGAAGGTGTTGGCCAAGGCCGGGTTCGGCCCGGTTGGCCCCGCCGCCCCGGCCGACCTTGGCGGCCGGTCGGGCACCTGGTACCAGCGTGACCTCCAGCCGTAGACCATGATCTTGCCGGCGGACCGGCTGCGGCGAGGCTGCCGGTACCGCTGAGCACCGGTGTGTGAGGACCGACGATCCTAGTGGGCGGGTCGTGGGTCTTCGGAGGGATGGGACGTCGTGGGCAGGGGTGCGCTCTCCCTGCTCGGATTTCCCGCGGAGAAGCCGTGCGCGGGGGGTGAGAGGTCGCCTCTCACCGGTTCGGGTACGGGAGCAGCGCCATCTCACGGGCGTTCTTGATCGCCGCGGCGAGCTGTCGTTGCTGCTGGGCCGTGACGCGGGTGACGCGGCGGCTGCGGATCTTGCCGCGGTCGGAGAGGAACTTCCGCAGCAGGTCGGTGTTCTTGTAGTCGATGTAGGTGATCCCGGCCGCGTCCAGCGGGTTGGGGCGGGACTTCAGCGGCTTGCGGGGGCCTTGACGGGGGGCCATGGTGCTCCTTCTGTGTGGGGCGGATGCGGACGGTTCTACGCGGTCGGCTCGAGGAGGGAGTCGAACGCGGCCGGGAGTTGTTTCCAGGCGTCGGGGCCGGCGGTGTACTCGGCGTCGGTGAGGAGGCAGGACTCCAGCACGCGCGCGAGCCCGTCGCGGTCCAGGCCGGGTGAGGTGAAGACGAGGTGCTGGCAGCGGTCCCCGTGTTCGGGGTGCCAGTCCATCGCGGCGGCCGCTCGGCGTACGGGCGGGACCATCTCCCAGGCGGCGTCCGGCAGGGAGGCGAGCCACGGGCCGGCGCTCTCCACGCACAGGGCTCCGCCCGCGGCGTCCCAGGCGAGCAGGGTGTCGGGGCGGTCGGCGAGCCAGAACCGTCCGCGGCTGCGGGCCGCGGCGCAGCAGAGGTCTTCCAGCGCCTGGTAGAGGCGTTCGGGATGGAACGGGCGGTGCCGGCGCCAGACGAAGGTGGTGACGCCCGCCTCGTCGGCTTCCTGGGGGAGCAGCGCACAGGCGGGGTGCTGGGCCGCGGCGGCCGCTTCGGCGTCGAAGCCGGCGAAGGCCAGCCGGGCGAGTTCCGCGGAGTCGGCGCTCACCTGCCGGGCGACGGGGTGGAGTTGGCTGAGGAGTGCCCGGTCCTCGTCGTCGGCGTCCTCGCTCTCCACGACGGCGAGGACGGGGGCGTACTCCACTTGCCTGGCCCAGGTGTCGCCGACCGTGCGCTGGTCGGTGGCTGCCGCCGCGAGGCCCGCCTCGGCCAGGTCGTCGCCGTTGCCGAGGCAGGGGAGCACGAGAGCGGGGTCCACCGCCGTGATCACGTTGGTGAGCCGCACCGCGTCGCCGCCGTGGTGGACGACGACCTCGGCCATCCCCTTGGGTTCCACGGAGTCCCACAGCTCGACGACGGCGAGCCGGGTGAGGCCGGCGTCGGCGAGTCGTTCCAGCTCGGGGACCAGGTCCTCGCGCAGCGCACAGCACGCGCAGTCGTTGACCAGCGGGGCGCCGCACCGGGACAGCTCGCCCGAAGCGTCGCGCACCTGGCGCAGGACGGTGCCGTCGGCCGCCGTGGACAGGTCGTGATGGAGGGCGACGCTGCCGGGTACCAGGCGCAGGAGGTGCTCCACGACCTCGCGGCGTGCCTCGGCGTGGAGCCCGGCGACGATGACGACGGGCAGTCCGGTCTCGTCCCGCATCAGTGGGCTCCGCGCCGACCGTACCGGCGCTCGAAGCGCTCGACCCGCCCGGCGGTGTCCAGGACCCTGGCGGTCCCCGTGTAGAAGGGGTGGCTGACGTTCGAGATCTCGACGTCGACCACCGGGTAGGTGTTGCCGTCCTCCCACTCGATCGTCTTCTCACTGGTCATGGTGGAGCGGGTGAGGAACGCGTAGTTCGCGGCTCGGTCGCGGAAGACGACGGGACCGTACGCGGGGTGGATTCCGGGTTTCATGGGGCGTCCTTGAGGTCGGGGGCGGCGGAGGGGGAGTGGTGGGAGGTCAGCGTTCTTCGCGGAAGGCGACGTGGCGCCGGGCGACCGGGTCGTACTTGCGCAGCACCAGGCGGTCGGGGTCGTTGCGGCGGTTCTTGCGGGTGACGTACGTGTAGCCGGTTCCCGCCGTAGAGCGGAGCTTGATGATCGGGCGTACCTCGTTGCGTGCCATGAGGGGTAGTATATGGGAATGGTTTCCATTACCAAAAACTAGCCGTCCGACGAGAGGTAGGTAGGACCTTGTCCGCCCACTGCCAACTGACCGGAGCCCGGCCGGGCTTCGGCAACGCCATCTCCCACTCGCATCGGCGCACTTCGCGCCGCTTCGACCCCAACATCCAGCGCAAGCGCTACTGGCTGCCCAGCGAGGGGCGACATGTCCGCCTGACGCTCAGCGCGAGGGCGATCAAGACTGTCGACAGCATCGGCATCGAGGCCGCCGTGGCCCGTATCCGCGCCCGAGGGGGCAAGGTCTGATGGCCAAGAAGAGCAAGATCGCCCAGAACGAGAAGCGCAAGGCGACCGTCGAGCGGTACGCGACCCGCCGTGCGGAGCTGAAGGAGATCATCCGCCGGCCGTCCTCCACCGACGCCGAACGCCAGGCCGCGAGGGAAGAACTGCGGCGCCAGCCCCGCGACGCGAGCGCCACCCGGGTGCGCAACCGGGACAGCGTGGACGGACGGCCGCGCGGCCACCTGCGGAAGTTCGGCCTGTCACGGGTCCGCCTGCGCGAGCAGGCCCACGCCGGCTTCCTGCCCGGGGTCACCAAGTCCTCCTGGTAGCCGCGCCGCTCGCACCACGAGCGGAGAATCCGGCCGTGACTCGGGGGAGTCACGGCCGGAACCGGCGCGGAGGGGGCCTGCGGACGTCAGGGCAGGCGCAGGAGGCTGAGCCGGTAGCCCTCGGCCTGGGGGAGCCGCTGCGCGGCCAGGGCGGACACCATCTGCCGGCAGGGGAGCGGCAACTGGGCCACCAGCGGTTCGGGAAGGCTGGTGAGGGTGTGTGACGCCAGGACGCGCGAACCCGGCCGCCAGTCGGCCAGTCGGGCCGGATCAGGGCAGTGCCAGTGCATACGGGCCTCGACCCTGCCGAGGGCGTCGTGCTGTTCCTGGGTGTCGAAGAAGCCGGGGCCGGCGGTGTCCAGGGCCAGCAGGGCGCCCGGGAAGCGGTCGGCGAGGAGGTCGACGACCCTTCGCACGTCGGGTTCGTGCAGGAACGGCAGTACGGCCTCCGCGACGAACAGGCAGGGCCCGGTGGAGCGCGAGGCCACCTTCGCGACCCACGCCTCGTCCGTCACCGAAGCGGCGATCATCGTCCGCCGGGGGCTGTCCGTGAAGAAGTTCCGGCGCAGGGCGATCACGTCGGGCAGGTCGAGGCCGAACCACCGGGCGCGGCCGTTGTCGACCCGTTCGTGACGTGTGTTGAGTCCGGTGCCGATCTCGACCACGGTGGCGTCGGGATGCGCGGACAGGAAGTCCGCCACCCACCGGTCGAAGAGGAGGGTGCGCAACAGCGCGCCGGTGAGGGACGGGAGGCCGTCGAAGCGTGCGAACTCGTAGTCGATCGAGGCGGCGATCTCTTCGGCCCGCGCATCCCTCAGAAGTGCGTGTTCCTTGCGGTTTTCCACCGCGCGGGCGTACAGCGGTATGAGGAGCGTCTCCTGTACCGCCCCCAGGCGCGGCTTCTTCCTGTCGTCCATGAGCGGCCTCTCCGGCACAGGTGTGTACCGGGCCGGACGGTGCCGTGGCTGCGACCACCGCCCGGCCCGGAGTCTCAGTGCCCCGTCACGGTGGTGAGGGGGTCGTGCTCGTGCGCGCAGCTCTCGTCGAAGCCGTAGGTGTCCCAGGCGGGGAAGGGGTCGGAAGCGGGCAGGGCTTCGCCGTCCCGCATGAGGCAGCCGGTCAGGGCGGCCCGGAGCGGCTCCGCGTCCAGTCGCGTTCCGATGAAGACGAGCTCCTGCGCGAAAGGGCTGTCGGTGTCACGAGCGGAGGAAGGCTCGAAGCGCGCCACCGAACCGGCCTGCGACCACAGCCCCGTCACACGGGGCCGGCTGGCGAGCGTGAAGAAGCCTTTGGACCTGAGGACCTGCCCGTAGGCTCCGCTGTCCAGTGCCTGCGTCACGAACGTCCACAACCGCCCGGGATGAAAGGGCGTCGTGGAGCGGAAGACGGTCGAGGAGATGCCGTACTCCTGCGTCTCGGGGACGTGGTCGCCGTTGAGTTCTCTGACCCACCCCGGGGCCTGCTGCGCGCGCTCCAGGTCGAAGCGGCCGGTACCCAGGACGGTGCCGGCAGGCACGCGGCCTCGTACCGCCGGCACCACGCGTGCGGCGGGGTTGAGCCGTGCCAAGGCGGCCCTCAGGTGGTCGGCGGACGCGGAGTCGACGAGGTCGAGCTTGTTGAGCACGATGACGTCGGCGAATTCGATCTGGTCCATCAGCAGGTCGCTGACCGTGCGTTCGTCGTCCTCGTACTGGTCCAGGCCCCGTTCGGCCAGTTCGTCGCCTCCGGCCAGTTCGGGCAGGAAGTTGGCGGCGTCCACGACCGTGACCATCGTGTCCAGCCGGGCCAGGTCGTCGAGGGTGGCGCCGTCGTCACGGGCGAAGGCGAAGGTGGCGGCCACCGGCATGGGCTCGGAGATGCCGGAGGACTCGATGAGGAGGTAGTCGAAGCGCCCCTCGCGCGCCAGCCGGTCCACCTCTTCCAGCAGGTCGTCGCGCAGGGTGCAGCAGATGCACCCGTTGGTCATCTCGACCAGGCGTTCCTCGGTGCGGGACAGGGCGGCCTCGCCGCCGCGCACGAGGGCGGCGTCGATGTTGACCTCGCTCATGTCGTTGACGATGACGGCGACCCGCAGGCCCTCGCGGTTGGTGAGGACGTGGTTGAGCAGGGTGGTCTTCCCGGCACCGAGAAAGCCCGACAGGACGGTGACGGGAAGGCGCGGCGAGGGGGCGTCGGACATGCCGGGTCAGCCTTCGGGGCGGAGCAGGCCGCGCTCGTACGCCTTGGCCAGCCGCTGGGGGACGAGGTACGGCACGCCGTCCACCGTGACCGTCACCAACTGCGGCGTCGTGGCCTTCCACTGAGCGCGACGGTGCCGGGTGTTGCTGCGCGACATCTTGCGTTTGGGTACGGCCATGAGAACCTCCGGATGTGAGCGGTGAGCGAGACAGACGATACATGAAAATGGATGTCATTACTGTGTCGCTGGGGCCCGGTACTCGACCTGCGTCCGGAGCCACCGCGCTGCCTGATCCGCGCCCGGCACGCGAAGGACACCGCGGCCTCCGACGCGCGGCCTTCGCGGCCGACGGCATCGAGGCCGGGGCGGGCCGCGCCGCGGGGCCCCTCGGATGAACGGGCACGGTGAACGGGGGCGTCGGAACCCCACGGCGTGAAGTCCCCGCCCACCCGCCGGCCCGGCCGCGCACCGAGTCCTGCACCGCCGGCTACCCGGCGGCGACACGAACGAGTACGGGTACGACACCCGTCCGGCGGCGACGGGTTCCGAACGGCGCAGACCGGCCTTCCGGCGTTCGCGGACCGTCATCGGGCCGCGCGGCGCCACCGGTCCGGCCGCGCCGCTGTCGGGGCGGGCCGGCTCCCGCGTCGGGTCGGGGCCACCCTCGGCGGCGGCAACGTCGGCAAGGCCCGTTTCGCCGCGCGGGGACCGGCCGCACCCCAGCGCCCCGGCAGGGCCGGGGCCGCCGCGCCGCCCTCATTCACCCGTCAGCCGGGAGCACTCCTCACCGATCTCCTCGGCGGTCTCCAGCAGCCGGCGCAGCCAGGAGCTCCGCATGGTCTCCAGGGAGGTGCGGCCGGCGGTGGTGGAGATGTTGACGGCGGCGACGACGCGGCCCCGCTCGTCACGGACCGGTGCCGCGATGGAGCGGAGCCCCTGCTCGAGTTCCTGGTCGGTGACCGTCCACCCCCGCCGCCGGATGCGGTGGATCTCCTTGCGGAGGTGGTCGGGGTCGGTCTCGGTGCCGGCGGTGAGCTGTCGGAAGTCGGTGCGGGCGAGGTAGCTCTCGAGCTCGGCGTCGTCGAGCCCGGCCAGCAACACCCGCCCGGTGGACGTCACGTAGGCGGGGAAGCGGGTGCCGACGGCGATGGCGACCGTCAGGATCCGGAAGCCGTGGACCCGGGCGACGTAGACGATCTCGTCGCCGTCCAGCACGGTGAGCGAGGTCGTGTCCCGAACGTCCGCGGCCAGCCGCTCCAGGGCGGGCAGGGCCAGGTCGGGCAGGCGGAGGCTGGCGAGGTAGGCCCGCCCCAACTCCAGCACCCGGGGCTGGAGAACGTACCCCCGGCCGTCGAAGCGCGCGTAGTCCAACTCGACGAGGGTGAGCAGGAATCGGCGGCTGGCGGCCCGGGTGAGGCCGGTTCTCCTGGCCACCTCGGCCAGGGTCAGGGGACCGGAGGCGTCGCCGAGGGTGAGCAGCACCTGCAGTCCGCGCTCCAGGGACTGGACGAAGGGCATCTCCCGAGCGGTCTCCTCAGGCATGGGCCCCTCCTCGGGGGGTGGCGGCGAGGTCGGCCGGGTAGCTGTGCAGGTCGGCCTCGATGCGCGCGGCGGTGGAGAGCAGCGGTGGGAGCAGCCGGCGACGGATGTCCTCGACGCTGGTCCGGTTGGCGTGGGTGGAGATGTTCACGGCCGCGAAGGTGGCGCCGGACCGGGTGCGTACGGGCACCGCCACCGCACGCAGCCCCTGCTCGAGTTCCTGGTCGACGATGGACCAGCCTTGTTTGCGCACCTGGGCCAAGTCCGTCCGCAGCGCTTCCGGATCGGTGAGGCTGTGGCTGGTCCAGGCGGTGAGGGTCGTCCGGGCGAGGTACTCCTCCAGCTCCTCCTCGGAGAGTCCGGCGAGGAGCACCCTCCCCATGGAGGTCAGGTGCGCCGGGAGGCGGGTGCCGACGCCGATCGCGATCGCGATGATCCGGGTGACGGGGACCCGGGCCGCGTAGACGATGTCGTCACCGTCCAGGACGGAGAGCGAGGACGATTCACGGACCTCGGCCGCCAGCCGTTCCAGGTGCGGCTCGGCCACGTCCCGGACGGACAGCCGGGAGAGGTACCGGTAGCCCAGGTCCAGGACGCGGGCACGCAGCCGGTACACGCCGTGCTCATGGTCCACATACCCCAACTGTGCCAGCGTCAGCAGGAATCGGCGGGCGGTGGCGGGGGCCATGTCCGTGGCACGGGCCACCTCGCTGAGAGTCATCCGCGGGTGTTCCGCGTCGAAGGCGTTGACGATGGCCAGCCCCCGGGCGAGCGACTGGACGAAGTCGGTGTCGCGAGGTGAGCGTCGAGTCCCGTTGGTCATCCGGTCCCGCTTTCTGCTTCTGCGGCAGGGGGTGTGGGTGCGTGGATCGGCGCTCAGCTCCCCGTTGTCCCGTGCCGAACCTGAGCGCATGGTGTGCGCATGTCGCACGCTAGTCGCCAGAGTGAAGAGATGGCAACGCGGCTGCCGCTGACGGGACCCGGAAGTCGTCGGCCGAGGTGCGTGGAAGATCCATTCCACGCACGGGCAGTAGTACCCGACCTCTCCCGGCCTTCGAACACACCTCTTGACGGCGCCCATCGGCAGCCCTACGGTGCAATCACTTTACGCACCATCGTTCGACATGCGAAAGGGGGGTTGGTGGGTACTCGCCATCCGAGCCGCTCCCGTTCGGGCGTTCCCCGCGGCTTCGCACCGATGCTCGTGCTGTCGATGGGCGTCGGCCCGCTGGCCCTGTACGGACTCACCGCGACCGCCCCGCTGGTCACGGCCGACCTGGGGCTCAGCCGAGCCGCCCTCGGCTCCCTGCCGACCGCGGCGTTCCTGACGGCGGCCCTGCTCTCGCCACTGGTGGGCCGATGCGCGGACCTGTTCAGCCCGCGGGCGGTCCTCGGGGTGCTGTTCGGGGTGGCGGGCCTGGCCCTTCTCGGCACGGCGACCGCCTCGTCCTACGGCTGGCTGCTGGTGGCGGTCGCGCTCTGCGGCGCGGCCCAGGCCGTGTCCAACCCGGTGACCAACCAGCTCATCGCGGCCGGCGTCCCGCAGGGCCGGCGCGGCCACCTGATGGGACTGAAGCAGTCGGGGGTGCAGATGAGCCAGTTCACGGCCGGTCTGCTGCTACCGAGCGTCGCACTGGTGTGGGGCTGGCGCGGGGCGGTGGCTGTGGCGGCCCTCGCCGCCGGGGCGGGCCTGATACTGGTGCCGGGTGCGGTCCCTGCCGGACGGCCGACGCCGCCGGCCGGCGCAGAGCGCGGACCGGGCGGACTGCCGTCCCTCGTCTGGTGGCTCACCGGTTACGCGTTCGTCACCGGCGCCGCGCTCCAGGCCACCAACGTCTACCTGCCCCTGTACGGCTTCGAGCGGCTCGAGATGTCGGTGCGGACCGCGGGGCTCACCGCGGCCGTCGCCGGCGGTATCGGTCTCGTCGCCCGTATCACCTGGGGCCGGATGGCCGACCGGGCGCGGGACACCCGCGGCCCGCTGCTCATCCTGGCGGCCGTCGCCGCGCTCGCCTCCTGCCTGCTGATCGCGGCGGAGCGGCTCCACACCCCGGCGCTGATCTGGGCCGGCACCGCCCTGTTCGGGGCGAGCGGCATCGCCGCCAACGTCGTCCTGATGCTCACCCTGATGCGGGCCACGCCCGTCCACACCGTCGGCATCGCCTCCGGGGTCCTCGCCGTCGGACTGTACCTGGGCTTCGCGGCCGGCCCGATGGCCTTCGGCCTGATCGTCGACCACACCGGTTCCTACTCCTCGGCCTGGCTCACCGTGACGGGAGCCAACGCCGTCGCCGCGGTCCTCGCGCTCTTCCCACGCCGCGAGCACCGTCCCACTCCAGCTCTCCGGCCGGTCTGACGACCCACGACCGGCTCGGCGGAAACACACCAGAGAGGTGAAGCATGCTCACGCACGACCAGAACGAACTCCTCACCAGGACCGGCCCCGGCACCCCGATGGGCGACCTGTTCCGCCGCTACTGGATACCGGCGCTGCTCGCGGAGGAGATCGCCGAACCGGACTGCCCCCCGGTCCGGGTCAAGCTGCTGGGCGAACAGCTCATCGCCTTCCGCGACTCGCGGGGCCGCATCGGCCTGCTCGACGAGTTCTGCAGCCACCGCACCGCGTCACTCTTCTTCGGCCGCAACGAGGAGTGCGGACTGCGCTGCTCGTACCACGGCTGGAAGTACGACGTGGACGGCAACTGCGTCGACATGCCGTCCGAGCCGGAGGGTTCGGCCTTCAAGAACCGCATCAAGCAGCGCTCGTACCCCTGTGTGGAACGCGGCGGTGTCATCTGGACGTACATGGGGCCCGCCGAGCGGCAGCCCGCGCCGCCCGAACTCGAGTGGGCCGTGCTCGACGACGACCAGCGGTTCGTCTCCAAGCGCCTGCAGGAGTCCAACTACCTCCAGGCGATGGAGGGCGGCATCGACTCCAGCCACGTCTCCTTCGCACACCGCTTCAACATCGACGACGACCCGATGCACGCCGGCACCGAGGGCCTGCAGTACATCAAGTCGGACACCCGGCCGAAGTTCGAGGTCGTGGAGTCCGACGGAGGACTGGTGATCGGGGCCCGCCGGGTGGTCGACGAGGAGAGCTACTACTGGCGGATCACCCAGTGGATCATGCCCTGGTACACGATCATTCCGCCGTTCGGCACGCACAACCCGCTCGGCGGCCACGCCTGGGTCCCCATCGACGACGAGAACTGCTGGGCCTGGAGCATCAACTACCACCCCACCCGCCCGCTCCGGGAGGACGAACTGGCGGCCATGCGCGCCGGTGACGGGATCCACGTCAAGTACGTCCCCGGCACCTACCGCCCGGTGGCCAACCGGGAGAACGACTTCCTCATCGACCGGCAGGCCCAGCGCGAGGGCCGCAGCTTCAGCGGCGTGGAGGGCATCTCCATGCAGGACGCCTCGCTTCAGGAGAGCATGGGCCGCATCTGCGACCGCACCAAGGAGCGGCTGGGCACCAGCGACGCCGGCATCATCCTGGCCCGGCGCAGGCTGCTCGCCGCGCTGGAGGAACTCCAGGAGAGCGGCGACGACGCCGTGCTGCCCGGCACGGACCCGGAGCACCAGCGGGTCCGCTCCACCTCCATGATCCTGCCGACCTCCGTGCCCTTCCAGGAGGGCGCGCGCGACGCCCTGGTCGCCGTGCCGGGGGAGGACTTCGTCTCCATCTGATCCCCACCGGGCACCCGCCGCCGGCCACGGCCGCCCGAGCGGGTGCCGCTCCGACCGACTCGACAGACAAGGGAAACTGGGCGTGAAAGACAAGAGCGGGCCCGTGAAGGGCCGCACCACGCGGAGAGCGAGGACCGCCGCGGCTGCCACCACGGCCTCCCTGGCGCTGCTGGCCACCGGCTGCGCCGGAGGCTCCACGGAGGCCGCCTCCGGCGGGGGCGCCTGCGCGGGCCAGACGGTGCGCGTCGGGGTCACCAAGAGCGCCAGCGACGCACCGTTCTACGTGGCCGAGGAGAAGGGGTACTTCGAGGACCAGGGGCTGAAGGTCCGCTTCCTGCCGTTCGACTCGGCGGCGAAGATGATCGCCCCGCTCGGCGCCGGGCAGCTCGACGTGGGGGCGGGCGCCCCCTCCGCCGGCTTCTACAACGCCGTGGCCCGGGACGTGAAGCTGCGCATCGTCGCCGACAAGGGGTCGATGCCCGAGAACCACGGCTACATGCCGCTGATGGTGCGCAAGGACCTCTACGACAGCGGCGTCAAGAGCATCCGGGACCTGAAGGGCCTGAAGCTCGCCGAGCCCGCGCAGGCAACCGCGACCTCCAGCACCGCCGCCGTCATGCTCGGCGAGGAAGGACTCGACTACGACGACGTCAAACACGAGTACCTGGGCTTCGCCGAGCACGTGACCGCCTACCAGAACAAGGCCATCGACGCCGGGCTGACCACCGAGCCCTCCGCGAGCATCGCCGAGAGGCAGGGCTTCGCGGTCCGGCTCGCCACCCCGCCCGACTACTACGACAACCAGCAACTGGCCGTCGTGCTCTACGGCGACGCCTTCGCCGAGAAGAACAGCCAGGTGGGCACCTGCTTCATGACCGCCTACCTGCGCGGCGCGCGTGACTACACGGCCGCGATGTCCGACGGCAAGGTGACCGGCGACGGCTCCGAGGAGATCGTCCGCATCGTCAGCAAGGCCACCGGCATCGAACCGAAGCTGTACCAGTCGCTGGTGGCGAACTACGTCCACCCGGACGGCAACGTCCACGTCGAAAGCCTCCGCCAGGACTACGAGTTCTTCAAGAAGCAGGGCTGGATGGAGGGCAAGGCCTCCGTCGACGAGCTGGTCGACACCTCGTTCGCCGAGGCGGCGGTGAAGGAACTCGGCCCCTACGAGAAGTCCGGCTCCTAGCCGGGGCGTCGTTCGGACCTCCGCGGAGACCGGACGACACACCCCGGCCCCTGCCCCCCCGGCTCCACCCCGCCCGGCACGCACAACCCCGGCCCACCACCGGGAACCGCCCGCAGCCGCGTCGCCGGGCCGGTCCGAGTACGCCCCGTACGAGGCCATCCCCGCGCTTCGCGACCGCAGGCACCAGACGCCGCGGGCCACGCGCCCTCCGGGCCGGCGGCGCCCTCTGTCACACAAGGCCCGGGCCACCACCGGCCCGGCCCCGAAGGAGTGCTCATGTCCCCTCCAGCCACGTCCGCCCCGACCCCCGCCACCAGCCCGGCCCCGGGGGCCGTTCCCGAAGGGGGCCCGCCCGTCCGGCGCGAGCGCCGGATCAGCCCTCGGCAGCGCGACCGCCTCCTCGCCGTCGTCACCCCGCTGGCGCTTCTGCTGGTCTGGGAGATCCTCGCCCGCGCCGGCGCCATCGACGCGCGGTTCTTCCCCGCGCCCAGCGACATCTTCCAGCGCATGATCGAGTCGATCTCCAACGGTGAGCTGTGGGGCCACACCTGGGCCAGCCTGCGGCGACTCTTCTTCGGCTTCTGGCTCGGCCTGGTGCCGGGCCTGCTGCTGGGCGTCGTCATGGGACTGAGCCGAGGCGTGCGGGCCGCGCTCTCGCCGCTGGTCTCGGGCACCTATCCGATCCCCAAGAGCGCGCTGCTGCCGCTGATCCTGCTCGTCTTCGGACTCGGTGAGATGTCGAAGGTCGTCATGGTCGCGATCGGCGTGTTCTACCCCGTCATCCTCAACACCACTGCCGGGGTCCTCCAGATCCAGCCGATCTACTACGACGTGGCGAAGAACTTCGGCGCCAAGCGGCTCCAGGTGTTCCGCACCGTGGCCGTCCCCGGTGCCATGCCCAGCATCATGACCGGCGTCGAACTGGGCGCCGGGCTGGGCCTGATCCTGATCGCGATCGCCGAGATGGTGGGGGCCGAGTCGGGCCTCGGCTTCATGATCTGGAACGCCTGGCAGCTCTACTCCGTCGAGACGATGTACGTCGGCCTGCTGGTCATCGCCCTCATCGGGTACGCCATGTCGCTGCTACTCGGCTCGATCGCCCGCGCCATCACCCCCTGGAAGGCCGACCGATGACGAACCAGAAGGGCATCACCACGCTGCCGGGCACGGAACCGGGCACCGCCGTGGACACCTCCGCCGCCACGGCCGCCCCGCCCACCGACATCAAGATCGCCACCCGCGGCCTGCGCAAGGAGTTCCGCTCCCAGGGGAGCGTGGTCACCGCGCTCGACGCACTCGACCTGGACATCCCACGGGGCCAGTTCTTCGTGATCGTCGGCCCCAGCGGGTGCGGCAAGACCACCCTGCTGCGCATCCTCGCCAGGCTGGAGGAGGAGACCAGCGGGCACGTCGAGGTGTGCGGGCCGACCGCCGGCCGGCCCGAGAACTCCCTCGTCTTCCAGGGCGACTCCCTCTTCCCCTGGATGACCGTCCGGGACAACGCCTCGTACGGGCTGCGCATGCGCCGCGTGCCGGAGGACCGGATCCAGGAAACGGTCGGCCACTACCTGGCCAAGACCGGGCTGACCCAGTTCGCCGACTGCTACCCGCACCAGCTCTCCGGCGGTATGCGCCAGCGCGTCTCCATCGCCCGCGCCTTCGCCAACGACCCCGACATCCTGCTGATGGACGAGCCGTTCTCCGCACTCGACGAGCAGAACAAGACACTGCTCCAGGAGGAGTTGCTGCGGATCTGGGAGGAGACCCGCAAGACGGTCGTCTTCATCACGCACAGCGTGGACGAGGCGGTGACCCTCGGCGACCGGATCATGGTGATGACCGCGCGGCCGGGCCGCGCCAAGGCGTTCTTCGACGTCCCCTTCGAACGCCCCCGGCACGTCCTCGAACTGCGGCAGCAACCGGAGTACGGCGAGATGGTCTACGACATCTGGCAGCACCTCCGCGAAGAGGTCGACAACAGCCAGGCCGCACCGCCGGCCCCCAAGCGCCGGAGGTTCCGGCGATGACGGCGGCCACTGCCCGCACCGCCCTGGCCGCCGTGGCCCTGCCCGGGGGCGGCACCGAAGTCCGCTCCTTCCCACTGCCGCCGAGCGGTGCGGACAGCGGGTTGCTGCGCGTGGAGGCCAGCGGCGTCTGCGGCACCGACGTCTCCCTGTACGCCGACGGGGTCGCCCGGCCGACCGTCCTCGGTCACCACGTCCACGGCCGGATCACCGAGATCGGCGATGTCGCTGCCCGCCGCTGGGGCGTCGCCCCCGGGGACCGGGTGGTGATCGAGGAGTACCTGCCGTGCCGGGCCTGCGGGCAGTGCGCCGCCGGACGCTACCGGCTCTGCCCGCGCACCGACCTGTGGCACGGGGGCCGCCGCGTCGGTCTCGTCCCGGCCGACGAGGAACCCTCGCTGTGGGGCGGCAACGCCCAGTACCTGTACCTGCCGCCGGAGGCCGTCGTCCACCCGGTGCCGGAGGAGGTACCGGAAGAGCTCACCGCGTGGACACTGCCGCTGGCCAACGCGCTCGACTGGGTACGGGGCGCCGGAGAGCTCCGGGCGGGCGAGACGGTCGTGATCCTGGGGCCGGGCCACCACGGGCTCGCCGCTGTCACCGCCGCCCTGCACGGCGGGGCCGGCACGGTCGTCGTGGCCGGGCTGGCACGCGACCGCGCCAGGCTGGAGATCGCCGCGGACCTGGGGGCGGACACCGTGGAACTCACCGAAACCGCGTCGGACTCCGGGCCCCGGGACCCGCACGCGGAACCCGGCCGGCCGGGGCCGGGGGAGACGGGCGCGACGGACTCGGGCACCGCGCTGCACGAGCACGTCGCCCGCCTCACCGGGGGCCGGATGGCCGACGTCGTCCTGGACCTCACCGGCTCCGGGGCCGCGACCGCCACCGGGGCGCTGGGGCTGCTCGCCCACGGAGGCCGGATCGTCGTCGCGGGCGGCAAGGGGGCGGCCTCCTCCCCTCTGGACACCGGGCTGCTGACCCGGCTCACCGCGACCGTCCGCGGGGTGCGCGGCCGGGCCCCCGAGCGGGTCACCCAGAGCATCCGGCTCCTGGCCACCGCCGGAGCGGCGCTGGCGAAGGTGCCGACCGTCCACCTGCCGCTGGACGAGGTCGGCCCGGCGCTCGACCGGCTGGCGGCCGGGACGGGGCCGCAGACCCCGCACGTCGTCGTCCGGCCGTGGGCCGACCCGCGGCCGGCACCTGGTCAAGAGCGAGAGGAAGACCGATGAACAGCACACGGCGCTCCTACGAGGCGAACGTCCTCGTCGTGCCGCTCGGTGCCGACGCCGTACGAACCCAGGAGGCGTTCGCCGGCCGCGGCCTGGACGGGGTGATGACCGTGCACGGCGTCACCGAACCGGCCCCGGCCGGCCACGCCGCCGCCAGGCTCGCCTGCGCGCCGCTGCACCGCGACGGCTGGCGGCCGCCGGCCACCGGACTCGGCGTCGACGCCCTGGTGGACGGGGCCGACATGGTGGTGCTGCTCGCCGCCGACCTGGCGGAGGTGTCACCGGCGCTCTGCCACGCGGTGGCGGACGCCGCCCGCGCCCGGGGCGCACTGATAGCCGCCCTGATCGTCGGCTCGGAGAACTGGGACACCCCGCGCGGCAACACCGCGATGGCCGCCCTGCGCGAGGCCACCGACATGCTCGTCGTGGTACGCGGCGTGGCGCTGGCCGCCTCCTTCCTCGACGTCCTGCGCGGTGGCGCCCGCGAACCCGCGGCAGCCCCGTAGTCACCCCGCGCCCCCAGAAACCGCCCACGGCCCGACGTCACGATTGCGATACCGATGACCGACGTGTTGAACCCTCCCCCGGCGCCGCTCGCCGCCGCCGACGCCCCAGCCGACCGCAGCGCCGACGGCAGCGAGGCGGTACGCGAACTACTGGTGCGGAGCACGACCTGGCAGGCCGACGGCGTGCTCTCGCTGCGCCTGGTCGACCCGTCCGGGGCTCCGCTGCCGCCCTGGCGCCCCGGCGCCCACCTGGACCTGGTGCTGCCTTCCGGCCTGGTCCGTCAGTACTCACTCTGTGGCAGCCCCGAGGACCGGCACGGCTACACGGTCGCCGTGCTGCTGGTCGGCGACGGCCGCGGCGGCTCCCGCGAGGTCCACGAGACGGCCCTGGTCGGCCGGACCGTTTCCGTCCGCGGGCCCCGCAACCGCTTCCCGCTGGTCGAGGCGGAGCACCACCTCTTCATCGCGGGCGGCATCGGCATCACGCCGATTCTGGCGATGGCGCGGGAAGTGAACGCCCGGGGACGGGACTGGCGGCTGGCATACGGCGGCAGGTCCCGGTCGTCCATGGCGTTCACCGAGGAGCTGCGGGCGCTGGGACCCGACCGGATCGCGTTCGTACCCCAGGACGAGTGCGGGCCGCTGGACCTCGACGCGCTGCTCGCCGATGTCCAGCCGGACACGGCCGTCTACTGCTGCGGACCTGAGGGACTGCTCGCCGCCGTCCAGCAGCGCCACCACGACAGCGGGGCCGCTTTCGCACTGCACTTCGAGCGTTTCGGCGCCCCGGTGACCGCCAGGTCGGCCGCGGACTCCGGCGGATCCGGCGCCCCGGGCGACGCGCCGGTGCCGGCGAGCGCCTTCGAGGTCGAACTGCGCCGCTCCGGCCAGGTGCTGACGGTCCCGCCGGACCGCTCGATCCTCGACACGATCCGCGAGGTGGCACCACAGGTGATGTCCTCCTGCGAGGAGGGCTTCTGCGGCACCTGCGAGACCCCGGTGCTGGAGGGCGTCCCGGAGCACCACGACACGCTGCTGAGCGAACGGGAGCGGGAGCGCGGAAAGACCATGATGATCTGCGTCGGCCGGTCGAAGACGCCCCGGCTGGTACTCGACCTCTGACCCGCCGGCAACGGCGTCCGCACCCGAGGCAGTGTCCCGCGGCGGTCCCGTCGAGCCACCGCCGGCCGCTGATCCCGCCCAGGGCGTACGGTCCGAAGCCCGACGTCGGCCTCGCCCCGCTGCGACACGGGGGTCCGGCCGCGGCCGGCCCCGTACCGCACTCGGCCGGGTGATCCGTCACCGGCTTCCGCGGGCTCCGGACCCAGCGTCGTGGTCGAGCGCTCCGACATGCGCGACGGCGCCTTCCGCCTCCCGGCCTGGGCCGTGACCGCCCTCGGCCTCGGTCGGCGCGACCGCGGTCGACGCCCCGCCCCGACGGCGGCGGCTGCGGTGAACCGAGCCGGCGGCCACCGACGCGCACAGGGCGACGAGGCAGAGCAGCAGCGTCCAGGGAACGGTCCAGGCGTGGGCCGTGGTCTTCGCACCGGCGAGCGGCGCGACCGAGCCGGACGCGTCGGTGAGGAGCGGGACGAGGGTGACCGTCCCCGTCGACCGCAGCGCGGGAGCCACGCCGCGGACCGGCACGGTGACCTTCCAGGTCTGGCCGGGGAGCAGCGCGGGCGAGTCGTCGATGTGGCCTGCGCGGGCCGTCATGGCCCCGAACGGGCCGGACAGGGACACTGTCTGACGTGCCGTCAGAATGGTGTTGCCCGTGTTGTGGAGGGTGTAGGTGACGGTGGCGTCTCCCTTGCCGAACGGATGCGCCGTCCCCGAGTACCGCACGCGCAGGTCCCGCACCGCGAGCTTCGGCTCGAGCGCGCCGCCCACGCGCAGCCGGATCCGGATGCCGAGGCGGCGGCCCGTATCGTCGCCGTCCGCCGGCGAGGTGACGATGCCGCCCATGTAGTCGCCGGGCGCGGCGTCGTGCGGCACGGTGAGCGTGAACGGCACCTTGACCGACCCGCCGGGCCGGACCGTCACGTCCGGTCGGTCCGTACGGACCCACGCACCCACGCGTGTCGACTTCGCGTCCTCGGCGACCAGGTCGAGCCTGCCGGCCTCGTCGGTGAACGCGTCGGCGGCGTACACGGCCAGCCGGAGCGGTGTGGTGCCGTGGTTGACCACGACGAGAGCGTCCTCGACGTGCCCGCCGGGATTGACGGTGTAGCCGTAGTTGGGCCGGCCGGAACCGAAGTCGTTGGAGGCCGTCCTCACGGCCCAGGAGACGTCGCCGTCCGCCGCCACCGCGGGTCCGGCGCCCGTTCCGAGGACGGCGAGCACGGCGAGCAGGGCCACGACGGCGGACCGGAGGAGGGCTGTGGCGGCAGTGGTGGTACGCGGTCTGGTCGGGCGCATCTGAGGGTCCTCGGACGAGTCGGGGCGGTGAGGGCGGAACGGGAGTGGGGCGGGCACCCGGCGGTACCCGCCCCACCGGTGGAGCGGACCGGAACGGCCGGGCACGGTCGGCGTCGGTGTCCCGGCGTCCGGGTCGGCTACTGGAGCCAGTCGGACGTGTCCGGGGCGGTGGTGGCCACGTCGGCGCGCTGGTCCCAGCCCTTGCCGCGGTAGGGGTGGATCACCACCCTGTCGACGGGGGAGCCGACCGGCTGAGCGGGGCCGGCGCCGTTGTCCGGGCCGCACCACTTCACCTTGTTCAGCTCCACGGCGGCGTTGGGTGCGACGCACGTGCCGCTGCGGAGGTTCTCGACGACGAGCTTGTTGTCGCGCACCTGGACCTTGACGTAGGTGCGGACGTGCTCCTGGTTCTCCACCGAGTTGGCCCAGTGGCTCTTGGGGTTCAGCGGGTCGGGACCGAAGTTGGGGTCCTTGTTCGTGTCGGGAGCGGTGAGGCCGTAGTACTTCGACCCCGACGCGGAGTTCGCCGTCACGTAGATGACGCCACCCGGGCCCTGGGCCACCTGGGCGGCACCGGGCTGCTCGCCCGGGTGCGACTTCTTGCCGTTCTTGAGCACGTAGCTGCGGGAGTAGGCGTGGTCGTGACCCTGCAGGACCAGGTCGACGCCGAGCTTGGAGAACGCGGTCGGGAAGTCCTGACGGCGCTGCTTGTTGTCGCTGTCGTTCGCGTGGGCGGCCGGCGAGTAGATCGCGTGGTGGTAGACGAGCACCGTGTACTTGGCATCGGCACCGTGGTTCTTGATGACGTCGCTGACGTACTCGACGTGCGCGGCGTCGGAACCGTTGGAGTACGCGTTGCTGTTCAGGTCGATGAACAGGACGTCCTTGTACGTGTACCAGTAGTTGCCGCCCGACCGGGTCGCCGAACTGCCGTTGTAGTACGGCGCGGAGCGGTCGGTGTTCGGCGTCCAGAAGTGCTGCTCGTACGCCTTGCCGCCGACGTCGTGGTTGCCGATCGTGGCGGCCCACGGGTACTGGCGCAGCTTGTCGGGCGCGAGGAACGCGTCCCACTGCGGCTCGGCGTTGGCGTGCTCGACCTGGTCACCACCCGACACCAGCAGTTCGGCGTTCGGGTTGGCGGCGAGGGAGACGTCCAGCGTGTCCTTCCAGCCGGCGCCGTCCTTGTCCACGTTGCCGGACGCACCGATCTGCGGGTCGCCGTAGAACAGGAAGTCGAAGTCGCCCTTGAACTCCTGCGTCTTGAAGGAGTACGTCGGGGACCAGCCGTCCTGGGATCCGACGCGGTAGGAGTACGTGGTGTTCGTGCGCAGGCTGTCGATCGTGGCATGCCCGTTGTAGCCGCCGTTGACGCTGTTCGCGGCGACGGTGGCCGGGAAGGTGACGGCGTTCGCGGGGAACTCGCCGGCCACGAGTGCGGAGGTCGGGGCGACCTGGACCACCTGGGCCGAGTCGGTCGGGGTGTACCAGGACACGACGCGCTGCGACGCGTTGGCGCCCACTCCGAGGACGATTCCGGTGGGCGCCGAGGAGGTCTCGGCGTATGCCTCGGTCGTCAGACCGCTGCCGAGGGTCGTGGTCACACCCAGGAGCACCGTGGTGGCGCTCAGGGCTATCCGGCGACGGACGAGCCCAGTCCTCTGGGGTCCCTTGTCGAGCTTCATCGGCTTCCGTTCGTTCGAGAGCTGGGGGGTGGCATAAGAACCTGGTAAAAGTCACATGAGCGCGTGACGTCCTGATGAACCAGGGTGAAGCGAACCGTTCCGCTTACCCGAAGACCGACTGCCGTCAGCTCTCGAACACCCGCTGCGCGAACCACACCAGGCCCATGACGGACACACCCGCCGCGACCGCCGCCGTCGTCCACAGCCCCCCGGCCGGCCGGCGCCTGCGCAGCAGGGCGAGGGCGGGGAAGACGGCCGCCACGATGGCCAGTTGCACGACTTCGATGCCCACGTTGAAGACGAGCAGTGACCACAGGAGCGTCCACGACCGGGACTGGTCGATGCCCAGCGCGGAGGCGAAGCCGAGCCCGTGCACGAGGCCGAAGCCGAACACCACCGCGAGCCGCGTCCAGCCCGCGCGGTCCAGGCCGGGCCGGCCGCGGTCGGACGTCCCCAGGTCGGTGGCGTGGGACCGGCGTCGCCACAGCCGCCACAGGTGCCAGCCCGCGACCACCGCGATCGAGAGCGCGATGACGGGTTCGACGAACCACTCCGGAACCCGCACGAGCCCCAGGGCGGCCAGTACGAACGTCACCGAATGCGCCAGTGTGAAGGTCGTGGCCGCCAGCACGATCTCGCGCAGCCGGCGCGAACCGACGACGAGCGCCAGCAGGAACAGGATGTGGTCGAGCCCGGTGAGCAGGTGCTCCGCTCCGAGCCGGAAGAAGGTCCAGGACCGCTCGGCCCCGGACTGCCCGGTGGAGAACGACCGGTGCTCGGCGTCGAGGGCCGTGCTCCCGGACGTCAGGTCGAGGTCGTAGGTGACGATCGTCTTGGTGTCGCGCACATAGCCCTCGGAGTCCGGGAACAGCCCGCTGCGCACCTCGTGCGCCTCGGCGGACGGCGGGCACTGGTAGTCGATGACCAGCAGGGCGTACGGAACCCCCTCACGTCGCTCGATCGTGAAGCCGCCGTCCTGGACCGGGGTGCACGCCCGGCCCCCGGTCGTCACGCCGAAGCGCCGGGTCACATAGGCGACGACCGAGTCGGCGTGGTCGTCGAGCGCCGCCGCCTGGTCCTTCGCGCCGCCGTCGTCGAACGCCGCGGTACCCGCCCGGAACAGCGGATCGTCCTTCTCGTGGTCGGCGGCGGAGACGACGAGCAGGTCGTACTCCAGCCGGAGTTCGGCACGGACGTGCCCCGCCTCGGGAGCGGTGAGACCGGCGTACACGGTCGAGCTGAACCCGTGGGCGAGCGCCGGCACGGCGCTGAGCAGGACGGCCGCGACGATGACGGCGGCGCAGGCGCGACGCCCGGCTGCGGAAAACATGGGACTCCTCTTCGGTCGGCGCACGGAATCTGCTGGACCCGGATGAACCACCGGTGGCGCGTGCGCGAACCGAGGCGGAAGCAGGCTCGGACAAGTCGGCTCACTGGCCGAAAACCGCACGCCATGAGGTAGGAAGTAGGCGCACTCACACCACAACGGAGGACGATTCCCATGCGCTCTCGGCTTCTGCCCGCCCGCACGCTGGTCGCGGCAGTGGCGACCGCCGTACTGGTCGGCGGATGCGGCTCGGGCGACGACTGGTCCCGGCCGCGCCCGAAGCCGAGCGCCGTCGGCACCCTCGGCGCGGGGTTCGTCGAGCCGTCGGCACCACCGACTCCGGAGGCGACGATCACGCCGCGGCCCGGCTCCTGGGACGAACTGCGGCCATCGGAGGACTACCGCGTGGTGCTGCTGACCGCGGGCGAAGACCGTCAGACCAGGACGCTGGTGAGCGCGGTGAAGGAATGGGCCGAGGAGGTGCGCGCCGACCTGAGGACCGTCACCGCCACGAAACCGGACGAGTTCGTCCCGCGCATCAGCGACGCGATCGCCATGCGGCCCGACCTGATCGTCACCGCCGGCAACGACCTCATCGACCCCCTGGCCCTGGTCACGCCCCACCACCTCGACCAGCAGTTCCTCGTGGTCGGCGCCGAGCTGGCCGAGCCGACGGCGAACGTCACCGCCGCCGACTGGACCGGTGCCTCGTTCCGGGGCGAGGGACTCGGCATGTCCTCGTCGTACGACCCGGCCAGCTTCACCTCGGAACGGGCCGGGCGCGCCGTACGGGCCGGCGCCGCGGCGGTGCTCACCGGCCTGACCGGGATTGTCGTCTGGATCGACTGATGAGGGCGTGTCGCGAGAGCCGGCCCTGGTCGTGAGCGATCAACCGCCCTGAGGGGGTGATCCGACGGACGAACAGCGGGCCCGGCTTGAGCCCTTGCTGCCACTGGGCGAGAGGCCGGGCCGTCCCCCGGTGTGGACCCGGCGGCCGTTGCTGGACGGCACACGGTGGCGTGCCAGGCCCGGTGCCCCGTGGCGCGGCGTGCCGGAGCGGCAGGGGGCACCAGGGGCCGGGTCTACGAACTGGTCCTGCGCCGGCAGCGCGACGGCGCCGGTAAGCGGATCTTGGAACAGCCGCCGGCCGGGGCCGACGCGCGGGGCCTGATCACAGGGGACGTCGTGGACGCCACCCCGGCTCAGGAGGTGCGACGGCCGTGGGACCCGGGAGAGAACCGGCCGGGGGCCCGGCGGCGCGGTCAGACGGCGCCGGTGAAGGTGTCGCAGCGGGCCGGGGAACCCGTGGTGTACCCGGTGGTGAACCAGTGGACCCGCTGCCGCGAGCTGCCGTGGGTCCAGCTCTCCGGGTCGACACGGCCCTGGGTGCGTTCCTGGATGCGGTCGTCGCCGATGGCTTCCGCGGCGTCGATGCCCTCGCGGATGTCGGAGTCGGTGAACGGCGCCTTGAAGAAGCCGGTGGTGACGGCGTTCTTGGCCCAGGCCCCGGCATAGCAGTCGGCCTGGAGTTCCAGCCGGACCGAACCGCTGTCGGCTCCCGTACGGTCCCGGCCGGCGCGGTCCATGGTGCCCAGCAGGTTCTGCACGTGGTGTCCGTACTCGTGGCCGATGACGTACGCCTGCGCGAAGGGCCCGCCCTTGGCGCCGAAGCGGTCCTCCAGTTCCTGGAAGAAGCCGAGGTCGAGATAGACGCCGCGGTCGGCCGGGCAGTAGAACGGGCCCATGGCGGAGGTGGCCCGGCCGCATCCGGTGCTCCAGGTGCCGGACACCAGGGTGGTTCCGGCCTTGCTGTAGGTCTGCTGGAAGTGCTCGGGAAGGGCGCTCTGCCAGTAGCTCTGGATGCTGTTGACGACGCCCACCACGCGGCACTTCTCGGACTGGTTGGCGTCGCTGCCCTTGCGGCACTTCGCGTTCAGGTTCTCGCCCGGCTGCGAGGCGGCGGAGTCCGAGCCGCCGCCGTTCAGGAGATTGGTCGGGTTGACGCCCAGGAACATGGCGACGACCAGGACGACGACGCCGACGAGGCCGCCGCCGATGGTGAGCCCGCCTCCGGGTATGCCGCCGCCGCTGCTGCCGCGGTCATCGACCTGGGAGGCATCAAGATCCACGTCGTCGCGGAATTCCATGGGTGGTCCGTCTCCTGGGGGTTGGTGATCGCCCCCATTCTGCCCGGTGCCGCGGACCGGTCGCACGGAGGGAAGGCACTGCCGGGCGTTTCGGGGGCGGCGCCGCCGGATTCCGGTGTGCGCGGGTGTGCACCCGGGGGACTCCGCGGACGAACCCGGGACGGTGCGGTCCCGGGCCACCTGAATTCCATGGACCCGGGGCACACCGCAGTCCCCGCGCGAATCGCCGGCATGCGCCGGGACCAGACGGTGGTGGTGCCGGCAGCAGTCCCGCCCAACTACCGGTCCACAACCGCAACCCCGAGAGATTCGCGAAGCTCCGCCCGAAGTGCGTTCATCGGGTGGGTGGCGCTGTACTTCCACCCGTGTACGGGATCCCCGCCTTGCGTAACGTGTTGGGGCAAGTGCCGTGAACTCGCGCATTGGACGTACCCTGCATCACAACAGCAACGACGATGTCTTGCGGCAACAGCCCCACCCCAGAGGGAGCGGACCATGAACAGCGGCCACAGCATTGCCACCACAACCGCCATGCTCCAAGCCGAACTTCCCCAGCTTGAAGTGCATCAGCAAACGCTGCAGCGGGAACTGGAGCAGGTGACGGAGCGGCTGGAGTCCGTTCGCGAAGCCCTGACCGCGCTCAATGCCCTGGCCGGCACCTCGGTCCCCCAGCCCCGCACGGAGACCGCGGCACCCGCTGACACGGCGGCGCAGGAAGCCCCCGCCGAGCCGGTGAAGGAGCCCACCCCCGAAACGGCACCGGCGGCCGATACGTCCGCGCGGACAGACAAGCCCGCCGTGCCTTCGCGGGCGAAGGCGGCAACCCGCCGCTCCTCGGGTAAGACCGCCGCGGCACCGCGCAGGAAGGCAGCTTCCAAGGCGGCCGACGAGCCGGCGCCGCGCCGCCGGGCGAAGAAGACCACGGGTGCCAAGGCCGCCAAGCCCACGACGGTGTCGGAGACGGCACCGGCCACCGCCGCGGCTCAGGAAGCCGGCGGGCTCACCGAGCAGGTCGTCGCCGTGCTGGCCGGCCGCCCCGACACCCCGCTGCGTGCCCGCGACATCGCCCAGGCGCTCGGCCGTGACGACACCCCGGGCAGCATCAACACCGTACGCAGCACCCTTGACCGCCTCGTCGCCACCTCCCGCGCCCACCGCGCCGGACGCGGCCTCTACCAGGCCCCCAGGAGCCGACAGGTGATCTCCCGGACCTGAGCCGGGAGACGGAGCAAACCGAAAGGCCGCCGCCGCGGGGGTGTGTCCAGTCGACGGCTGAGCTGGGCTGCGGGGATGCAGTGGCTGGTGGCGGGGTGAGGCGTCCTTCGAAGGCGGTCTGGAAGGCGACCTGGAAGGCGTTCAGTGGCGCCTTCCCGCGCACGGTCCAGCGGCGCCGGCCCTTGCCGGTCGGGTCCTGGCTCATCGGCGCCGTGCAGACGCACTCCAGCGCGGCGGCCTCGTTCGGGAAGCGGCCGCGGGCCTGGACCGCCGTGCGGATGCGGGCGTTGACGCTTTCGACCATGTTCCCGCTGCGGATGACCTCGCGGATCTGGACGTCGAAGGAGAGGTACGGAATGCTCTCCTCCACGCGGGTCAGCGTGCGCTGCCGCCCCTTCACGGACTGCGGCTCGAAGGTGCCGGCGGTGTCCCGGGGCACCTTCACCTCGACCGGGCCGACGTCGGTGAGCGGTCTTCGAACGGGTGCCGTTCCGGGAGCCGCCGCTGTTCCGGCCTGCCGCGTCGTGCGGGTCATGGCCGACGTGATTCCGTGCGGGCGTAGCGGTGCTCGGGGCGGCCGGCGTCGCCGTAGCGCAGGGAGAGCCGGAGCGAGCCGTTCTCCTGGAGATGGCGCAGGTAGCGTTGGGCCGTCGAGCGGCTGATACCGGCGCGGGCCGCCACGTCCTGCGCCGACAGAGGGTGCTCAGCCGCGGCGATGACCTGGCAGATCAGGTCCACGGTGGGCCCCGACCAGCCCTTGGCGGGCGGCGCGGCCGTCGTCGCCGGCGTGCGCACGGTCCCGAAGATCCGGTCGATCTGCTGCTGCCCCGGGCTCGTTCCGGCCCCGGCGTCCCGCAAACTGCGCCGCAACTCGGTGTAGCTGTTCAGCCGGGAGCGCAGGCCGTCCAGGGTGAACGGCTTGACGAGGTAGTGCAGCACTCCGTAGCGCAGAGCGGCTTCCACGACCTCGACGTCCTGTGCCGCGGTCACCATGATGACGTCGCTGCGCATCCCCTTCTGCCTCATCCGGCGCACGAGGTCCAGACCACTCCGGTCGGGGAGGTAGTGGTCGAGCAGGAGCAGGTCGACGTGGCGGCTCTCCAGCATCCGCATGGCGTGCAGGGCCGTGTGGGCAGTGCCTACGACGTGAAAGCCCGCCGTCTTGTCGACATAGGCGGCGTTGATCTCTGCGACGTGGAAGTCGTCGTCGACCACCAGGACGTCCATCACGGTGTGTCTCCTACCAGGGCGGGCTGCGTGCGGGCTGCGGATCTCGTGACGATGTCGGGGAACGTGACGGTGAACACGGCGCCGCCGCCGGCCCGGGCGGCGATGCGGGCGGTGCCGCCGTAGCGTTCGGCCAGGCTGCGCACCATCGCCAGACCGAGCCCCCGACCGCGGTGGTGCGGCGCCTCCTTGGTGCTCCATCCCTCTTCGAAGATGGTGTCGCGCAGTGCCACGGGCACTCCGGGCCCGTTGTCGCTCACGCGTGCCACGACCGTGTCCGCCTCGACGAAGACCTCGACCTCCACCGCGGGCTGGGTGGCGTGGGCCCCGAAGACGTCGAGCGCGTTGTCGATCAGGTTGCCCAGCACCGTCACGATGTCCCGGGCGTCGATCAGACGGCTGGGCAACTGGCTGCGATCGGACAGGCGCAAGGTCACGCCCCGCTCGGCGGCGATGGCCGATTTCCCGGCCAGGAGAGCCGAAACCATCGGGACCCGGACGCGTTCCGCGATGTCGTCCGCTGACGCGCGCCGCGCGTGGGTGAGACCGGCGACGTAGTCGCGGGCCCGCTCGGACATGTCCAGGTCGAGATAGCCCAGGACGGTGTGCAGGCGGTTGGCGTGTTCGTGGTCCTGGGCGCGCAGCGCGTCCAGCAGACCCTTGATGGAGTCGAGTTCGCGGCCCAGCAACTCGACCTCGGTGCGGTCCCGCAGTGTGACGACCGCGCCGCCGTCAGGGGTGGGCATCCGGTTGGCGATCAGGACACGGTTCTCACGCACCGTCAGCACGTCGCGTCCGGTGACCCGTCCCGTGAGGACATCGCGGCTGCGTCCGGGCGGAAGGACCTCCTTGAGGTCCCGGCCTTCGGCGTCCTCCTCGAGCGAGAGCAGACGGGAAGCCTCATCGTTCACCAGCCGTACGCGCTCGTGCCGGTCGAGCGCGATGACACCCTCCCGTACCGCGTGGAGCATCGCCTCCCGCTCCGAGAGCAGCGCCACGATGTCGGCGACGGACACCCCGTGCGTCCGCTTGCGCAGAGTGCGGGCCACCAGGAACGCGGCGCCCGCGCCGACCGTGAGGGCCGCGCCGGCGTAGCGCAACAGTCCGGGCAGGGCGGCCATGAGGCGTTCCTGCACGCCGGAGTAGGCGATGCCGACCGACACCGCCCCGATGACCTCGCCAGTGCTGTCGCGCAGCGGGACCTTCGCCCGCGCGGACGTGCCCAGGGTGCCGCGGTCGACCTCCAGGACGGTGTGTCCTTGCAGAGGTGTGGACGGATCCGTCGACACACGATGGCCTACCCGCCGCACATCCGTGTGGGACCAGCGGATCCCGCGCAGATCCATGACCACGACATACAAGGCGCCCGTCGCCTTTCGCGTGCGCTCCGTCTGCCGCTGCACCGGCCCGGCGGGGTCGGGGCCGCTCGACAGCAGACCTGCGGCGATCTCCGGATCGACCGCCGTGGTCTGGGCGATGGCCAAAGCTTCGTGCTCGGCCTGGTAGTCGAGCTGCGTGCGGAGCGGCTGGAGGAACAGGCCGGTCAGCAACAACAGGACGCCCGTGGTGATCAGCAGTTGCACGAGCAGCACCTGGGCGAACACCTGCCTCGGCCAGCCGATGCGCAAGCGGGCCACTTCTGACACCTGCCTTCGGGAACTCACCCCCCGCGCCGGACGTTTCGCCGGGGCGAACGAACCGTAACCGCAGCTGTTTCCGCCAGGGAAGAGCACGGACGGCAGCGCGCCCGTATGCGGTCGGCACAATGCGCAGAATGGCGATTTACGGGAACTGGCGGTGGTTGCAGGCCAAAACTTCCCAGCCCGCGCACCTGTTCCTAACGTCCCTGGCATGACAAGCCCATCGAGCCCGGCCATCGAACTGCGGGGCGTCCGCAAGGTATTCCGTACGCCCTCAGGCGCCTCCCACACCGCCGTCCACGGCCTCGACCTGACCGTCGAGCAGGGCGAGTTCGTCGCCGTCGTCGGCCCCACCGGCTGCGGCAAGTCGACCACCCTGACCCTGGTCAGCGGCCTGGAGGAACCGACCGACGGTGAAGTGATGCTGTCCGGCACGCCCGTGCGCGGCATCGACGAGCGGGTCGGCTTCGTCTTCCAGCAGGACGCCACCTTCCCGTGGCGGACCGTGCTGTCCAACGTGATGGCGGGCCCCCGCTTCCGCGGCGCACCCAAGGCGGAGGCCAGGGAGAAGGCCCGAGCGTGGCTGGCCCGCGTCGGGCTGAGCGCCTTCGAGGACCGCTATCCGCACCAACTGTCCGGCGGGCAGCGCAAGCGCGTCGCGCTGGCCGCCACCCTCGTCAACGACCCCTCGATCCTGCTGATGGACGAGCCGTTCTCCGCGCTCGACGTCCAGACCCGCGCACTCATGTCGGATGAGCTGATGGAGCTGTGGGCGGGCACCGGGTCCTCCGTCGTCTTCGTCACCCACGACCTGGAGGAGTCCATCGCCCTGGCCGACAAGGTCGTCGTCATGACGGCCGGGCCGGCCACGGTGAAGGAGGTCTTCACGATCGACCTCCCGCGCCCACGCCGGGTCGAGTCGATCCGCCTCGAACCCCGCTTCGTCGAGATCTACCGCGAGATCTGGTCGTCGCTGGGCGAAGAAGTCCGCATCACCCGCGAGAGGGGTGCCCAGCGTGTCGCCTGACACCACCGCGGAAGCGGACACCGCGTCGTCCGCCGTGACGGACTCGGGCGGCGTCACCAAGTCGGCCCGTACCGAGGAGCGTGCCCGTGCCGCGCGCCGCCGCCGCGGCATCGTCCTGCTGTCCCGCGCCGCCGTGCTCGTGTTCGTCCTCGGTGTGTGGGAATGGTTCTCGCGGGCCGGGATCATCGATCCGTTCAACTTCTCGATGCCCTCGAAGGTCTGGGACCAGATCCGGCAGTGGGCGCTGCACGGCACCCCGCAGGGCTCCCTGCTCGAACAGATCTGGTACACGCTCTACGAGGCCCTGCTCGGCTGGGTCGTCGGCGTCACCGGGGGCGTGGTGCTCGGTATCGCGCTCGGCCGGGTCCGCTTCCTGGCCGACGTCATGGGCCCGTACATCAAGGTCCTCAACGCGCTGCCGCGGATCGTGCTCGCACCGATCTTCCTCATCTGGTTCGGCCTCGGACCGGCCTCGAAGGTCGCCTCCGCCGTCGTACTCGTCTTCTTCCCGGTCTTCTTCAACGCCTTCCAGGGCGCCCGCGAGGTCGACCGCCACCTCATCGACAACGCCCGCATCCTCGGCGCCCGCGACCGGCAGGTCACCTTCCAGGTCGTCATCCCCGCCGCCACCTCGTGGATCTTCACCAGCCTCCACGTCAGCTTCGGCTTCGCCCTGATCGGCGCCATCGTCGGCGAGTACATCGGCGCGACCAAGGGCATCGGGCTGCTCGTCTCCGCCTCGCAGGGCACTTTCAACTCCGCCGGCGTCTACGCCGCGATGGTCATCCTCGCCGTCGTCGCCCTGCTCGCCGAGGGCCTGCTCACCTTCCTGGAGCGCAAGCTCTTCCGCTGGAGGCCCGCCGCCAGTGAAACCCGCTAGATCCACCCGCCGCCGTACGCCCCGCCCTCAGGAGCCGCACATGTCCCGTCGCACCCTGGCCACCAAGCTCACCACCGTCACGGCGGCCCTGGCCGCCCTGGCCGCCCTCGGCGGCTGTGCCGACCAGGTCTCCTCCGGCACCTCCGACAGCGGCGGCTCGGGAGGCAAGGGGCCCAAGGTCAAGATCATGGTCGGGGGCATCGACAAGGTCATCTACCTGCCCGCGATGCTGTCCCAGCGCCTCGGCTACTTCGAGGACGAGGGCGTCAACGTGGAGCTCCTGAGCGAGCCCGCCGGTATCGACGCCACCACGTCCCTGGTCGCCGGGAACGTCCAGGGCGTCGTCGGCTTCTACGACCACACCCTCGACCTCCAGGCCAAGGGCAAGTCCGTCGAGTCCGTCGTCCAGCTCGCCCAGACTCCCGGCGAGGTCGAGATCGTCTCCAACAAGGCCGCAGGTGAGCTGAAGTCGCCGAAGGACTTCGCCGGCAAGAAGCTCGGCGTGACGGGCCTGGGCTCCTCCACGGACTTCCTCACCAAGTACCTCGGCGTCCACGCCGGGGTGTCCACGGACAAGTTCAGCAACGTCGCGGTCGGCGCGGGCCAGACCTTCATCTCCGCGCTGCAGCAGGGGTCCATCGACGGCGGCATGACGACCGACCCGACCGTCGCGCAGATCCTCGACAAGAAGATCGGCAAGGTCCTCATCGACATGCGTACCCCCGAGGGGTCGAAGAAGGCACTCGGTGGGCTGTACCCGTCGTCGTGCCTCTACATGAACACCGACTGGGTCGACGGGCACAAGGACACGGTGCAGAAGCTCGCCAACGCGTTGGTGCGCACCCTCGAGTGGATGTCCACGCACAGCGCGCAGGAGATCGCGGCGAAGATGCCGAGCGACTACGCGCAGGGCGGCGAGGGCCTCTATGCCAAGGCGATCGAGAGCACGCTCCCGATGTTCACGAAGGACGGCAAGATGCCGGCCGACGGGCCCGCGACGGTGCAGCGGGTGCTCAAGTCCTTCAACCCGAACCTGAAGAACGCCACGATCGACCTGGAGAAGACGTACACGAGCGAGTTCACACAGAAGGCCGGCTGACGGAGTACGGTCGCGCCACGGGCCTACCGCCTCCGAACAGAATGGGGCGGCGGCAGGCTCGTGGCCTCCTGCCCGGGCAAGGCACGGGCGTCGTACGCGCGCCGCGGCTTCCCCTTCCTGGACGACAGCCGGCTCACCCCGGCCCGCGGATGAACCGCGAGCGTGACGCGGCACCTGGCCCGAACAGGTGAACCCGCAGCCGCATGCCACACTCGCGTCACGACGACTACAGCGGCCCCGGCCGGGCCATGGCCGTCTTCCACCGAGATCTGCCGCTCAACGACTCGCGGCCCTGACCACCGGCCGTCACGGGTAGTCGCTCTCCTCAGGCGGTCCCGCCGGCCAACAGCGCGCCCGCGTCCGGGACGACCGGCTCCAGGCCGAGGGATCGCAGGATGCTCCACACGGTGGCGGAGGAGGCGGAGACCACCGGGACGTCGAAGGCGTCCTGCACGCGCTGCAGCGCGGGCAACGACGGCATCTGCACACAGGCGCTCAGCACCAGCGCGTCCACGCCCTTGGTGTCGACCTTCCGCGCCAACTCGGGCAGCCGCGCCGGGTCGAGGCGGCCGACATCGAGGTTGTCCGGGACCTCGAGGCTCAGCGCGTCGTGCACCCGCAGTCCCTCGGCCTCCAGGTAGTCGCAGACCATCGCGGTCAGCGGTTTCATGTACGGCGCGATCACGGAGATCCGCTTCGCCCCGAGGTGATCCAGCGCCTCGGACAACGCGCCGGCCGAGGAGAGCACCGGCGGCACCTCGCGGTCCCCGACCGCCCCGGCGACCGCGGCCGACAGCCGCTGCCGGCTGGTGCGGTGGTACCCCTTGCCCTGCGCCATGATCGCGACCAGGCAGGCGTACGCCATGACGTCCACGTCGGCGTCGCCGAGCTCGACGGCGCACCGGTCGGAGGCGGCGTCCATCGCGGACAGCTGGTCGGGGTGGACCTGCTGCATGCGCATGCGGGCGGAGTGGAAGGTGAACCGCTCGGGCCGGATCCTCTCACGGGCCCGGAGCATGGCCGGGATCTCGGTCTCCATCGTGGTGTTGGAACTGGGGACGATCAGGCCGACGCGGTAGGCGGGCGTACTCATGGGGACATGCCTTTCGAAGGTGGGGCCGGCGGCCGGGCAGGGCAGGCCACAGGGACCGGCGGCGTGCGGGCCGACGGCTGAGGAGGGGGCGGGGCCCGTGGTCAGGTGGCGGAGTGGTGTTCCAGGTTGGAGGTGACGGTGTGTGGCATGGGCACCGCGCCCGGCCGCTGCCATGTCAGCCGTACGGGCCGGGACACGCTGCCGTCGGCCGCGTGCTCCAGCTCCAGGCCGAGGCCGCGGGTGGCGATGAGCAGCGAGTCGAAGCGGTAGTCGGGGTCGATGTCCAGCGCCATGCCCAACGCCGCGTCGATCAGGTGCAGTTCCAGTAGCTGCCGGGCACGCGCACCGTCGCCGTCGCGCACCGCCTCCAGGAACTGCCGGTCGATCCGCGTGAAGTCGTCCGGCACGGTGGGCCGGGACATGTGCAGCCGCTGATGGCGCACGATCCGGGAGTGCTGCTGCGTCGTCATGTCGGCGAGCAGCGGCGGATAGCGGTGCAGCAGGATCGTGTGGAAGCGCAGGTGCGCCTTCTGGAAGTCCTTGGTGCGGGCCGAGACGCGCTCCATCTCCTCCAGCGCGTCGGCCATCACCTCGATGTCCTTCTCGGTGATCTCGCCCACCAGGGCGGCCACCAGTGGCGGTTCGATCAGCAGCCGGGCCGCGTAGGACTGCTCGGCCTGCTCGTGGTGGGCGGGGCTGACGGTCATGCCCCGGTTGGCCTCGGCGACGACCAGCCCGTCGGCCTCCAGCCGGTGCAGTGCCTCGCGGAGCGGGGTGCGGCTGACGGACAGTTCGTCGGCGAGCGTCTGCTGCGACAGCCTTATCCCGGGCGGGTAGACCCCGTCGAGAATGCGCTCGCGCAGCTCGCCGTAGATCTCCTCGACCGTCCGCCCCGATCTGAGCATCAGTGTTCCCTTCCCCCGTTCGGTCCCTGTTCGTCGTCCCGCACATTCTCGCCCCGCTCGGCGTCGTCCCCGTCGGCGCCGAGCTGCATCGCGAACAGTTGGCTGAACTTCTCCGGCCGCTGGGCCGCGACGATCTCCAACTGCATCGCGTCCAGCAGGATGCGGTAGCCCCGCTTGGGCACCGCGATCTCCAGCCGCTCGCCCTGCGGCGTCCACACCTTGCGCAACTGGACACCGGTGAACTCGTTGCCGATGCCGATCCAGTCTCCGTGCCGGACGATGCCGTCGTCCTGGTCGAGGTTCATACCACTGTCTCCGTTTCGGTCCGCCCCACCACGAGGCGCCGCGGGGTACGGGTGTAGGCGTCGGGGCGGGTCTGCTCCAGCACCGGCAGCGTGGCGCGCGCCCGGGTCACCGCGTCCAGGTCCAGTTCGAGGACGCGGTGCGCGAACCGCGCCTCGCCCAGGTCGGCGAGGACCTCGCCCCACGGGGCGACGGCCAGCGCGTGGCCGTACGTCTCGAAGGCGTCCTCGCCCGGCCGTTCGCCGTGGACCGTGGCGGAGGCGACGACATGGGCGCCGTTCTCGATCGCGCGGGCCCGCAGCAGGACCTCCCAGTGAGCGCGGCCCGTGGTCCGGGTGAACGCGGCGGGGACGAGGATCACCTCGGCACCGGCCCGGGCCAGCGTGCGGTACAGCTCGGGGAAGCGCACGTCGTAACAGATGGTGAGGCCCACCGTGACGCCGTTCACCTCCAGGAGCAGTGGTTCCGCTCCGGCGCGTTCGACACCGGAGGCCTCGAAGGACACTCCGCCGACCCGGGCGTCGAACAGGTGGATCTTGTCGTAGGCGCCGAGCAGTTCACCGTTCCGGTCGATGACGAGCGCGGAGTTGGTGAAGCGGTCGGACCTGCGGTGTTTCACGCCACCCAGGACGACCACCGTACCGGCTTCCCGGGCCGCCTGCCGCAGCTCGGTGATCTCCGGGGAGCCGGCGCTGAAGGCGCGCTCCCGCATCTCGGCGTTGTTGCCGAGCATCAGCCCGTTCTCGGGCAGCAGCACCAGCTCCGCGCCGTCCTCGGCGCACCCGCGGACGGCGGCGAGCGCGTGGCGCAGGTTGGCCGCCGGCTCGCGGGTGGCGTGCCACTGGGTCAGCCCGATCCGCAGGGTGCGCCCCTCACTCCTCTCACTCATCGTCGGTGTCCTCCGCCCGCTCGGGCAGCAGCATGTTGACGACGGACCAGCCACCGCCCGACGCCTCCATCGGCTCGTACGCGTACACCTCGCCGCGCACGCCCGGGCCGACCATGCCCAGCATGATGAGCCAGTTCGGGAACTCGTACTGGCCGTGGTCGAGCAGCGCGTACGGCTCCAGGCCGGCGATGTCGGTGCCGCGGCCGGCCTGCAGCATCCGCAGCAGGTACGTGTCGAACTCGACGTCCGCCTTGCCGAACTTGCCCGGGTCCAGCCAGTGCGACAGGCCACCGGTGGCCAGCACGCCGACCTTGAGGTCACGGGAGGCGACGACGCCCCGCAGCACCTCGCCGAACACCCTCGCACCGAACGGTGAGAACGAGCGGCCGGGCTGGGTGATGACCGGCACCACCGGCAGGTCGGGGCGGGGCAGAAGCAGCCTCAGCGGAACGATCTGCCCGTGGTCCAGCGGGAAGTCGGCGGACTCCTCCACCTCGAGCCCCTCCGCGCGCACCGCGTTGACCAGGGCCTCGGCGAACCGCGGTGAGCCGGTCAGCTCGATGCCCAGGTCGGAGCGCTTGAAGAACTCCATGGAGCCGGTGTAGGAGGTGCCGGTGCCGATGACATAGGCGCCGGTGCGGAACGACTGGAAGTGGCAGTCGGCGGTGACGATCAGCACGTCCGGGTCGGCGTTCGCGATGTCCTTGGCGAGCCGCTCGTAACCGGCGAGCAGCCGCCGCACCTGGGCCTCGGGATCGATCTCCGGGCGGGCCAGCAGGTCCGGCACGTGCGAGGCGCCACCGGCGAAGACCAGGCCGGCCGGCACGTCCGGCTCGGGCAGCGGGGTCGTGGTGTCGACGTGGAAGGCGCCCTTGCTGGTGGAGTCGGCCAGGTCGTCGGCGAACCAGCGGCTGACCAGGATGGTGATGCCGTCGGGCAGCCCGGCCGAACGCAGCCGGTCCCGGTCGCCCCCCGCGATGACGGCGGACCACTCGGCGTCCAGGCCCAGCCTGCCGGCGCCCACGGCTGCGGAGTCGGCGCGGAATTCGGCGAGCAGGTCCTGGTCCCGGGCGAGGGTCAGGATCGCCTGCTCCAGTGTGGTGCGGTCCAAGGTGTGCTCCTGAGGGAGGGGAGGGGAGGGGAGGGGCGGTCGGAGGCAGGGGGAGGGGGAGTGACCGGGGCGGGGTGCACGGTCCCGCCCCGGCCGGGGGCCGGACCGAAGGAGAGTGAGGCCCCGCGGCGGTCCGGCGAGGGTCAGACCAGACGGCCGCCTTCGACCACGGCCTCGCCGTCGATGAGGACGGTGCAGCCGCGCATCGGGATGTCGAGGTGCGCGGGGGTCTCACGGTCGGCGAACCGGTTCGGCCCGGTGGACCACATGAAGTTGCCGGCGGTGGACCGCAGTTCCTGCCCGTACAGGCTGCGCGGGTCGTACACGTCGAACGCGGACCAGCGGGCCTGCGGGAGAAGGCCCCAGCCCATGTGGGAGATGGCGTAGACGTCCTCGTCGTCCCAGGCCTCGAAGTAGTCGCGCAGCAGGTGCGCGTCGGCGCCGGGGCCCTCGACCTTGGTGATGAAGCCCTTCTCGATGGAGATCTTCACCTCGTCACGGACGTAGCGCTGCCACGGGATCAGCGCGTCGCCGGGCTGGAGCACGATGACGCCCTCGGCGGTGCCGTCGTGCGGGAAGCAGGCGACGAAGCCGCTCGGCCAGTGGTCCCAGCGGTGCTCCTCGTCGACGTAGCCCCACTGGTGGGTGATGGGCAGATCGCCGCCGGAGATGTCGGCGGTGACGTCGGTGCCGGCGGCGCTGGTCACGTGCAGGGTGGAACCGGCGTTCAGCTTGCGGCCGCCCGCCTCGACCTGATCGCGCAGGCCGGAGTCGCCCATGAGGCGCTCGAGGACGTCGGCCGGCTCGGCGACGAACAGCATCCGCTTGCCGTTGCCGGTGATCCTGGTGCGCACGTCGGAGTGGATGAGTCCGCCGACGGTGACGTCGACGACCATGTCGCACTCGGCGGCGGCCGCGAGCAGCGCCGGCACCTCACGGCCGTCCGCCTGGTACGGCGGCAGCATCGGGTTGGACAGGCTGGAGGCGGTCAGGACCAGGGCCGAGGCGCCCAGGTCGCGGGCGGCGGCGACGGCGGCCTCGACGTACTCGTTCTTCTGGCCGAGTTCGGCGACGACGCCCACCTGCTGGCCGGCGGCCACCTTGCACAGGCGGAGCTGTTCGACGAAGAGTTCACGCAGCGTACGGGGCATGGTGGGGTTCCCAATTCTGTGTGGAGGTTCCGGCTGATGTGGGGCCGCCCGGACCGGCCGGCTCGTGGGGTGGCTCGGTGCTACGGCAGGGAGCGGACGGCGCCGCCGTCCACGACCAGCGAGGCTCCGGTGGTGAAGGAGGAACGCGGCGAGGCCAGGAAGGTGATCGAGGAGGCGATCTCCTCAGCACTGCCCCAGCGGCCCAGCGGGATGTCCTTGACGATCTTCTGGACCTCCTCGTCCTCGCTGGTGCCGTTGCCCGCGGACTTGGCGGCGACGATGTTGCGCATCCGGTCGGTACCGGTGGCCCCCGGCATCACCTGGACGACCCGGACACCGGCGGGGGCGACCTCGGAGGCGAGCTGCTTGGCCATGGCCGCGACGGCGGAGCGGAAGGAGGAGGACAGCACGCCGCCGGGCGCCGGCTGGCGCACCCACGTCGAGGTCAGGAAGACGAGGGTGCCGCTGCCCTGCGTGACCATCTGCCGGGCACCGGCCCGGGCCAGCTGCACCGCCGGGCGCAGCAGCAGGTCGTAGGCGGCGCTCCAGTCGTCGTCGGTGGTGTCGAGGAACGCGCCGAGCGGGGGGCCGGCGGTGTTGACCACCAGGGCGTCGAGCCGGCCGTGCTCGGCGACGGTGTCGGGCACGAAGCGCGCGGTGGCCTCGGCGTCGGCCAGGTCGAGCTTCACCGGCAGGATCCGGCCGGGCGTGGCGTCGTTGACGGACGGTGCGGTACGGGAGGCGGCGACGGCGGTCGCCCCCTCGGCGGCGAACTGGCGGGCGACGGCGGCGCCGATGCCGCGGCTCGCGGCGGTGACGGCGACGACGTGGCCGTTGAGGCCGAGATCCATGGGTCCTCCTGCGCGATGCGGGTGGTGCGGGCAGTACGCTGGTGCGACTGCGGGGCGGGGCCGGTCAGGCGTCGATCAGGGTGATGGCCTTCTCGGGGCAGTCCGCCATGGCGGTCTTGGCGGCCTCGATGTCGGCCTCGGCGACGGTGCCGTCGCCGACGACGGAGCCGTAGCCCCACTCGTCGAGCCGGAAGACCGACGGGCAGTGGTCGGCGCAGGTTCCGTAGGCGTTGCACTTGGTGGCGTCGACTGCGGCTTTCATGTGCGCTCCTCGGTTCGTTGCGGTGGGTGTGGTCGGAAGGGGGCGTCAGGCGCCGGCCGGGAACGCCTCTGGGTACTCGGCGACCGCCGAGCGGGCGAGGGCGGCCGCGCCGTCCAGGAAGGCGCAGGCGCCGCGCCTGGGGAGCGTGTCGCCCCAGCGGGCGAGCTTGTCGCGGTCGTCGGCGCTGCCGCCGCCGTCGGCGAGCCGGGTGAAGGCGTCCCGGATGGACTTGGTGCCGTTGACGCACACTCCGCACTGGCCGGCGCTCTCTCGGGCGTACCAGGCGGCCAGGTCGGCGGCGACCCGCAACGGGGCGTCGTCGGCGCCCAGCGCGGTGATCGAGCCGCAGCCGAGGCCGCTGCCGAGGGTGCGCAGGGCGTCGTAGCAGCAGGGTGCGTTCTGGGCGCGGGCGCGGCGCAGCACGCCGCCGAACCAGCCGCCCACCAGGAACCCGTGGGCCTCCTCGGCCAGGCCACCGCCGACCTCGTCGAACAGGTGCCGGATCGTGCGGCCCAGCGGTACCTCGTAGACGCCCGGGGCGCCACAGGCGCCGGAGAGCGTGACCAGGGCGGTGCCGGGCGAGGCGTCGGTGCCCTCGGCGCGGAACGCGTCGGCGCCGTTGCGGGCGAGCCAGGCGGCGTGCGCGAGCGTCTCCACGTTGGAGACGAGGGTGGGGCGGCCGTCGACGCCGCTCTCGTGCGGGCGCGGCGGCTTCGCCGTGGGCAGCGCCGGGCCGCCGTTGAGGGAGCGGCACAGGGCGCTCTCCTCACCGGCCACATAGGTGGGGTCCACGGCGTGGATCTCCACCTCGCGGGCGCGGTCGTCACCGGCGACGGCCAGTTCGTCGAGCGCGCCCTGGACGGCAGCGACCGTCTCGGGGTGCGAGAGGTAGACGACGGCCCGTCCCGCCCCCACCGTGCGGGCGGCGAGCAGCAGCCCGTCGAGCACCAGGTGGGGGCGGTGGGTGAGCAGCCAGCGGTCCTTGCCGGAGGCGGGCTCGCCCTCCTCGCCGTTGGCGACCACCACGCGGGGGCCCTCGCCGGCGGCGACGCCGCGCCACTTGATGTGCGCGGGGAAAGCCGCCCCGCCCCGGCCGCGGAGGCCGGAGCGCTCCAAATCGTCGAGGAGACCGGTGCCTTCGGTGCCCGGCTCGTACGTGCCGAGCGCGCGCTCGGCGGCCAGGCCGAGGCGGGCGTCCTCGCTGCCGGCGACGACCAGACGGGGGATGACCGCGGGGTGGACGGCGGCACGCCGGCCGATGGCGGTGCCCTCCGCGTGCGGCCCGGCGAGTACGGAAGCAGGGGTCACGGTGCGACACCTCCGGTGGGCGGTGCGGGTGGTACGCCGGGCAGCAGGTCCAGCGCTTCCTCGAGTCCGATGACGTCGCCGTACTTGGCGTCGATGTCGAACAGGCTTGCTTCATGCGGGCCGGCGGCGCGGTCGCCCACGCAGTCGGTGACGACGAACGCCGGGTAGCCGGCGGCGCAGGCGTCCACCGCGGTGGCGCGGACGCAGCCCGAGGTGGTGGCGCCGGTGATGATCACGCTGTCGGCGCCGAGGGTGGCGAGCAGCGTGGTCAGGCCGGTGTTCGCGAACGCGGAGGCGGCGCGCTTGACGACGAGCGGTTCGTTCTCGGTGCGGCCGAGGCGGGCGTCGAGCTCCACCCAGGGGCTGCCGTCGAGCAGCACCTTCATCGCGGGCATCTTGCGCAGCCAGACCGCGCCCTCGATGCCGTCGGCGGCGAAGGCGATGGTGGTGAACACCACCGGGGTGCCGGCCGCGCGGGCCGCGTCCAGCAGGGTGCGGGTCGCGGCGACGACGGCGTCCAGGTCGCTGCCGGGCGGGCAGTCGGGGTCGGTGAACCCGTTGATCAGGTCGACGACCACGACGACCGGGCGGCTGCCGGGGGCGAGGCGGCCGCCGAGCCCGCGCTGTGCGTACAGCGCGCGCACGGCCACCTCGCCCTGAGCGGTGGCGCTCACAGTTCCTCGCCCCCCGACGGGGAACCGAGGCCCCGCGTCAGCAGCCCCGAGTCGGCGACCAGCACGCTGCCGGTGACGGCGGCCGTGTCGGATGCCGAGGCGAGGGTGACGTAGAGCCCGGCCAGCTCGTCGCCGGTGGGGATCCGGCCGAGTGGCAGCGCCTGCTCGGTGCCGGGCAGCACCGCGTCCCCGGGCGCCTGGCCGAGGGTGCCCAGGCCGGTCATCACGGTGGGCAGGACGCCCGGCGACACCGCGTTGACCCGCACCTCGGGGGCCAGCTCGTGGGCGAGCTGCCTGACCACGCCGAGCAGCGCGTGCTTCGACGAGGTGTAGGGCACCCCGCCGCCGCCGGGCGCGTGGGCCGCGTACGAGCCGGTGAGCACGGCCCGGCCGCGGGTGGCCGCCAGATCGTCGAGCACGGCCCGGAGACTGACCAGTACGGAGCCGACGTTGATCCGCCAGCACTCCAGCAGGGCCTCGCCCAGCCGGTCGCCGGACAGGTCGGTGAACCGCACGTTGTGGTCGTAGACGCCGACGCAGGACGTGTACACGCTGATCTGGCCGAAGTGCCGGTGGGCGGCGGCCACCATCTCCTGCGACGTCTCCCAGTCGAAGGCGTCACCGGGGACGGTGACCAGCTCCGCCGGAGAGCCGAGCGATGCGGCCAGGTCTGTCAGCGGGCCGGGCCGCAGGTCGGCGGCGACCACCCGGGCGCCCTCGGCGAGGTAGCGGCGCACCACGGCCGAGCCGAGTCCGCCGGCCGCTCCGGTGACCAGGGCGATCTCGCCCCGGAGACGTCCGCCGCTCATGCCTGGCTCTCCTCGCCCGTGTCGGCGGCGTCTTCACCGAAGGCCAGGGAAGGCCACTCACCGGGTGCGGAGCGCATCATCTCGGCGTAGAAGGTGTACAGGTTGCGCTGCACGCCCTCCTCGTAGCGGGTCCACTGGACGCGGCCCGGACCGGGCCACTCCTTGACCGGCTTGGAGATGCCGACGCCGGGCTTGCCCATCTCGTAGTTGAGCTGGAAGTCGAGCAGCTTGGCGGCGGTGGAGGAGCCGGTGCGGCTGACCGTGATCCACGGTTCGGTGTCGTCGACCTCGAAGGCGCCGCCCATGGAGAACGTGCCGAGACCGGCACGGTAGGCACGGTCCTTCTGCTCGGGGGTGAGGTTCTTGTAACCGGCGAACCAGTTCCACACCTCGACCTGGCCCGGGCCGTGCGGCTGCCAGGTGCGCAGGGTGAGGATGCCGACCGGCGGGTGGTGGGAACCGTCCTCGGTCATCGGCAGGGCGAGCATCGAGAAGTTCGGGAACACGTTGCCGACGAACACCCGGGACCGGCGGGCGACCTCGAGCTGGTCGGCGCTGATGTTGGTGGTGTTGAAGGACTGGGCCAGCTCGTCCGGGAAACCGAAGTAGTTCGGGCCGGGCTCGTCGGCGTCCTGCGCCATGGAGAACGACAGGGAGTGTCCGGGTGAGGCCTGGATGTGATAGCCCATCATGTTCTCGTGGAACGGCACCGGAAAGGCGCCGATCTCCCACACGGAACGGTGCAGCGTACCCAGGTGGTAGTCGTCGCCGGAGAAGTTCTCCGCGCCCGACTTCCAGTTGGCGTCGATGACGAATCGCTGCGGCGGGCCGAGCACCTCCACGCCGTGCTCGTTGAGCCCGAAGACGAGGTCCAGGTACCAGGCCATGCCGCCCAGGTACTCCTTGAGCGGCGGCGCGCTCTCGTCGAGCGTGCCGAAGACCAGGCCCTGGTACGACGCGACCTTGGCGGCCGAGGCGAGACCGTTGCCCTCCTTGGACATGCCGCCGAAGGCGTTGCGCCACAGCGGCGCGCCCACCAGGTTGCCCTTGGTGTTGTACGTCCAGCCGTGGTACGGGCAGCGGAAGTGGGAGGTGTTGCCGGAGTCCGACCGGCAGACCTGCACACCGCGGTGCCGGCAGGCGTCGAACAGGACGTTGATCTCGCCCTCGTCGTCGCGGACGACGATGAAGTGGTCCTCGCCGATCTTGCGCAGGACGTAGTCGCCCTTGGCGGGGATCTCGGACTCGTGGGCGAGGAAGACCCAGCAGCGTCCGAAGACGTTCCGCAGTTCCTGGCGGTACAGATCCGGATCACCGAAGATCGAGGCGGGGATGACCCCCTTCTCGGCCCCCTCGGTGACCGCGTTCAGCAGTTTCGCGCTGGAGTCGGTGTGGCTCGTCATGGTGCGCTCCTCGGCGGGGATCAGAAGAAGATCGCCAGGTTGTGCGTGCGGATCACGGTCAGGTCGAGCAGGACGTCGCGGCGCAGCAGCATCAGCCGGCCGTCCTCACGGCGCAGTTCGTCGTGCCGTTCGGCCGACAGCAGCTGCGGGACGCTCTGGTCCTGGCGGGTGCGGTGCAGCAGCAGGTTGCTCTTGACGGCGATGACGTCCGGGGCGTCGGTCCGGCGGGCCCGTACGTTGGTGACGAAGTGCCGGATGCGGGAGGGCGGGTCCTCGGCCCAGGCGTAGGGCGTTTCGTTGCGCGTGACCCGGCTGTCGAGGGAGCCGTAGGTCTCCAGCAGGTGGTAGGTGTCGGGCGAGAACCCGCGTCCCCGGGCCCGCTCCACGGTCTGCCGCAGCGGCACGGCGTAGGTGACGTCACGGCTGACCATCGTCTCCAGCCATTCCCGCTCGCGCAGATCGTCCAGCAGTTCGGCCTCGGTGTGGATCCAGTCCAGGACTTCCGCGTACAGGGCGGTGTCCGCTGTGATCCGAGGGAGGGTCGAGTCCATCCGTCACACTCCTCTGGGATGAAGTGAATACACTTTTGCATGCAGTGTTGGCCAACCTCAAGAGGCAGCCGGGAAAAGGTTTTGCGAATCAGGGCCCGCGCGGCACGGATCCGCCGACCCGCCGAGCGGGTGCGCGGTGGCCGAGGGCGGGTGCGGTCAGGCCAGCTTGATCCGCTGGAGGTCCTCACCGACTATGACCTCGCCGTCATAGCCCTTCTGCGCCCACTTCTTCCACTTGGGGACGTCGACCGATGGGCGGGTGACGTCGGCGATGTGCGAGAGCACGAGCATGCCGGCCCCGGCTCGCTGCGCGATGGGGCCGACCTTCTGCACCTCGACGTGGGACTGCAGCAGGTGGTCGACGAAGACCGCCGGGGCTTCCAGGCCCTCGACGCTGATCGCCTCGTGGACCAGCACGTCCGAGCCCCTGGCCAGCGCGATCAGGTTGTCGCTGTAGGTGGTGTCGCCGGAGAACGTGACCGAGCCGTGGTCGGTGTCGAAGCGGAAGGCGAAGGCGGGGAACACCGGTCCGTGCGGCACCAGGATCGCGGAGACCTTGACGCGGTCGTCCTCCATCACGACGAACGGCTCCATCAGGGGCGCGGTTTCGGTGTAGGAGGCGCCGACGTCGGGGAGTTCGATCTCGTGCACGTCGGCGAGGGCGCGGATGTCCTGGATGCCCATGTCCCGCAGGAAGACGTTCGTGCTGTAGGCGTACGCCGCGTGGCAGCCGTCCGTCAACGCCTTCAGGCCCGGAGTGGGGTTGTCCGGGTTGACCGTCGGCGCCTGTCCGCCACCGAACTTCGGCGGGAGCCCTCCGGCCGGTCCGGGGCCGTAGACGGGGACCGGCCCGATGAGCTGGGCGGGGGCACTGTCGCCGAGCAGGAAGAAGTTGTAGTAGTCGGCGACGTGGTCGGCGTGCAGATGCGTGATGAAGATCCCGCTCAGGGACGCCAGGTCGAGACCGGCGCGCATGTACTGGGTGACGGCCGCGCGCCCGCAGTCGATGACGTAGGTCGCACCGTCGACGACGAGCGCGGTGGAGATCCCGGCCCGCAGCGGGTCGACAGGAGGCCCCGCCTTCGTGCCCAGCAGCACCAGTTCGAGCGCACCCCTTTTGTCCTTGCCGGGCCGCCCGGCGGATGCGGTACGGGTGGCTGCCGCCGCTGTCGCGCCGGAGAGGCCGACGACCACCGGGGCGATACCGAGTGTGGTCAGCAGGGATCGTCTGCCGACCCCGTGGGCGGCGTGGGCCGGAGTGTCGGAACCGCAAAGGCTGCACATGAGCATCCACCTTGCTGAGGGCTTGATGAAGGTATGCGGGGAGTGGGGGGCCATGACCTTGGAGAACACTCGTGCTTCAGACCCGGCGAGCCGTGAAGAACGCCGTGTGCAGGGCGTCGTAGACCCGGCCGGGCCTCACCGCGGAGCCCACCGCCGACACCGGCACGCCGGCCGCGCGCACGGCGTCCACGAGGCCCGTGCCGCCAGGTTCCCGGCCCAGCGCGAGCACGGCGGCATCGGCCGCGAGCACCTTCTCGGACCCGTTCGCCGCCCGCACCCGTACGCCGTCCGCGGCGACGCCGACCGCCTCCCAGCCGGTGTGCGTCTCGACGCCGGCCTGCGCCAGCCGGCCGGGCAGCAGCAGGGCGTCGTACTTGACCTCGTCGCCGCGCAGCAGCCGCTCGCTCCGCTCCACGAGGGTGACCGAGGTACCCGGCAGCTCCGCCAGGCGCAGCGCCGTCTCGCACCCCTGGAAGCCGCCGCCGACCACCACGACGTGGCGTCCGGACAACTCCCCGCGGCGGGCGGTGACGTCCCCGGGCAGCAGCGCCAGGGCGCCGGCCGCGACCTCACCGGTGAACACCCGCTGCGGGGCGCCGGTGGCGATGACCACCTCGTCGAAGCCGCCGGTCAGCGCGATGGCGTCGGCGGCCTCGGCGCGCACCTCGATGCCACGCCGGGTCACCTCGTGCACCAGGTGGACGCGGAGCGCCGCCAGGTCCTGTTTGACGGTGGAGCCCACCGCGTGGTTCAGGGCGCCGCCCAGCTCACCAGGCTCGAACACGGTGACGTTGTGCCCCCGGTCGTGCAGCACGGCCGCCGCCCGCAGCCCGGCCGGGCCGCCGCCCGCCACCGCGACCCGCTTGGCCTCGGGCGCGCGCACCACCGGGAAACGCCCCTCCTCGGCCACCTCCGCGTTGACCGTGCAGCCCACGCTGCGCTTGGCGTCGATCCCGCGGTCCAGGCAGCCGTCGTTGCACCGGATGCACGGCACGATCTCCAGGTGACGGCCCGACAGCGCCTTGTTCGCCCAGTCCGGGTCGGCCAGCATGGCCCGGCCGAGCGACACGAAGTCGGCGCTGCCCGAGTCCAGGATCTCCCCGGCGATCTCCGGGCTGACCAGCGAACCGGAGGCGATCACCGGGATCGACACGGCTGCCTTGAGCTTCTCCCAGCCCCAGCGGTGCGGCTGACGGGGCATGAACCAGGAGCTCACCTCCCACTCCATCCGGGCGTGATGACCGCCGGAGGCGTGGATGACGTCCACCCCGTGCTCTTCCAGCAGCCTGGCGAGGTGCACCGACTCCTCGATGGTGATGCCGTCGGGCTCGTAGTCCGTGACCGACATCCGCACGCTCAGCGGGAAGTCCCGCGGCACCCTGGCGCGAACGGCGTCGACGATCTCCAGCAGTATCCGGGAACGGTTCTCGAAGGAGCCGCCGTAGGCGTCGGTGCGGTCGTTGGTGTGCGGGGACAGGAAGTTGGTGATCATGTAGCCGTGGCCGGCGTGGATCTCCACCAGGTCGAACCGGGCCTGGTACGCCCGTTGTGCCGCCTCGCCGAAGCTCCGCACCACGCCCGCGATCTCCTCCAGGGTGAGCGGCTCGGGCCGGACTCCGAAGGAGGCCTCGACGACGTCCCAGGAGGATCCCGAGGCGGACTTCATCGGGCGGGTGCCCAGGAACTTCTGGCGTCCGCAGTGCACGAGTTGCAGTCCGATCGCGGCCCCGGTGGAGCGGACCTCGTCGGCCAGCCAGCCCAGGCCGGCGACGTGGTTCTGGTTGGCGGCGCCGGGCTGGCCGTGGACGGACTTGCTGGCGTCGTCGTCGACGTAGGTGTACTCGACCATGACCAGGCCGGTGCCGCCCTCGCCGAGCCGGCGGTAGTGGTCGACCGTGCGCTGGGTCACGGTGCCGTCGGGGTTGCAGGTGCCGGTGGTGTTCGGCGACTTGACGACGCGGTTGCGCAGGGTCAGGGAGCCGATGCTGCCGGGACGGGACAGACTGATGAGAGCCATGTTGGTGTCTCCTGCGACAGGTTCATGCCGTTTGTCACGTGGGGCGGAATTCTCTTTGCTCTGGGTGGTGTGCGGCCGGACGGGGCGCGGGTCAGCCGCGTCCGGGCACCAGGGACGCCGTCGCGCACTCGTCGCAGACCGGCGCGTTGCCCGCGGCGGCCTCACGGTCCATCTCCACCACGACGTACGACTTGGCGCAGCGGTGGCACTCGGCGCGGACGGCCCCCGGGTCCGCCACCTCGTCACGCGGGTCCGCGTGGCCGCACGCGGGGACGCGGCGCGCCAGGACCACGGCTCCGTACAGCACGGCACTGACCACGAGGGTGACCAGTTGGGCGGTGCCGGCGAGCGCGGCGGGCACGCCGGGCGCCTCGACCAGGTAGATGCCGAGGGCCGAGGAGAACACCCAGACGCCCAGCCCCCAGGTGACCCGGGGCAGCCTCAGGGCCCGGAACTCGGGTCCGTGCGCGCGGTCTTCGGGCACCAGCGCATAGTGGGTGAGCAGGACCGCCACCCAGCTCACGACGAAGACACCCTGCCAGGTCAGCGCGTCCTGCAGATAGCTGAAGACGTCGGTGAGCATCAGCAGGAAGACCACGGCCGAGGTGCAGGCCACCAACAGGACGCGGTTGATGCGCATCCCCGCGAGGTTGGTGACCAGTCGCCCCCAGTTCGCGGACGCCTGGTAGTAGTTGAGGCTGTTGATCCGGGTCTGGGAGGCGACGATCAGGATCAGTCCCGCGATGCCGAGCGTGGCGAGGATGGCCTCCACCACGCCGGTCTCGGCGGCCGGCTGGCCGGGTATCACGGAACGGACGAGGAAGATGCCGACAGTGCCGTTGACGGCGTACAGGCAGACGTAGAAGACCCAGCCGAAGGTGACGTTGCGGTGAAATCCCTCGTCCGTCTTCTTCGCCATCCGTGCGAAGTCCACGTTCATCAGCATGTTCAGGTAGCAGCCCATGTACAGCACCGAGGCGAGCAGCCAGCCGGGCATCGCCCGCGCCTCCTGCGGGACGATGCCGGAGAACGACGTCCAGTCGGAGGAGGCCGGGAAGCGGACGGCGGCGGCGATCACCGCGGCGACGATGCCGGCCACGTAGAGCGGGAGCAGGACGGCGTTGAGCTTCGCCATCCAGGTCTGCACACCGCCGAACATCAGCGGCAGCATGGCGACCACGACGATCGCGTACCAGATACGGATGTCCCACGAGGGCGTGTAGTGGTGGAAGGCGACGGCGAGGGTGCTGGACTCGAACACCGCGTAGTACGTGGTCGTGGCGGCGATGAGCAGCGCGGTGAGCGAGGCGCCGAGCACCCCGAACATGCGGCGCGACAGCAGGGTGCTGTTCAGGCCGCTGCGCAGGCTCCAGCGGGTGAACAGGTGCGCCATGAGGGAGAACGTCACCACCGAGACTCCGATGGCGATCAGGGCGTCGACCGTGCCGTAGAGGCCGGCCGCGAGCGCGCCGTAGAACAGCCAGACCATCGCGCTCAGCAGGGACCAGTACGACATGGCCAACTGCCAGCGACCGACCCGCGCGGTCAGGGGGACGACGTGATTGACGTAGTCGTCGGCGCGCTGCTCGGCGACCACCGCCGGATCGTCGGTGCATCTGGTGCGCAGCGGAGACGGGGGTACTTCCTGGGTCAGCGACATGGTCGCTCCAAGGGTGGTGGGTGAGGAAGCCACGAGGAGTGCACACGAAAGTGCATGCGAAAATGAATACACTTCTGGGTCCAGAGTGTGTCAACCCTTCGTCCGAAAGAGTTTGCCTGCCGCCCACGGGCCGACGACCGGCGCCCATGGGCCCGTTGCCGTATGTGCGGGTTCCTGACCAGCCCTGATACGTGAAGCGCGCCGACTTACGCATACGGTTCGAGATCTCTGAGGTCTGGACCCGCATGCGGGCAGGACGGCGTGTCCGCGACCAGGACAGGGAAGGAACTGCTGGACGGGCGAACGAGCCGTGGCCGAGCAGGCCGCCAGCGGCCAGGGCACGGGTGTGCCGGTTGCCCCGTTGCGGCGGTGATCCGACCGGTGAGGAAGGGCCCCGTTGACTGCGAGAATTACCAGCACGGGGTGACGTCCCGCTCCGGATCTGCGTCGACGCGCACACCATCTGGGTCGGTCCGGGCGGCGGACGGACATGGTGCCGGGGGGCCGTGGCTACGGCCACGACAAGTACCGCCGCCTGGTCCGGGATCCCGGCGTGAGGCCACTGATCACGCGCTGCGGTGCCGTGCATGGCTCCGGGCTCGGGGCTCCGGGCTCCGGGCCCAGCGCTCAGGGGTGGAGCGGGCGTTCGCTTCTCTGTACTGGTTCCGCGACGAGGGCGGGGGCCGCGCCTGGAGTCGTTCTTCGACTGGGTGCGTCGCGGTCCTGCGCCCGGCGGAGGTCATCCATCTCCGGCTCGAGCAGTGCCACTGCCCAAGCGGGGGCGAGGGGTGTCGAATCGGTCGGGGGCAGGTGGGTGTCGTCACGTCCGGCACGGACTGGACCGATGACGGCGAAGCAGCCGAGGTGCACTCACGGCGTCCGGGCGCAGGTCAACCGCCTCATCGAGCAGTCCATGCAGGAGTGGGGCTACGTCAGCCAAGAGGAAGCTTCGGATGGCCGAACCGGGCTCTTGGTCCGTGACTGGTCCGGAAGCAGTGGTCAGGAGCGGGAGGCGTGCGGGAGGAACGGGGAGTCACCGTGCAACCCGGGCCCTGCCGTGAGTGGGTCGCACGAGAGGCGCCTGACGGTCGAAAGGCCAGGTCAGGCGCCTCTTTTCGGGTGTCTAGAAGAAGCCGAGCCGCTTCGGTGAGTACGACACCAGAAGATTCTTCGTCTGCTGGTAGTGCTCCAGCATCATCTTGTGGTTCTCCCGGCCGATGCCCGACTGCTTGTAGCCGCCGAACGCCGCGTGGGCGGGGTACGCGTGGTAGCAGTTGGTCCAGACGCGTCCAGCCTGGATGGCGCGGCCGGCGCGGTACGCGGTGTTGATGTCGCGGGTCCACACCCCCGCGCCCAGACCGTAGAGCGTGTCGTTCGCGGTCTTGATGGCGTCGTCGAAGTCGTCGAAGGACGTGACCGCGACGACCGGGCCGAAGATCTCCTCCTGGAAGATCCGCATCCGGTTGTTGCCCTCGAAGATCGTGGGCTGGACGTAGTAGCCGCCCTTCAGCTCGCCCTCCTGCTCCAGGCGCTCTCCGCCGGTGAGGACCTTGGCACCTTCCCGCCTGCCGATGTCCAGGTAGGAGAGGATCTTCTCCAACTGGTCGTTCGACGCCTGCGCGCCGATCATCGTGTCGGTGTCCAGCGGGTGGCCGGGCGTGATCCGTTCGGTACGGGCGACGGCGGCCTCCATGAACTCGGCGTAGTTGCCGCGCTGGACCAGTGCCCGGGACGGGCAGGTGCAGACCTCCCCCTGGTTCAGGGCGAACATGGTGAAGCCTTCCAGCGCCTTGTCCCGGAAGTCGTCGTCCCGTGCCCACACGTCGTCGAAGAAGATGTTGGGGGACTTGCCGCCCAGCTCCAGCGTGACCGGCTTGATGTTCTCCGAGGCGTACTGCATGATCAGCCGCCCCGTCGTGGTCTCCCCGGTGAACGCCACCTTCGCCACCCGCGGGCTCGACGCGAGCGGCTTGCCCGCCTCCACGCCGAAGCCGTTGACGATGTTGAGGACGCCGGGCGGCAGCAGGTCCGCCACCAGGCTCAGCCAGTAGTGGATCGAGGCCGGTGTCTGCTCGGCGGGCTTCAGCACCACCGCGTTGCCGGCGGCGAGCGCGGGCGCGAGCTTCCAGGTCGCCATCAGGATCGGGAAGTTCCACGGGATGATCTGCGCGACCACGCCCAGCGGCTCGTGGAAGTGGTAGGCGACCGTGTCGTCGTCGACCTCGCCGAGCGAACCCTCCTGGGCCCGGATCACGCCCGCGAAGTACCGGAAGTGGTCGATGGCCAGCGGAATGTCGGCGGCCAGCGTCTCGCGCACCGGCTTGCCGTTCTCCCAGCTCTCGGCGACCGCCAGCTTCTCCAGGTTCGCCTCCATCCGGTCGGCGATCTTGAGCAGGATGCCGGACCGCTCGGCCGCCGGGGTCCGTCCCCAGCCCGGGGCCGCCCCGTGGGCCGCGTCGAGGGCCCGTTCCACGTCCTCCGCCGTACCGCGGGCGACCTCCGTGAACGGCTTCCCGTTGACCGGAGACGGGTTCTCGAAGTACTGCCCTCGCGCCGGCGGCACGTACTCGCCGCCGATGAAGTGGTCGTACCGCGACTGGTAGGAGACGATCGCGCCCTCGGTGCCGGGCGCCGCGTAACGGGTCATCCTGATGCCTCCCTGATCGAGCGCTGCCCGCCGTTGGACAGCTCTCCAGACGAGAGTAGGGAGCCGGACGTTGCGGGGACGTTGCGTCCCTTTCGGGCCGCCGAGGCGGGGGTGCCCGCCGACCGGGAGCTCGCACGGCGGGGCCGGGCCGCCGCGGGTCACCGGGACCCCGCAGGGCGGGGCCGGGCCGCCGTGGGCCGGCCCGGCCTGTCCCCGCGGGCCATCCGCGCCGTGTCACCACCGCCCCGGCGCCGCGAGTTCGGACTCCAGCGCGGCCAGCCGTGACCGGGCCACCGCCGTGGGACGGACGGTGACCAGAGCCCGCCAGACGTCGAGGTCGTCCTCGCCCCAGGGGGCGTGCGCCCAGTCGGCGAGCAGGTCCGGGTCGCCGCGTGCGATCAGCGCGTTGCGCAGGGCGTCGGCGAGCCGGCGACGCGTCCGGACCACGGCCGGGGCCTGCGAGCCCGGCAGCAGCGGACCGGCGTAGGCCGTCGACGCCTCCGTGATCGCCCCGGAGCGCAGCCGCCGCTCGACCACCGCGACGTCGGACTCCACGGGCACGGTGAGCCGGTACGGACGGGACCCCAGCCGCCCGGGACCGAGCACTCCGCGCAGGCGGGCGAGCTCCGCGCGGAGCGTCACCGGGGTCACCCGCTCGTCCTCGTACAGCGCGCACAGCAGTTCGTCTCCGGTAAGCCCCTCGGGGTGCAGGGCCAGCAGGGCGACGATCTCGCTGTGCCGGCGACTGAGCCGGACGCGGCGGCCGTCGACGGTGAGCAGCGCCTCGGTGCGGCCCAGCGCGGCCAGCTCTGCCCGGCCGGTCCCGGGCCGCTCCGGGGCGGACAGCGCGAGATGGGTCTCGGCGGCACGGGCGACCGCCTGCACGAAGCCGAGGCTGTGCGGATGTGCCAGCCCGTCCCCGCCGGTGATGTCCACGGCACCGAGCACCCGCCCCGTCCGAGGATCGTGGATGGGGGCCGCCGCGCACGTCCAGGGCTGGACACGGCGTATGAAGTGCTCGGCCGCGAAGACCTGGACGGGCTTGCCCACGGCGACCGCGGTACCCGGCGCGTTCGTGCCGACCGCCGACTCCGCCCAGCGGGCGCCCGGCACGAAGTTCATGCGGTCCGCCCGGCGCCGGGTCGCCGGATGGCCCTCGACCCAGAGCAGGCTGCCGTGCGCGTCGCACACCGCCAGCAGGTGTTCCCCGTCGGAGGCGAACGTGCCCAGCAGCTCGCGGACCAGCGGCATGACCCGCGCCAGCGGATGATCGGCCCGGTACGCGCTGAGATCGGCGTCCACGAGTTCCACGCTCGCGGTGCCGTCCGGGCCGACCCCCGCCCGCACCGACCGCCGCCAGGACGCGGCCACGACGTCCCGCACGGGCCGTGACACGGTGCCCGCCCGGGTGAAGGTCTCGTGCGCGCGCCGCAGTGTCCGCGCGCGCTCGACGGGGTCGGCCCCCGGTTCCAGAGCCAGCCATGAATCGCTCATCTCGGCCTCCCCGGACGGCGGTGGGACGGTGCAGGACATCGTTACTCCCCGGGTACGCGCGGACAACCTCTCCGGCCGGCCCGGTCACCCGGGCGTGGCGGGCCCGCCGGGTCAGGCGAAGTTCACGAGCCTGATGTAGCGGGTCCAGTCCCACAGAGGACCCGGGTCCGTGTGGTCGCTGCCCGGCACCTCGTGGTGTCCGAGGATGTGGGCCCGGTCCTTGGGGATGCCGTACTTGGTGCAGATCGCGGCGGTGAGCCGGGCCGACTCCTCGTACATGGCGTTGGTGAAGTACTCCGGCCGGTCCACCCAGCCCTCGTGCTCGATTCCGATGCTGCGCGTGTTGTAGTCCCAGTTCCCGGCGTGCCAGGCGATGTCCGTCTCGGAGACACACTGGGCGACGTGCCCGTCGGAGGAACGCACGACGTAGTGCGCGGAGACCTGTCTGTCCGGGTCCCGGAAGATGGACAGGGTGTCGGCGTACGTCTCCTGGGTGACGTGGATGATCACGTAGTCGAGGGGGTAGGCCGCGGGGCGGCTCGACCGGCTGTAGTTGGACGCGTTCGCCGGCTGCCAGTCTGCGGTCGGGTAGTCGACGGCCCGCGACCGGTCGTCTCCCGGCTGCGCGGCCGTGGCCTTCGGCCCGTCGTCCCGGGGCTGGCCCGCGGCGGCGCGGGTGGCGGAGAACAGGGTGTAGGGGACGGTGGCGAGCGCGGCTCCCTTCAGCAGGATGCCGCGTCTGCTCGGCGTAGCGGTCGGTGTCGGTGTCGCTGTCGTGGCCTTCTCCTGTGTCCGTTCCATGTCCCGGTCCATGCGGGCTGCCTTTCGTCGGTGGGGGGGATCAGCCGGGCACTCCGAGTGGTGCGGTGGTGAGGTGCGCTCACTCGGTCTGCCGGGTACCTGATGCGCGGTCACTCTGGCGGTTCGGTGGTGGGGTGGTGCGCGGGCACGCGAAAGCCGGTGTGTTCGTGTGCCGGCGTCGCGCGGTCCGGGCCCTGCGGGAATCACGGTACGGCCAGGGCGGGTTGGGGTGAAGGAGGCGGACCGGTTCCGTGGATGACCGCCGGATTGTGGACAACTCCTTCACCCGATCAGGTGGTTGACGGGCGGTGGGCGAAGGGGTGGGCCGCTGGGCCGACGGGCGGGGGAGTGGCCGATCGCCGCGCTTCCCGCCACGGATGACGAGGTCTCACGGTGCGCCGTGGACGCGCCGACGCCCCGCCCGTCGGCCCAGCGGCGGCTTGTACCACTCGTTCCCGCCGACGGCTTCCACGGGCCGCTCGTCGGCAGCCCGTGCGGGCGGGGCCCTCAGGCCCGCTCGGCCACGGCGGCCGGGTCGTCCAGTACGCCCCGGATCACCGAGTGCGCGGCACCGAGCAGCGGGCCCTGCGGTCCCAGGCCGGACACGGACACCCGGCAGGCGGGACCGGCGGTGCGGCGGGACAGTTCCTCGCGCAGCGACGGCAGCAGCCACGGCGCGACCGCGGCGAGAGCGCCGCCGAGCAGCACGGCCTCGGGGTCCAGCAGGTTCACCGCGCCGGTCAGCGCGATGCCGAGCGCGGTGCCGGCCTCGCGCAGTGCGCGTCGTACGTTCTCGTCGCCCTCCGCCGCGCGCCCGGCGAGGACCCCGACCCGGTCCTCGCCGGGTTCCAGACCGGCGGCGCGCAGTACCGCCTTCTCGCCCGCGTACTGCTCCAGGCACCCGCGCCCGCCACAGGCGCACTCCGGTCCGTCGGGCCGGACCGGGACGTGCCCCAGCTCTCCCGCGAAGCCACGGGTCCCGCGCAGCAGCCGCCCGTCGACCACCACGGCCCCGCCGATGCCGATCTCCGCCGAGACGTGGAGGAAGTCGCGCGGCGTGCCGTCACCGAGCCACAGTTCGGCCAGCGCGCCGAAGTTCGCCTCGTTGTCCACGGTCAGCGGCGGGTCCGACGGCAGGAGGGCGGCCAGGTCGGTGTCGTGCCAGTCGAGGTTCGGGGCGTGTACGACGGTCCTCGCGTCACGGGCGACGAGGCCGGGCACGGCCACGGCGAGTCCGGCGGGCCACAGTCCCTCGGCCTCGGCCGCGGCGGCGACACGCCGTACGAGGCCGGTGAGTTCCTCGACGACCGACTCGGCAGACCGCCCTCTGTTGCTGCCGTACCGCACGGCCCGCGACCGCACAGTGCCCCGCAGGTCGACCGCGCAGACCGCGAGGTGGTCGACGCCGACCTCCGCGCCGATCCCCGCCGGCCCGTGTGCGCTGAGAGCGAGTGCCCACCCGGGGCGGCCCACCCGGGAGGGGCGCTCGGGGCCCAGTTCCTCCAGCAGGCCGGAGCGGATGAGTTCGTCCACGAGGGTCGACACCGCCGCCCGGGTCAGCCCGATCCGGGCGGCGACGCCGGCGCGGGACAGGGGTCCCTCGGCGCTGACGGCGTGCATCACGCGCGCGAGGTTGCGGCGACGCATCCCCCGCTGGGTGTCCGGCAGACCTCGTCCGGGACGGGCCGGGTGGGATGCGTTCGACGGTGCGGTCATGCCTGTGTCAGTCCTCGGTCGTCTCTCGGGCCCGCGTCCGCGGCGAACGCCACACGGGTCTGTTCGTAGGGGCTGGCGGTCCGAACTCCGTGGCGCCCGGCCGAGCGGCGAACGGTGCCGTCCTTCCGTCGCGAGAGCGCCACCGCGGACGAGACCGGCGGCGCGGGCGAGCGGACCCACACCGTGAAGCCGCGGGCACGCGCGGGCGAGTGTCCACGGAGTGCGGAAGCCCATGCTCTGTTGCCCGTCGCCGTCGCCGTCGGCTGCCTCGCGTCTGCCACGCCGGGCGGCGGAGGACCACTTCCGGCCTCACGCCGGTCACCGCGCGGAGGGCAGCGTCCGAACCGGCCGCCACGGTCACTCCTCGCCGGCGCCCGGCGTGGCGCCCGTGGCGGCCCACCGTCACCGGCTGCCGGGACGCCGTCCCACCAGCGGAGTGGTGTCCGAGAGCACCCCGGCGATCCTGTCCAGCGTCGCGTCGTCGCGCTCCACCGGGTCGAGCACCGGTCCCGCGGCGGTGTTCCAGCGCCGGGCGACCGCCGCCGGGTCCTCCCCGGTCAGCAGTCCGGCCGCCTGCGCGGCGGCCCCGAGCGCCACCAGCTCCCGCGCCTCCGGGATCTGGACCGGGCGGCCCGACAGGCGCCGTACCGTCTGCTGCCAGGCGGCCCCGCGCGAACCACCGCCGATCAGCAGGAGCGGAGCGGCGGGGTCCGCGTCCCCGTCGAGAACGAGGCCGAGGGCCCCGAGCAGCGAGTGGACGGCGCCGTCGTACGCGGCCTGGAGGAGCTGGCCGGCCGTCGTGTCATGACGCAGTCCGTACAGCAGGCCGGAGGCGTGGGGGAGGTTCGGGGTGCGTTCGCCGTCCAGGAAGGGCAGCAGCGTGACGTCCGTGCCGGGTTCGACGGCTTCCCGGTCCAGCCCCAGGAGGGCCGCGATCCGGTCGACGGCGAGCGTGCAGTTCAGGGTGCAGGCCAGCGGCAGCCAGTCGCCCCGCGCGTCGGCGAAGCCCGCCACGGTGCCGGTCGGATCGGCCGGGCGGTGCCGCGAGACGGCGTACACCGTGCCCGAGGTGCCGAGACTCATCACCGGTACGCCGGGACGCAGGCCGAGGCCCAGGGCGGCCGCGGCGTTGTCACCGGTACCGGCGGCGACGAGGGTCCCCTTCGAGAAGGGCAGGCCCTCCGTGTCCCGGACCGTGCCCGCCACCTCGCCGGACCGTACGACACGCGGAAGCAGCGCCGGATCGAGCCCCACGCGCGCGAGGATCTCCTCGTCGTACGACTCCGTCCCCGACGACCACCAGCCGGTACCGGAGGCGTCGCCGCGGTCGGTGGTCCCCTGACCCGTCAGCCGCTCCGTGAGGTAATCGTGCGGCAGACGCACCGCCTTGGTCCGCCGCACGGCGTCCGGCTCGTGTTCGGCCAGCCACGCCCACTTGGTGACCGTGAAGGACGCGCTGGGCACGCTGCCCGCGCGCTCGGCCCATGCCTTGGGGCCGCCCAGTTCCTCGACCAGGAGGCGGGCCTGCGGCGCCGAGCGCACGTCGTTCCAGAGCAGAGCGGGGCGCACCGGCTCGCCGTCGGCGTCCAGGGTGACGAGTCCGTGCTGCTGCCCGCCGATCGAGACCGCGGCGGCCTCGCGGGCGGCGTCGCCGCACTGGCCGAGGGCCTCGCCCAGGGCGTCCCACCACTGGCGCGGGTCGCTCTCCCGGCCGGCCCCGGTGGACACGGTGTGCCGCGCCTGTCCGGAGGCGACGACCCGCCCGGTGGACGTGTCGACGACCAGCGCCTTGGTGGACTGGGTGGACGAGTCCACACCGACGACGAGCGGACCCTCGGGTGCTGACATCGGGCTACTCCCTCTTCCGGGTTCTCGGGGCCGTTGGCCTGGGTTTCGTCGTGCTGCCGGGCTGGCCGGCCCGGAATCCGCTCCATCGGGGACACCGTGTCCCTTCCCAGGGGTGCGTCTGCATACTAATTTGTAAACTGCCATGACGAAATAGACGTCAGCGAGTAAGGAGCCGCGGAATGAACTACCAGCCCACTCCCGAAGACAGGTTCACGTTCGGTCTGTGGACGGTCGGCTGGCAGGGCCGTGACCCGTTCGGCGACGCGACACGACGGGCCCTGGACCCGGTGGAGTCGGTGCACCGGCTGGCCGAACTGGGCGCTCACGGCGTCACGTTCCACGACGACGACCTGATCCCCTTCGGCTCGTCCGACAGCGAGCGGCAGGGGCACATCAAGCGGTTCCGCCAGGCGCTGGACGCCACCGGCATGAAGGTGCCGATGGCGACGACGAACCTCTTCACGCACCCCGTGTTCAAGGACGGCGCATTCACCGCGAACGACCGCGACGTGCGCCGCTACGCACTGCGCAAGACCCTCCGCAACATCGACCTGGCGGCGGAGCTGGGCGCGAGCGTCTACGTCGCCTGGGGTGGCCGCGAGGGGGCCGAATCAGGTGCGGCCAAGGACGTCCGCGACGCGCTGGAACGCATGAAGGAAGCCTTCGACCTGCTCGGCGAGTACGTCACCTCCCAGGGCTACGGCCTGAGGTTCGCCATCGAGCCCAAGCCGAACGAGCCCCGCGGCGACATCCTCCTGCCCACCGTGGGCCACGCGCTGGCGTTCATCGAGCGCCTGGAGCGCCCGGAGCTGTACGGGGTGAACCCGGAGGTCGGCCACGAGCAGATGGCCGGGCTGAACTTCCCGCACGGCATCGCCCAGGCACTGTGGGCGGGCAAGCTGTTCCACATCGACCTCAACGGCCAGTCCGGTATCAAGTACGACCAGGACCTGCGCTTCGGGGCGGGCGACCTGCGATCCGCGTTCTGGCTCGTCGACCTCCTGGAACAGGCCGGGTACGCGGGCCCGCGGCACTTCGACTTCAAGCCGCCGCGGACGGAGGACCTCGACGGCGTGTGGGCCTCCGCAGCCGGCTGCATGCGCAACTACCTCATCCTCAAGGACCGGGCCGCCGCCTTCCGCGCCGACCCGGCCGTGCGGGAAGCCCTCGCCGCCGCCCGGCTCGACGACCTCGCCCGGCCCACCGCCGAGGACGGGCTGGCCGCACTGCTCGCCGACCCCTCCGCCTTCGAGGCCTTCGACGCCGAGGCCGCGGCGGCGCGCGGGATGGCGTTCGAGCACCTCGACCAGCTCGCCATGGACCACCTCATGGGCGTCCGCTGACCGACCCGCCCTTGCGGCGCAGCGCCGCTCCGAACACGCCTCTGGGCGGGCCGGGGCGGCGCTCGCGTCCTCGGCCCCGGCACGTCGGCCCCGGCACGTCGGCCCGACACGCCGGGCCGACGGCCGTGGGCGGGTGGCACGCGCGCGTGGAGCGTGGTCATGGCCCCCAAAGGGTCCTGATCACCGCCCCTCGAAGGGTCCTGAAAGGATGGCCTCATGACACGAGAGAGCGGAGTGACGACGGACCCGGGCCTCGGCGGGGCAGAGCCACTGGTCGTCATCGCGGCGGTGATCATCCAGCACGGACGGCTGCTGGTCGTGAGCAAGCGGGCGGCCCCGGACGTCTTCTACCTCCCCGGGGGCAAGCCCGACCCCGGGGAGGAGCCCCTGGAAGCACTGATCCGTGAACTGGACGAGGAACTCGGCGTCGAACCCCTCGAACCCCGCCTCCTGGAGCACGTCGAATCCGTGGCCGCCCTGGAGGGCGTGCCGCTGCGCCTGACCGTCTTCCAGGCAGGCATCGACCGTGCTCCCCGGCCGGCCGCCGAACTCGCCCACATGAAGTGGATCACCGGAGACGAACCGGACGTCCACCTCTCGCCCGCCCTCACGGACCACGTCCTGCCCCTCCTGCGTCGAAGCGGTGCCCTCGCCCCCTGAGCCGGCGCCCTTCCGGACCGGAGGACGGACCGTACCCCCTGCGGGGGCGCGCGGACGGCGGGTTCCGAGTCACCATGGCGGTGGAGAGTTGCGGGCGAGTACCACCGGACGGTTCTCCGGACCGTCCCCGCGGGCATCTCAGGGGTGTCTGAGGGACGCCTCAGGGATGTCTCAGGGTCGCCGCACGGAACCGCGGGCGGCGCGGGCCCGTTTTCAGGACAGAGAGCGGCACAGGCCGCGAAGGAGGCGACACCATGTCGAACAACGCCAAGATCGCCGCAGGGGGTGTGGCGGTCGGTCTCATCCTGTTGATCTGGCTGCCCTGGTGGGCCGCCCTGCTGATCGTCCTCGGAGTTCCGGCCGCCGCGTACCTCGCGCTGGACCCCGCGCAGCGTCGCCGGCTGCGCCGAGTCACCCGCAAGGAGATCGGCCGCTGACCGCTTGACCGGCGGGTCGCCGGAACGGGCCGTCTCGGGGCCGCGCGCGCCGGTTCTCCTCACGTGGGCCGGAGGGGACCGGCGCGGGGGCCCCGCGGCAGGCGACGCGCGCGCCTGAGCCGGTGAGGACACGCGCCTGAGCCAGTGAGGACACCAGGAGCCCGCGCGTGCGGGCTGCCAGGAGATCGCCCGACCCGTGGCGGGCATCCGGAGGACCGCACTCGCCCATCCATGTACGTCTGCCCCGGCCACCGTGCCGGGGAGGAGCCGACAGGGAAGGGCTGTGGGCGCAGTGCACCCCCACCCTCCGGAGACAAGGGGCCCACCATGTGTACGCGGGTTCTGTGGAACGACAACGATCTCGCCGTGCTGTCCGGCCGGACGATGGACTGGCCCGAGTCGACCGACCCCGTGCTCACCGTCCTGCCGCAGGGACTGGAGCGCCACGGCGGCGAACTGGGCGGCGAGACCGTCGTCGCGGACAACCCGCTCACCTGGACGAGCAGACTCGGCAGCCTCGTGACGACCGTCTACGGCGCCGGCACGGTCGACGGCCTGAACGAGCGCGGCCTCGCCGCCCACATGCTCTACCTGGACATCACCGAACTCGCCCCACGCGATCCCGCCCGGCCCGGACTGCACATGGGCCTGTGGATCCAGTACCTCCTCGACAACGCCGCCACCGTCGAGGAAGCCCTCGCCCTCCTGGACACCTTCCAGCTCGTCATGATCGAGATGAACGGCTTCGCGGCCACGGTCCACGTCGCCCTCGAGGACGCCCGGGGCGACTCGGCGATCATCGAGCACATCGCGGGCGAGCAGGTCGTGCACCACGACCGCTCCTACACCGTCATGACCAACGCGCCCGCCTACGACGAGCAGCGCCGCCTGCTGCGGGAACAGGTGCGCAAGGCGCGCGAGCTGGGCTACGACCAGGCCGCCAGCGACGTCCCCCTGCCGGGCAACGTGAACCCCGTCGACCGCTTCCAGCGCGCCGCCTACTTCCGCGCCCTGCTGCCGAAACCGGAGAACGAGCGGCAGGCCGTCGCCTCCGTGCTCGCGATCACCCGCAACGCCTCCGTACCCTTCGGAGCCCCGTACGCCTCGGGCAGGTTCGCGGTCTACAACACCGAGTACCGCACGGTGTGCGACCTGACCCACCGGCGGTACTTCTTCGAGCTGAGCACCAGCCCGAACCTGCTGTGGACGGAACTGGACGCCTTCGACCTCTCGCCCGGCGCGCCCGTGATGACGCTCGACCCCGACGACATCCACCTGTCCGGCAACGTCTCGGACACGTACACCCGGGCACCGGACCCCTTCGCTCCGGCCGGCCGGTGACCTCATAGGGGTGGCCGAGGGCCACCGGGTTGCCGGGCCTCGGCTCGGAGCCGCCCGAGCGGGATCAGCTCGGGCGGACCGCCATCTCGTCCAGCGCCGCCAGAAGGCCGGGCAGCTCCGGGCCGCGTCCTACCGGCAGGACTTCGCCGGGCTCCTCGTCCAGCAGCACGAACGCGATGTCGTCCGTCCTCGCCACCAGCGACCAGCCGGGGCCGTCCGCCCGCAGCGTGCGCGCCTCGCCCGGCGCGAACGACGACCGGACCCTGCCGAGCGGCGGTGGCGTGTCGATGTAGGCACGTGCCTCCGCGAGTACCCGCCGGACGCCTTCGTGCCCGCCGGCGACGGCTCCCTCCGGGGCGCCCGCTCCCTTTGCCGAGGAAGCTGCCACAGCCACCTCATGCCCGTCGTCGGCCCCCTGGGCCGCGGCCCGGCCGCGACCGTCACCGGACACGGCGGCCCCCTCCGGGACCGGGAAATCGGCGTCGTCGACCTGCGCCCGCCACTGCGCCCACTGCATGGCGATCTCGTCGGCGCCGAGACGCCGCTGCGCGGGCCCCCAACCCGTGGTGTCGGGCGGCGTCAACGCGGCACCGTCCCCCGCCTCGGGAGCCGGATCGTGCGGGGCGGGTACGCCGGGCGCGGCCACCGCGACCGCGAGCGGCCAGCCCGGCAGCGCCACGACGACCGATCTCTCGTCCGGCGACAGGTCGTACTCCATACCGCAGTCCCAGGACGCCACGGCGACCGCCACCAGGGACACGTCGTCGATCACGACCGTCCATCGGGCGCCGTCACCGTCCTGGCCGAGCACGAGACCGTAGCCGTCGGCCACCGGCGTCAGACCGAGCGCCGCACATGCCTCCGGATAGTCGTCGCCCAGCACACTGGGGAACTTCGCCGGTGTCAGCAACACCGCCGTCAGCACATAGAGCGCATCGTCCCCGGCGGCGACGGCATCCTCTTGTGTATCGGCCATCCCAGCCTCCCCGTCGGTTCCGTCAACGGCGCGCACCCTAGTGCGAGCGGGAGCCGATTGTCACGACTTCCCGGCACGCCCGGACCGCGCGAACCTTGCCCGGCTGCGAACGACACGCCCGGCCGCGCGTGTCGTGACGCCGAGCCGCCGGAGCACGGGAACAGGGACAACGCCGTGTCCGCCGACGCGCGCGGCAGCCGGCACCAGGGGGCGAGACCCCGCGAAGCGATGAACGCCGACCGTGCATCTCCCGCTACGCAACGTAGAGTTGGAGTTCCACGGCTGAAGGGGACGGACAGGGTGAAGCGCTTCGCACGGCTGGAACAGATCCGGCGGATGGACCCGCATCGAGAAGCCTGGGAAATCTACCGGCTCTCCTCCGCCTACGAGTTCCCCTGGGACTTCACCCGCGCCCTGGAACTGGCCCTCTACCGCACCTACGCCGTCCCCGGTATCGGCCGGCTGCTCGCCGAGACCGCCGAGCTCACCGACCGGAGCCAGAAGCGCTACGACGACACCACCCTGCTCCTCGACGCCGTCGTCGAGCACGGCTTCGCCAGTGTGCAGGGACGCACCGCGATCCGCCGGATCAACCAGATGCACCGCAGTTACGACATCACCAACGACGACATGCGCTATGTCCTCTGCACCTTCGTCGTCATGCCCAAACGCTGGATCGACGCGTACGGCTGGCGCCGGATGTCCCGCCACGAGACCGTCGCCGCCGCCGTCTACTACCGCACACTGGGCCGCCACATGGGGATCAAGGACATCCCCGAGAGCTATGAGGAGTTCGAGAGCCACCTCGATGCCTACGAGGACGCCCACTTCGGGTGGGACGAGGGCGCGCGACGCGTCTCCGACGCCACCCTCGACCTCATGGCCTCCTGGTACCCGCGGCCCCTGGCCCCCGCGCTGCGCACCGGGACACTGGCGCTGCTCGACGAGTCCCTGCTGAGAGCCTTCCGCTACGACGCGCCGAGCCCCGCCACCCGGGCCTTCGTCCGGCGTGCCATGCGTCTGCGCGGGCGTGCCGTGCGTTTGCTGCCCCCTCGGCGTGTCCCGCACCACGCCCGGCAGAACCGGGAGATCAAGGGCTATCCGAACGGCTACCGGGTGGCCGAGCTGGGCACCCACCCGGTCCCCGGCACGGGTGGCTGTCCCGTACGCCACCTCGGGTCGGCGCCCGCCGACTGACCTCACGGCACCGGACCCCTCCCGAACCGCCGGAGCACCCGTCGACGCGTGGGCCGTCAGCCCTCGCGGGCGGCCAGGGCGAGGAACCGGGCGTCCTCGTCCGCGTACGACGTCATGCGCCACCCGGAACCGGCCAGCAGCGGGCGGAGATTGTGCTCCGCGCGCAAGTCGGCCGACGTGAGCCGGCGCCCCTGGCGGGCCGCCAACGCCGCCCTGCCGATCGGGTGGAAGAGCGCGAGCACGCCACCAGGGCGTACGACGCGGGCCAACTCGCGCAGGTTCGCCGACGGATCGGGCAGGTGGGCGACCAGGCCCGCCGCGAACACGGCGTCGCACGCCCCGGTGCGCAGCGGGAGCGCGGCGACGTCGGCGAGCAGCAGTGCCCCGTCGCGCTCCCGCCCGGCACGGACGGCTGCCTGGAGCATGGCCGGTGTCAGGTCGGCTCCGACGACCACGCCCGAGGGGCCCACCGCGGCTCGCAGCGAGGCAAGCGCGCGTCCGGTGCCGCACCCCGCGTCGAGGACGTGGTCTCCCTCGCGCAGGCCCATGTCGGCGACCGCGCCGGCGTAGGCCGGGCCGTCGTCGGGGAACCGGCGGTCCCAGTCGGTGGCACGGGCGGTGAAGAACTCCCGGACGTGGGTGTGGTCGTGGCTCATGCACCGCATGATCCCCCATCGGCGGCACCCGCACGCGCGCGTACCGCGCGAGACGAGGAGTGGAGGACGAGGGATGAGGGGGCGCGAAGGCCGAACCCCTCGCCGGGCCCGTGAACACCGGTGATCATTAGCGGCATATCTTTGCCTGCTTCTGTACTGCTCTATGCGTCGATCGGTCATCGAATGATCGTCGAGGTGGACAGAAGAGGCGCGAAGTGGTCGCACCGTGCGCGGAAGGCCCTGGGTTGTCATCATGCAGGCGTCCCGCACCGGGGCCGGGGCCGCACAGGACGCCGAGCGGGGCCCCGGGCAGGTACGCACGTGCGTCGACCGTTGCCCGCACTCCCGAGAGAAGTGATCGATGGTCCCCGAGCACCCCGGCACCCCCGCCGCCGGCCTGAACGTTCTGACGCTGAAGATCCTGGTCGCCGGGGGGTTCGGCGTCGGGAAGACCACCCTGGTGGACGCGGTCAGCGAGATCAGGCCGGTACACACGGAGGAACCGCACGGCACGACGCGGTGGCCCCTCACCGGCGCCCGCGGCGCGTACGGAACCGACCCGCGCCCCGCCACCGGCGAGAAGACCACCACGACGGTCGCCATGGACTTCGGGCGCATCGGCATGCTGCCCGACCTGTTCCTCTACCTCTTCGGCACGCCCGGCCGGGACCGGTTCCGGTTCCTCTGGGACACGCTGGCACAAGGCGCCCTCGGCGCGGTCGTCCTCGCGGACACCCGGCGACTGCAGGACTGCTTCCCCGCCGTGGACTACTTCGAGCAGCGGCGCGTCCCGTTCGTCGTGGCCGTCAACCACTTCACAGGAGCCCTCCGCTACGCCGCCCCCGACATCCGGCGCGCCCTCGACCTGGACACCGGGACCCCGGTGGTGTTCTGCGACGCACGGGACCGTGACTCGGGGAAACACGTGCTCAGCAGCCTCGTCGAGTACGCCGGGCGCGTACACACCGCCCGGCTCCTCGACTCCGTCCGCTGACGCGCACGAGCTCGCGGGGCCGGTACCCGGACACGCCCCCGGCGGACGACTGTTCAGTCCGCCACGGCGCTCAGCGCCACGACCTTGTCGACGGACACGCGCACGAGAAGCTCCCCCGGAACCCCGTTGCGGGCACCGAACTCCCCGGCACGCTCCTCTCCCATGTAACGGGCCGCGATCCGGGTGGCCCAGTGCCGCAGGTCGTCGAGATCCTCCGAGAGGCGGGCACGCCCCTGGAGCACGACGAACGCGAACGGCGGCCGGTCGTCGTCCACGCACAAGGCCACCCGTCCGTCCCGGAGCAGATTGCGCCCCTTGACGGTCTCCTTGCCGGTGTTGAACACCACCTCGTCACCGTCCAGCACGAACCAGATCGGTGCCACGTGCGGACTGCCGTCGGCACGCACGGTCGAGAGTTTCGCCGTGCGGGTGCCGTCCGAGACGAAGGCCCGCCACTGCTCCTCGGTCATCTTCTCTGCCATACCAGCATCCTCCTTGCCGCGAGCCGGACCGTGGTGAAGGCTGGCGGACAGAACCCCCGGCCGGGGGAGACCGCACGGCAGGGGAAGACGTACGGGGACCACAGGGGGGAGACCGAACATGGCGGAGAAGCATGGGCTCGGCTGGCTGCTGGACGATCTGACCGAGCGTGTCGCGCACGTGCGGCACGCGCTCATCCTGTCCAACGACGGGCTGGTGACCGGCGCGAGCACCAGCCTGCGACAGGAGGACGCCGAACACCTCGCGGCCGTCTCGTCCGGACTGCACAGCCTCGCCAAGGGATCGGGGCGCCACTTCGGAGCGGGCGGGGTCCGGCAGACGATGGTCGAGTTCGACGACGCCCTGCTGTTCGTCACGGCCGCGGGGGCGGGAAGCTGCCTGTGCGTGCTCAGCGGCGCCGAGTCCGACATAGGGCGGGTCGCCTACGAGATGACGTTACTCGTCAACCGGGTCGGCGAGCATCTCGACATCGATGCCCGCCGGCCCGGACAGACACCTCCCGCAACGCCCTGACCAGGCGATTCACGGATCGGGCGGAGGCTGGTACGGAGTTGTCCACAGGCAGCCCCCGGATCTCGCGGCGGCGGCTACGGTCTTGTACCAGGCAGTCGCGGACCGCGTCGGCCGGCACACTCCACGGGGGAGACCAGCCATGTCCAAAAACACCGTCACACACGAGAGCACGGCTCTCGCCGAACAGATCACCGCCGCCCGCGACGACTCGGTCGCACCGAGCCGGGCGGCGAGAGAACTGGGCCTCAAGCGGATCGAGTGGGACATCGCCGTCCAGCAGGGACGGGTCCGCACCGTGTCCGACGAGACGGAGCGCGGCCGGCGTCGCGTGACCCGTGCCGAGATCGAACGGCTTCGTGCCGAGGAAGGATTCCCCGAAGCGCTGCGCGAGGAGGTGCGCACCGTGGGGACCACGGAGGGCGCGGCCCTCATGGAGATCACGAAAGCCCGGTTCACGCGCCTCGCCCGGCTGGGGCTGCTCGTGCCCGTCGCCTTCCACCTCAACCGCTACCGGGCGGTGGTCTGGCTGTACCGGGCCGAGGACCTGCGGCAGTTCGCCGCCGACGAGAGGAACACCGCCCTGCTCCGGCGACGCATGCCCGAGGGACTGCGGGAGCAGTTGGACGCGGGGCTGGACCTGCGCCCCCGCAACTGGCGGGGCGGGTACCTGGGCCGTCTGCTCCGCCAGTGCGAAACACCGTGGCAACGGGCGGCGGCCGTCGCCTCCCTGCTGGACCCGGTCCACGTCTCGGACGTCGTCAAGGACCCCCACGAGCGCTCCCACCTCCACGCGCTCCGCCCGGCGTCCCCGGCCCAGGGCCCACCGGGTTCCCCGGCGGCACACATCATCGAGTCGATCACGACCGCCGGCGAAGGCGACGAGACCGACTGGCTCCGGGCCGACCTGGCCGCCGAGACCGGAACCGCCCGGCGGCACAGTCCGGCACCCCGCCCGCTGCCGGAGCTCCGCGCACCCCGCCGGGCACGCCTCGGGACGGTACCGGCACACGTCCACCGCCCCCACCCCTGGACCGTCCACGTCGGACACCCGCAGCTCCCGGCGCCCCGGCCGGGGCCGCCGGCCCGCGCCGACCGCCCGGCCCCACGTCCGGCGTCACATCCGGCGGCCCCCGGGCGCCGCCGGGCACCGGCCCGACCGTCGCACCGGCACGGGGGAGCACTCCGTGTGCTGCTGGGCCGGCTGCGGCGCGGACGTTCCTGACCTACTGGGCGCGGAACAGCCCTTCCTGCACGACGGAGACCAGCAGACGCCCCTGCGTGTCGTAGATCTGGCCGCGGGCCAGGCCACGCCCGCCGACCGCGATCGGCGACTCCTGGTCGTACAGGAACCACTCGTCGGCACGGAACGGCCGGTGGAACCACATGGCGTGGTCCAACGAGGCCATGTCGAAGCCCCGCTGTCCCCACAGGGGCTCCACCGGGATGCGCACGGCGTCCAGGAGTGTCATGTCGCTGGCGTACGTGAGGGCGCAGGTGTGCACGAGCGGGTCGTCGCCGAGCGGCCCGACCGCGCGCATCCACACCGCGCTGCGCGCCTCGGCGCCCTTCACCTCCTCCGGGCTCCACCGCAGCCGGTCCGCGTAACGGATGTCGAAGGGCTGACGGCGGGCCATCCGCTCCAACTGGTCCGGCAACGCGCCCAGATGCGCCCGGATCTCCTCGGCGACCGTCGGCAGCGACTCGGGCCCCGGAACCTCCCGGGAGGGTGGCCGCTGGTGCTCGAAACTCCCCTCCTCAGGCTGGTGAAAGGAAGCGGTCAGATTGAAGATCGTACGACCCTGCTGCACGGCCGTGACCCGCCGCGTCGTGAACGACCGCCCGTCCCGCACCCGTTCCACCTGGTACACGATCGGCACCCCCGGACGGCCGGGACGCAGGAAGTACGCGTGCAGTGAGTGCACGGGACGGTCGGCCTGGGTGGTGCGGCCCGCCGCGACCAGCGCCTGGCCCGCCACCTGGCCCCCGAAGACCCGTTGGAGGGACTCGTCGGGGCTGCGGCCACGGAAGATGTCGACCTCGATCCGCTCCAGGTCGAGCAGGGAGACGAGGCTCTCGGCCGGGTTCGTCATGGGTCGGGTGCTCCCGCGCTCAGAGTTGGCCGACATGGGTGACGCGGAGGACGGCCCGGCTCTCCGCGTCGGAGGCCGTGAGGTCGACCTCCGCGCTGATGCCCCAGTCGTGGTCGCCGTTCGGGTCGTCGAAGATCTGCCGCACCCGCCACAGGCCGTTCTGCGGTTCCTCCTCGATGACCAGCAGCTTGGGGCCGCGGGCGTCGGGGCCGGTGCCGAGGTCGTCGTACTCGTCCCAGTAGCCGTCCATGGCCTCGCCCCAGGCGTCGGCGTCCCAGCCGGCGTCGGCGTCCATCTCGCCCAGCTCGGCGATCTGGTCGAGGGCGGCCAGCTCAACCCGCCGGAACAGGGCGTTGCGGACCAGGACGCGGAAGGCGCGCGCGTTGGTGGTGACCGGCCGCACCTGGTCGGCCTTCTCCTGGGCCTCCTCGGCGGTCATCTCCTCCGGGTTGGCGAGCTGCTCCCACTCGTCCAGGAGGCTGGAGTCCACCTGGCGGACCATCTCGCCCAGCCACTCGACGAGGTCCTGGAGGTCCTCGGACTTGAGGTCGTCCGGGACGGTGTGGTCGAGGGCCTTGTAGGCACTGGCGAGGTAGCGCAGCACGATGCCCTCGGTGCGGGCCAGCTCGTAGTGCGAGACCAGCTCCGTGAAGGTCAGCGCCCGCTCGTACATGTCGCGGATGACCGACTTCGGCGACAGCGGATGGTCACCGACCCACGGGTGGCTGCGGCGGTAGGTGTCGTAGGCGTGGAAGAGCAGTTCCTCCAGCGGCTTCGGGTACGTCACGTCCTGGAGGCGCTCCATGCGCTCCTCGTACTCGACCCCGTCCGCCTTCATCGCGGCCACGGCCTCGCCGCGCGCCTTGTTCTGCTGGGCGGCGAGGATCTGCCGCGGGTCGTCCAGGGTGGATTCCACGACGGACACCATGTCCAGCGCGTAGGAGGGGGATTCCGGGTCGAGCAGTTCGAAGGCGGCGAGGGCGAACGTGGACAGCGGCTGGTTGAGCGCGAAGTCCTGTTGCAGGTCCACCGTCAGGCGGACGACGCGGCCCTCGGAGTCGGGGGAGTCCAGCTTCTCGACGATCCCCCCGTCCAGCAGGGAGCGGTAGATGGCGATGGCCCGCCGGATGTGCCGCAGTTGCTGTCGGCGGGGCTCGTGGTTGTCCTCCAGAAGGTGTCGCATCGCGTCGAAGGCGTTGCCCGGACGGGCGATCACCGACAGCAGCATCGTGTGCGTCACCCGGAAACGGGACGTCAGCGGTTCCGGCTCGGAGGCGATGAGCTTCTCGAAGGTGGTTTCCGACCAGGCGACGAAGCCTTCCGGCGCCTTCTTACGGACGACCTTCCGCCGCTTCTTCGGGTCGTCGCCGGCCTTGGCCAACGCCTTCTCGTTCTCGATGACGTGCTCGGGAGCCTGGGCGACGACGAATCCCTCCGTGTCGAACCCGGCGCGTCCGGCCCGGCCCGCGATCTGGTGGAACTCGCGGGCCCGCAGCGTACGGACACGGCTGCCGTCGTACTTGGTCAGCGCCGTGAACAGCACCGTGCGGATGGGTACGTTGACGCCCACGCCGAGCGTGTCGGTGCCGCAGATCACCTTCAGCAGACCGGCCTGGGCGAGCTTCTCCACCAGCCGCCGGTACTTGGGCAGCATGCCGGCGTGGTGCACGCCGATGCCGTGCCGGACGTAGCGGGAGAGGTTGCGGCCGAACTTGGTGGTGAAGCGGAAGTTGCCGATCAGCTCGGCGATCCGGTCCTTCTCCTCCCGCGAGCACATGTTGATGCTCATCAGCGCCTGCGCCCGCTCCACGGCCTGGGCCTGCGTGAAGTGCACGATGTAGACGGGTGCCTGCCGGGCCTCCAGCAGGTCGGTGAGGGTCTCGGTGAGCGGGGTGTAGCGGTACTCGTAGGACAGGGGCACGGGGCGGGTGGCCGAGCGGACCACCGCGGTGGGCCGGCCCGTGCGACGGGTGAGGTCCTTCTCGAAGAACGACACGTCGCCGAGGGTGGCCGACATCAGCACGAACTGCGCCTGCGGCAGTTCCAGCAGGGGGATCTGCCACGCCCAGCCGCGGTCCGGCTCCGCGTAGAAGTGGAACTCGTCCATCACGACCTGTCCGACGTCGGCGTTCCTGCCGTCGCGCAGCGCGATCGACGCCAGGACCTCGGCGGTGCAGCAGATCACGGGGGCGTCCGCGTTCACGGACGCGTCGCCGGTGAGCATGCCGACGTTCTCGGTGCCGAAGATCTTGCACAGTTCGAAGAACTTCTCCGACACCAGTGCCTTGATCGGGGCCGTGTAGAAGGTGACCTCGTCGCGGGCGAGCGCGGCGAAGTGGGCGCCGGCGGCGATCATGCTCTTGCCGGACCCGGTGGGCGTCGACACGATCACGTTCGCGCCGGAGACCACCTCGATCAGCGCCTCCTCCTGGTGGGGGTAGAGCGTGAGACCGCGTTCCTGGGACCAGGATTCGAAGGCTTCGTACAGGGCGTCGGGGTCGGCGGTCGGCGGCAGCTGATCGATGAGGGTCACGTTCCCATCTTGCCTGCCGTGAGCCCCTCGGGGGGAATCGGATGCCCGTACGAAGATCATGAACGCTACGCTGGAGCGTCGGCCGGGCATCGGCGGAACCGGACAACTGGACAGCGGCACACGAGGAATGGGGCGGGCAGCGGCGATGATGGGACCAGCACACTCACTGTCGGGAGCCGCCGCCTGGCTCGGTGTCGGCGCGGCGACCGCCGCCGCGGGCCATCCGATGCCCTGGCCGGTGCTGCTGGTCGGCGCCCTGATCTGCGCGGGTGCCGCCCTCGCCCCGGACCTCGACCACAAGGCCGCGACCATCTCCCGGGCCTTCGGGCCGGTCTCCCAGCGCCTGTGCGAGATCGTCGACAAACTGTCCTACTCGGTCTACAAGGCCACCCGCAAACCGGGCGACCCCCGCCGCTCCGGCGGGCACCGCACCCTGACGCACACCTGGCTGTGGGCGGTCCTGATCGGGGCGGCCACCTCGGTCGCCGCCATCACCGGGGGCCGCTGGGCGGTGCTGGGCATCCTCTTCGTGCACATGGTGCTCGCGATCGAGGGGCTGTTGTGGCGGGCCACCCGGGGTTCCAGCAGCGACGTGCTGGTCTGGCTGCTGGCCGCGACCAGTTCCTGGATACTCGCCGGCATCCTGGACCAGCCGGCCGGCGGATCGGACTGGCTGTTCACCGCCCCGGGCCAGGAGTACCTGTGGCTCGGACTGCCGATCGTGCTGGGCGCGCTGGTACACGACATCGGGGACGCGCTGACCGTCTCCGGCTGCCCGATCCTGTGGCCGATACCGGTGGGCCGCAAGCGCTGGTACCCGATCGGTCCGCCGAAGGTCATGCGCTTCCGGGCCGGGAGCTGGGTCGAGCTGAAGGTGCTCATGCCGGCGTTCATGGTGCTCGGCGGGGTCGGCTGCGCGGCGGCGCTCAACTTCATCTGAGGAGGTCCGGGGCTTCGGGCGCGTCCGGGACGTTCCCGGGCCGGGGCCGGCACCGACAGCCGAGGGGCGGGCGTGCCGCCCGGTGCCCTGGGACGGGTGGCCCCGTCCGGCGGGTCACGCAGGCCCGACTCCGGACCCCTTCTCGCCCCGGTGCCGTCCGGGCCGGTCAGCTCTGCGTCCCGGCGCCCTTGCCCTCGCCGCCGTAGCGCCGTTCGAAGCGGGCGACGCGTCCCTCGGAGTCCACCGTCCTGGCCTTGCCCGTGTAGAAGGGGTGGCTCTCCGAGGAGATCTCCACGTCCACCACCGGGTAGGTCTCCCCGTCATCCCAGGCGATGGTCTGCTCGCTGGTCGCGGTGGACCGGGTGAGGAAGGCGTACCCGGCGGCGCGGTCACGGAAGACGACGGCGTGGTAGTCGGGGTGCTTGTCCTTCTGCATGGCAACTCCTCGAACGGCGCGGATCGACGGGTCCGCGGCACGGCAGGCCCGCACCGGACCACGTCAGCGGGGCAGGGAGTCCTCGTCGACGACGTGCACCGCGGCTTCCTCCGCGGAGGCCGCCGCGCCGTCGATACCGATGTCCTGGGCCACCAGCGAGGGCTCCTCGTCCTCCCGGGTCCCCTCATCCGGCGCCACCAGTCGGCCGGAGCGGTCGGCGCCCACCTCGTCGTCCAGCAGTTCCCCGTCGGTACCGGAGCAGTCGCCCAGGTCGTCGCCGTCGGGCGGGGCGATCTCCGGCTGTTCGTCGGCGAGCCGCTGGTCCAGCGTCTCCCCCCGGTGGCCCTCCTCCGCGGTCACGCCGGTGTGCTCCACCGCCCAGGGCCGCTCGGGCGGGGACCAGCCCCGGTCCAGCGGATCGTCCACGCCGTCGTGCTCCAGGGTGTCCTCCGCGTCGAGCAGGCCGGTGTCCTCCCGCTGCTCGGAGCCGTCGGGCTGGTAGACGTCGTCTCCCCATCCATCGACGCTGTTCACGGATACCTCCAGGGGGTGGGGGCGGGCACCCGCACGCCGTGGACCGCGGTGTGCGGCCCCCCGCGCGGGCGCACGGGCGCCGCTGTCGCCGGGCCGCACGGTTGCGGGCCGTCCCGGAGCCGGTGCCTGCTTCCACCCTTCCACTGCCGTTCGGGACCGCGCAACGGCAGGAGGCGGCGGCCGGGTGCCGGACCTTGGCGACCTGGGACCGAGCGGTGCCGGACCCGCCGGGGCGGCCGAAACCAAACCAAGCCCGGTCGGCATCCCGTCGGCATGCCGACCGGCAGCCGGCGGCCGGACGTCCCGGCCCCCTCCCGGACACGGAGGACGCCGGGGCCGGGAGGGGGCCGGTGCCCCTGGGACACGGAAGGCCATGGCCCGGCATGCCGAAGGGCCCGTCCACCGGCTCTGGGCCTACCGGGGGAGGGCCCGCCGGGGGAGGGCCCCGCCGGGGAGGGGCCCGCCGTCACCGCCCGGAGCCGCCACCGCTCCGGGCCGGCGTCGACGGACCGGGAGCCCCCGAGACAAGCCCCGCACACCCCGCACCCCGCAGACCCGAGCCTCGCCCGTCGCCACCGCCCGGCGACGCCCGTCGCCCCGCTCAGCCGTGCCAGGAGCGCCACAAGGCCGCGTAGGCGCCGTCGGCGGCGACCAGGTCGGCGTGGCTGCCGAGTTCCGTGATGCGGCCGTCCTCGACGACGGCGATGACGTCCGCGTCGTGGGCGGTGTGCAGACGGTGGGCGATGGCGACGACCGTGCGGCCGTCCAGCACGCGGGCCAGCGACCGTTCGAGATCGCGGGCGGCACGCGGGTCGAGCAACGACGTCGCCTCGTCCAGCACGAGAGTGTGCGGGTCGGCCAGCACCAGGCGGGCGAGGGCGATCTGCTGGGCCTGCGCCGGGGTGAGGGCGAAGCCGCCCGAGCCGACCTCGGTGTCCAGACCGTCGTCGAGAGCGCGGGCCCAGGCGTCCGCGTCGACCGCGCCCAGCGCCGCCCACAGCTCGGCGTCGGCGGCGTCGGAGCGGGCGAGACGGAGGTTGTCACGCAGGGAGCCCACGAAGACGTGGTGTTCCTGGTTGACGAGGGCGACGTGCGAGCGGACGCGCTCCGCGGGCATCCGGGAGAGTTCGGCCCCGCCCAGGGTGATGTGGCCCGCCCGCGGCCCGTAGATCCCGGCGAGCAGCCGGCCCAGGGTCGACTTGCCGGCGCCGGAGGGGCCGACGAGCGCCATCCTCGTGCCGGGGGCGACCTCCAGGGACACCTGGCGCAGGACGTCGACGCCCTCCAGGTAGCCGAAGTGCACCCGGTCGGCGCGGACGTGCCGTCCGTCCGGAGCGAGGCTCGCGTCACCTGCCTCCGGCTCGATGTCCCGGACGCCCACCAGACGGGCCAGGGAGACCTGGGCCACCTGGAGTTCGTCGTACCAGCGCAGGATGATGCCGACCGGATCGACGAGCATCTGCGCGATCAGCGCCGCCGTCGTCAACTGGCCGACACCGATCCACCCCTGGAGGACGAACACGCCGCCGACGAGCAGCACGGAGGCGAGCACGGTCACATGGGTGACGTTGACGATCGGGAAGAGCACCGACCGCAGCCAGAGCGTGTAGCGCTCCCAGGCCGTCCACTCCTTGATGCGGCGCTCGGAGAGGGCGACACGGCGGTCGGCGAGCCGGTGGGCCTCGACGGTGCGCCCGGCGTCCACGGTCTCGGCGAGGGCCGCCGCCACGGCGGCGTATCCGGCCGCCTCCGAGCGGTAGCCCGAGGGCGCCCGGCGGAAGTACCAGCGGCAGCCGATCACCAGCAGGGGCACGGCGAGCAGCACCACGGGCGCCAGGAGCGGCGCGGTGACGACGAGGCCGGCGAGCAGCAGCACCACCCACACCGCGCCGATGGCCAGCAGGGGCACCGCCTCGCGCATGGCGTTGGCGAGCCGGTCGACGTCCGTGGTGATGCGGGAGAGCAGGTCGCCGGTGCCGGCGCGTTCCAGCACGCCGGGCGGCAGGCCGACCGAGCGCACGAGGAAGTCCTCGCGGAGATCGGCGAGCATCCGTTCGCCGAGGACGGCGCCGCGCAGGCGCACCTCGCGGTTGAACGCGGCCTGGATCAGCAGCGCGATCACGAACAGGATGACCGTGATCTCCAGGCGGAGGTCGCTCGCGCCGGCCGAGACGCGCTCCACCAGACCGCCGAGGAGGTAGGGCCCGGCCATCGAGGCGAGCACGGCGATCGTGTTCACCAGGATGAGGAGGGTGAAGGCACGGCGGTGCCTGCGCAGCAGTTCGCCCGCGTACGCGCGGACGGTCGCGGGAGCGCCGACGGGCAGGGTGCTCGCCGTGGTGGGAGCCGCCGGGTCGTACGACGGTGGCGCCACGCCGATCATGCCGTCTCCTCGATCTCTTCCAGTCGGTGCGGGACGTCGTCCTCCGCGAGGACGGTTCGCCCGGCGGGGGCGTCGCCCTCCCCGGTCTCCCGGGTGACCACGGCCCGGTAGCGGGGCTCGCAGACGAGCAGGTCACGGTGCGTGCCGACCGCGGCGACGGTGCCGTCGTGCAGGAACACGACGCGGTCCGCGCGGTCCAGCAGCAGCGGGGAGGAGGTGAACACGACGGTGGTGCGCTTCGCACGGAGGTCGCGCAGGCCCCGCGCGATCCGGGCCTCCGTGTGCGAGTCCACCGCGGAGGTCGGCTCGTCCAGCACCAGCACCTCCGGGTCCGCGATCAGGGACCTGGCCAGGGCGAGCCGCTGGCGCTGGCCGCCCGACAGGGAACGGCCCCGTTCGGTGAGGCGGGCGTCGAGGGGGTCCTCGACCCCGACCGAACCCTGTACAAGCGCCGCCAGCACGTCCTCGCACTGGGCCGCGGACAGGGCCGCGTCCGTGCCGACGGCGCCGGACGAGGGGACGTCGAGCAGATCGCGCAGGGTGCCGGAGAGCAGGACCGGGTCCTTGTCCTGGACCAGTACGGCGGTACGCGCGCAGTCGAGCGGCAACTCGTCGAGCGGTACTCCGCCCAGCAGGGCCGACTCGCCCGGTTCGCAGGAGTGCCCGCCGAGCCGTTCGGCCAGCCGTCCGGCCACGTCGGGGTCTCCGCACACCACGGTGGTGAGCACTCCGGCCGGCGCGAGCAGACCGGTCGCCGGATCGTGCAGGTCGCCGGAGGGGACCTCCGCGGGGCGTGACCCACCGGTGTCCGTGGCCCGCTCCAGGGAGAGCACCCGCGCGGCGCGCTGGGCGGAGGGCCGGGAGAAGGAGTACGCCATGGCGATCTCCTCGAAGTGCCGCAGCGGGTACGTCAGGATCATGACGGAGCTGTAGACGGTGACGAGCGCGCCGACGCCGACGCGGCCGTCCTGGGCCAGGTGCACCCCGTACCAGACCACCGCGATCAGCAGCAGACCGGGGAGCAGGACCTGGATCGCGGAGATCAGCGACCACATGCGGGCACTGCGCACGGCCGCGTGGCGGACTTCCTGGGAGGCGGAGCGGTAGCGGTCGAGGAAGAGTTCCTCACCGCCGATGCCGCGCAGTACGCGCAGTCCGGCCACGGTGTCCGAGGCGAGTTCGGTGGCCCGGCCCGCCTTGGCGCGCTGGACGTCGGCCCGCTGGGTGGCGCGGGGCAGCAGGGGCAGTACGGCCAGGGCCAGCACCGGCAGGCCGAGCGCGACGACGAGGCCGAGCGCCGGTTCGTAGACGACGAGTCCGCCGCAGACCAGCACGATGGTCAGGGCCGCCGCGGTGAAGCGGGAGACGGCCTCCACGAACCAGCCGATCTTCTCGACGTCGCCCGTGGAGACGGCGACGACCTCACCGGCGGCGACGCGGCGGGTCAGGGCCGAGCCGAGCAGCGCGGCCCTGCGGGCGAGGAGTTGCTGGACGCGGCTCGCGGCGGTGATCCAGTTGGTGACGGCGGCGCGGTGCAGGAAGGTGTCGCCCAGCGCGTTACCCGCGCAGCACAGCAGCATCAGGCCGCCCGCGAGGGCGAGCCGGGAGCCGGAGCGGTCGACGACGGCCTGGACGGCGAAGCCCACACAGAACGGCAGGGCGGAGACGGAGGCGAAGTGCAGGAGCCCCCAGGCGAGCGCCTTGAGCTGGCCGCCAAGTTGGTTGCGGAAGAGCCACCACAGCAATCGGGGGCCCGAGCGTGTGTCGGGCACGCCCGGGTCGGGATACGGAAGGTCTTGGATCTGCATGAGGTCCCAGCGGCTCGGTTCAGGAGGTGCCGCGCGACGCGGCGTCAACAGGGTGCAAACCGCAAAAGGTTCGCCTCGGCGCGCGCCCGGAATCAAGCGAATATCCCGCGCATGGCACGGTTCCGGCTGGTGGCCGTCGCCGCGGCACGGCGGTGACGTCGTGACGCGTCACCCGTCGTACGCGGTGGTCGGGCCGCGAGCCGCCCGGCACACCGGGCGGAAGCGGCCGACGGCCGGCCCGGGACGACCGTGAGGGAAGGATCTTCCCGTCGTTCCCCGTTACGGGGGAAGGCGGCCTGCCCTTGCCTCGTAGGCAGGGATCGCGGAGGCACGGCCGACGGCGTCGGCCGGAGACCGGTCGCGGAGGCGGAGGTCTCCGCGTGGAGTGGGACCATGGGGAGATGCGAAACGGCGGCGGTGGCAACGGCGGTGCACGGCGTACGGCGGTCGCGGCGGCGGCCCTGGGTCTCCTGCTGACCGGAGCGTTCGGGCTCACCGCCTGCCGCGCACCGGCCGGCAGCGGCGAGAACCCGGGCGCGACACGCCCGGCCGGGGGCGCCGGTGACCGCGGTGCCGACACGGCCGACCCGACTCGTCTCCCCGGTGTCGGTGACCGGTACCAGGCCCGCATCCCCGCCGAATCCCGGCAGGTCGTCGCGGTGTACGGGGAGGGAGAGGACTCCGCCGACTCCACGGTCGTGCTGTACACGAAGCAGGGATCGGCCTGGCACCGGGACCGCTCCTGGGCCGCGCACAACGGCAGGAAGGGCTGGACGACCGACCACAGGGAGGACGACAAGCGCAGCCCTGTCGGCGTGTACACCCTCACCGACGCGGGCGGTGTGCTCCCGGACCCCGCACCGGACGGCGGGCTGCCCTACACGCGCTCGGCGTCGTTCGCGGCGCCCCGCTGGTGGGACAAGGCGTACTGGCACGACTTCGACTACGTCATCGCCGTCGACTACAACCGGGTCAAGGGCACGTCCCCGAACGACCCGACCCGTCCCGAGGGCGCGGCCAAGGGTGGCGGCATCTGGCTCCACATGGACCACGGCAGCGGCACCTCCGCCTGCGTCAGCCTGCCCAAGCCGGCGATGGAGTACCTGCTGCGCACCCTGGACCCAGGCCGGCACCCGGTGGTCGTGATGGGGGACAAGGCACACCTGGCCGCCTGATCCCTGCCGGGGAAGCCGTTCGTCCTGCCGGCGAGGCCCCCTACGCCACGCGCGTACGCTACGGCGCGCCGGCGTCCCCCTCCGGCGCGGGACCGTCGATCAGCGTGTCGAGGAGGCCGCCGAGTTGGGCGCGCTGTTCGTCCGTCAGCGGGGCGAGGATCTCCTCCGCGGCCAGCCGGCGCGCGCCGCGCAGTTCGCGCAGGGCGCCGAGCCCCTCGTCGGTCAGCTCGATCCGGATCACCCGCCGGTTGGCCGGGTCCTGTGCGCGCCGCACCATCCCGGCCGCCTCCAACCCGTCGACCAGCGTCGTCACCGCCCGCGGCACGACCTCCAGGCGCTCCGCCAGGTCGGACATGCGGGGCGGGGAGCCGTAGTGCGCCAGGGTGCGCAGCAGCCGGGACTGGGCGGGTGTGATGCCGAGCCCGCCCCGTTCGAGGTGGCGCTTCTGGATGCGGTGCACCCGGCGGGTGAGCCGCAGCAACTGCTCGGCGAGCAGGCCGTCGGGGTCGGGGGCCGTCATACGGGAACAATATCAGGATGGCATTCATTGTGAGTATAGGTAACAATGACCAATGATCCGCAAGGCTTTCCCGCCCTGCCCCGCCGACCCCCGTAGGAGCCCATGCGCACCCCCCGTGAACCCCTGCCGAACACGCCTGCCGACGAGAGGGGGCAGCCCCGGCAGGTGCGCCGCATCCTCGGGCTCTTCCGCCCCTACCGCGGCCGGCTGGCCGTCGTCGGGCTGCTCGTCGGCGCCGCCTCGCTGGTGTCCGTCGCCACGCCCTTCCTGCTGCGGGAGATCCTCGACGTCGCCATCCCCGAGGGCCGTACCGGCCTGCTGAGCCTGCTCGCCCTCGGCATGATCCTCGGCGCCGTCCTCACCAGCGTCTTCGGCGTGCTCCAGACGCTGATCTCCACCACCGTCGGCCAGCGCGTCATGCACGACCTGCGCACCGCCGTCTACGGACGGCTGCAGCGCATGTCCCTCGCCTTCTTCACCCGCACCCGCACCGGCGAGGTGCAGTCCCGCATCGCCAACGACATCGGCGGCATGCAGGCCACCGTCACCTCCACGGCCACCTCCCTGGTCTCCAACCTCACGAGCGTGGTCGCCACGATCGTCGCCATGATCGCCCTGGACTGGAGGCTGACGGCCGTCTCGCTCCTGCTGCTGCCGGTCTTCGTGTGGATCAGCCGCCGGGTCGGCACCGAACGCCGGAAGATCACCACCCGGCGTCAGAAGCAGATGGCCGCCATGGCCGCGACCGTCACCGAATCGCTCTCCGTCAGCGGCATCCTCCTCGGCCGCACCATGGGCCGCTCCGACTCGCTGACGCGGGCCTTCTCCGACGAGTCCGAGCGGCTGGTCGACCTGGAGGTCAAGTCGAACATGGCGGGCCGCTGGCGCATGTCCGTCATCACGATCGTGATGGCCGCCATGCCGGCCGTCATCTACTGGACGGCGGGCCTCACCCTGCGACTCGGCGGCCCCGGCGTCTCCCTCGGCACGATCGTCGCCTTCGTCTCGCTCCAGCAGGGCCTGTTCCGCCCGGCCGTGAGCCTGCTGTCGACCGGCGTGCAGATCCAGACCTCGCTGGCGCTGTTCCAGCGCATCTTCGAATACCTCGACCTGCCCGTGGACATCACCGAACGCGCCGACCCCGTCCACCTCGACCGGATCAAGGGCGAGCTGCGGTTCGAGAACGTCGAGTTCCGCTACGACGGCACGGACACGCCCGTCCTCGACGGCGTCGACCTCACCGTCCCCGCCGGCGGCAGCCTCGCCGTCGTCGGCCCCACCGGCGCCGGCAAGTCCACCTTCGGCCACCTCGTGCCGCGCCTGTACGACGTGACCGGCGGCCGGGTCACCCTCGACGGGGTCGACGTGCGCGACCTCGACTTCGACACCCTCGCCCGCGCGGTGGGCGTCGTCTCCCAGGAGACGTACCTCTTCCACGCCTCCGTCGCCGAGAACCTGCGCTTCGCCAAGCCCGAAGCCACCGACGAGGAACTGGTCGAGGCCGCCAGGGCGGCCCAGATCCACGACCACATCGCCGCCCTGCCGGACGGCTACGACACGGTCGTCGGCGAACGCGGCCACCGGTTCTCCGGCGGGGAGAAGCAGCGCCTGGCCATCGCCCGCACCATCCTGCGCGACCCGCCCGTCCTCGTCCTCGACGAGGCGACCAGCGCCCTGGACAACCGGACCGAGGCCGCCGTGCAGGACGCCATCGACGCCCTCGCCGCCAACCGCACCACCGTCACCATCGCCCACCGCCTGTCCACGGTCCGCGGCGCCGACCGGATCGTGGTCCTCGACGCCGGAAGCGTGGCGGAGCAGGGCACCCACGAGGAACTGATGCGGCTCGACGGCCGATACGCCGCCCTGGTGCGCCGGGACGCCCGCCTGACGCCGACCGGATGACCACCCGACTGATGCAGGCAAGATGATCATATGCCGGGCTTGTCGGGGCGTCAGGGTTACCGTGCCCGCATGCACACGAACACTCCGCGACGGGGCGCGAGGGGCGCCCGGAACACCACGAGGACCGGGAACGGACCCCGCGGCGGGACCGGCCGGAGGGTCCGTCTGACCCGCCGGGGCCGCATCTGCGTGACCACGGCCGGAGCGATCGTGGCGGGCACCGCCGTGGCGCTGCCGCTGATGTCGTCCGGCGGCGACGGAGAATCCCGCCCCGCCTCGCTGGTCATCCCCGAGGGCCGGCGCGCGAGCCAGGTCTACGCGGCTGTCGACGAGGCACTCGGCCTGCCCGCCGGAACCACCGGGAAGTCGCTCGCCGAAGCCGGACTCGAGCTTCCCCCCGACGCGGACGGCGACCCCGAGGGGTACCTCTTCCCGGCGACGTACCCCCTCGACGGGGAGAGCACCCCGGAGAAACTGCTCACCACCATGGTGGAGACGGCCGGCAAGCGTTTCCGCGCGGCCCCCGTCGCCGCCGGAGCCCAGCGCAACGCGATCGACGTCTACCAGGCCGTCACCATCGCCAGCCTCGTCCAGGCGGAGGCGGCCACCAAGGAGGACATGGGCAAGGTCGCCCGGGTGGTCTTCAACCGGCTGGAGCGCGGCATGCCGTTGCAGATGGACTCCACCATCAACTACGCGCTGAACCGCTCCACCCTCACGACCACCGTCGAGGACACGAAGACCGACAGCCCGTACAACTCCTACCAGCGCATGGGGCTGCCGCCGACGCCCATCAACAACCCCGGTGACGACGCCGTGCACGCCGCCGTCAATCCGACGCCGGGGAAGTGGCTGTACTTCGTCACGGTCGCGCCGGGCGACACCCGCTTCACCGCCGACTACGCCGAGCACCAGCGCAACGTGGCCGAGTTCGACCGGCGGCGGAGCGCGTCGCCGTAGGAGCGTGCGGCCGGGCGGGTGGCTCGGGGATCCGGCCGGGCCGGCCCCGGCGTCACGCGGCGGCCGGCTCGTCCTCCCCGGACAGCAGCCGCCTGATGTCCCGGACGGCCGCGCGGCCCGCGCGGTTGGCGCCGATGGTGCTGGCGGACGGACCGTAGCCGACCAGGTGGACGCGGGGGTCGGCGACCGCCCTGGTGCCCTCGACCCGGATCCCGCCACCCGCCTCGCGCAGCCCCAGCGCCGCCAGGTGCCCGATCACCGGCCGGAAGCCGGTCGCCCACAGGATCACGTCGGCGGCCACCTCCCGCCCGTCGGCCCAGCGCACCCCGTCGGGTGTGATCCGGTCGAACATGGGCAGCCGGTCCAGCACCCCGGAGTCGAGACCGGCCCGGATCGCGTCGTTGAGGGGCAGCCCGGTCACGGAGACCACGCTCCGCGGCGGCAGCCCCTGCCGGACGCGTTCCTCCACGAGCGCCACGGCGGCCCTGCCCGCCTCCTCGTCGAAGGGGCCCTCGCGGAAGACGGGCGGACGCCGGGTCACCCAGGTGGTGGCCGCGGCGTACGGGGCGATCTCCAGGAGGTGCTGGGTCCCCGAGGCGCCCCCGCCGACCACGATCACCCGCCGTCCGGCGAACTCCTGCGGACCGGCGTACCGCGCGGTGTGGAGCTGGCGTCCGCGGAAGGTCTCCTGGCCCGGATAGCGGGGCCAGAAGGGCCGGTCCCAGGTGCCGGTCGCGTTGATCAGCGCGCGCGTCGACCAGGTGCCGTCCGAGGTCTCCACGAGCAGCCGTCCGCCGTCGCCCTCGCGTACCGCGCGGACGCGCACGGGACGGCGCACCCGCAGGCCGAAGGTCCGCTCGTAGTCGGCGAAGTAGCCGGCGACGACCTCCGCGGAGGGCCGCGCCGGGTCCGCGCCGGTCAGCTCCATGCCCGGCAGGGCGTGCATGCCGTGCACCTTGCCGTACGTCAGCGAGGGCCAGCGGAACTGCCAGGCGCCGCCGGGGCCGGGGGAGCGGTCGAGCACCACGAAGTCGCGCCCCGGCTCGTCACCGGTGCGCCGCAGGTGGAAGGCCGCCGACAGTCCGGCCTGACCGGCGCCGATGACGACGACCTCGACTTCGCGCGGGATGTCCATGTCCAGGTCAACGGCGGGAGGCACTCCGGTCTTCCCGGCGCGTCGGACGGGGGCGGGTGTGTCTCGTCCCGGCGCGGCGGGGCGCATCGGCTCGGGACGCCCCCGGGCCGGGAGGAGCGGGCGACACACCCCCCGCCCTGTACGGCCGCGCTACACGGCGGGCGTGTCGCGCCACGCAGGAGTCCCGCCGGACGGCCGACACGCGCGGGACACCTCGTACGCGCCCCAGGGCCGACACGTGCCGCCGCGACACGCCCACCGCGACCGAGGCCCGGCACCTGGCCGACACGCCCTTCGACGACACGCCGGAGAACGGACGGACCGACCGCCGACACGCCGCCAGACCCCCGCCCGACGCGCCGCTCCGCCGCCGTACGTGAGCCCTCACGCGGGTCGCCACGCCGGTGCCCTCCCGGGCGGGCGCGCCGTGCCGTCGTCCCAACCGGCCCGCCCACCACCCTCGGCCCCTGACGTGCGTCAGGATGGGGGCATGCCCGAAGCCTTCACCACCCGAGTCCTGAACCTCGCCACCGGGTCCGCGGAGCGGGTCGCGGACATCACCGGCGAGTGCGAGTCCTTCCTCCGCGAGGTGGCGGCGGGCCGCGACGGTCTGCTCAACGTGTTCGTCCCGCACGCCACCGCCGGGATCGCGATCATCGAGACCGGCGCGGGGAGCGACGACGACCTGCTGGCCGCCCTGCACACCCTGCTTCCCGCCGACGACCGCTGGCAGCACCGGCACGGCAGCCCCGGCCACGGGCGCGACCACGTCCTGCCCGCCTTGGTGCCGCCGCACGCGACGCTGCCCGTTGTCGGCGGACGGCTGGAACTGGGCACCTGGCAGTCGGTGTGCCTGGTGGACACCAACAGGGACAACACCGAGCGGCGGGTCCGCCTCGGCTTCCTCGGCTGAGGCGGCGGCGAGGCACCGGGGAGCCTGCCCGGCCCCGTTCGCCTCCCACCGCCGGTCTGTCGAGGGGCCCGCCGGAACCCGGTCGACGTACCGGTTCGCCGCGCGTGTCGTCGCGGCCGGGAGCGACGCCGACGACGATCGGGTGCGGGCCGGTGCCGTCGACGACTCGTCAGCACCGGGGCTGGGGGACGTCGGGGGCGAAGGGGTGCTCGACGTGCCGGACCAGGACGTCGTGTGGGGGGGCGTGACGTCCCCTCCACGGACCGCCGGTGCCGTCGCGTGTGCGGGAGAGCCGCGGCCTCCGGGGCACGGTGGCGCCGCGCGCCCAAGACACCGCGACGGGGCCCAGGGTTCACCCCTCCCAGTCCGCGCCGTGTTCCGCGAGGGGCCCCACCACCAGCCCGGCGGACCGGCAGTCGCCGACGATCTCCGGCAGCGCGCCGAGCGTGGCCCGCCAACTGCCGGGTGCCGAGGTGTGGTCGGTGTCGTGCAGCAGGAGCGTGCCGCCGCCGCGCAGGGCGGAGGCGGCGGTCGCCCGCACCGAGGCGGGCGTGGCGTCCGCCCGCCAGTCCTTGCCCCACGCCGACCACAGCACCGGCCGCAGCCCGGCCCGCCGGGCCGCCGCCCAGCGGCCGGAGGTGAGGATGCCGTACGGCGGCCGGTACCAGCGTGGCGCCGCGCCGCCGGCCTCGCCCACCGCGTGCGCGGCCCGCAGGAGTTCGCGCGTGTCGCGGACGGGTGACGGCAGCCACGGCTGGTCGTGGGTCCAGCCGTGCACGGCGAGTTCGTGCCCCCGCCGGGACAACTCGCGGGCCAGCGCGGGATGCCGGACCACGTTCTCGCCGAGGAGGAAGAACGTCGCCCGGACGTCGAGGGCGTCCAGCGCGTCGAGGAAGCGCGGGGTGGACTCCGGGTGGGGGCCGTCGTCGAAGGTGAGGGCGACATGGCCGGGCCGCCCCTGTCCCGCCAGCCGCGGCAGCCAGCGGCGGCGCGGTCCGGGCAGCCAGGTCGCCGCCGGCCCGATGTGGGCCAGCGCGGCGGCCAGCGACACGGCGCACACCGGCCCCGCCGCGGACACCAGCCGGCGGACTGCCGCACGCTCATCCATCGTCCCCGCCTTCCCCGGCCCCGCGCCCGGGGCGTCCCGGCCGGCCCCGGGCCCGCGGTCCGTCGTCCTCCGTCCCCGGCGCGCTCCCGGGGAGCGCCGAGGACGACCCGGCCCGCCACGCCCCGCGCGGCCGGGCGCGCGGACCGGCACCGGGGCCGTCGCGGGCCGCCGGTGCCGTGTCCCACGTCCCGTGCACGGACGGCGCGCGGGCCAGGCCGATGCTGCCGAGCCCGATCAGCGCCAGCCCGATCAGCTCGGGCAGCACGCGCACCCCGAGCCCGATCTCCTCCCCGAACAGGGCCGAGCCCAGCGCGACGCTGGTCAGCGCGTCCCCGAGGGTCAGCGCCGGCTGCGACGCCGCGAGGGTGCCCGCCCGCAGGGCGCTCTGCAACAGCAGGAAGGCGATCACGCCGACCACGGCGGTGGCGTAGAGCGGCCACCCGGTGAGGACCGCGCGCACCCCCTGGGGGAACCTCCCGGTGACCTCCTTCAGCAGCGCCGCCGTGCCGCCGAATGCCACCGCCGACGCCGACCCGAACAGGGCCGCCCGCGGGGCTCCCCGCACCAGCCGGCCGGCCGCGGCGAACCCCGCCACCACGGCGAACAGCACGAGACCCGCCCACACCCAGCGGCCCGGTACCGCCGTGTCCCGGCCGCCCGTGGGGGAGGCGGCGCCCAGGAACAGCGCGAGGCCGCCCGCCAGTGCCACGAACGCCAGCCAGGTCCGCCGGTCGGGCCGCCGATGGAAGATCACGCTGCCGACGACCAGGGTGAAGAGCAGTTCGCTCGCCATGAGCGGCTGCACGACGGCCAGGCTGCCCACCGCGAGCGCCGCCGCCTGGAGCACCGTCGTCAGGGCGAGCAGCGCCGCGCCACCGACCCAGTACCGGTCGCGCACCAGGCGCAGCAGTGACCGCACCACCGTGTGGACGGCACCGTCCCGTCCCTCGTCCAGCGCGGCGGCACGGCGCTGGAGCACGGAGGCGGCGGCGTTGGAGAGGGCCGCCAGCAGGGCGAGGACGACGGTGAGGGCACTCACCGCGGCGCGCTTCCGCTCATCCGAACCTGGCGGCCAACCGCCTGTACAGTCCCGGCGCCGCCCCCCGGACCCGGCACGGCAGCCGCAGCCAGCCGGGCACGTACACCTCGTCCCGGCCGCGCACGGCGGCGGTGCGCACCGCGTCCGCCACCCGCTCGGCGGGCACCGGGCGGGGCCGGGAGCGCCGGTACGGTTCGCCGCGCCGGTCGAAGAACGGCGTGTCGACGACCCCCGGCACCACATGGGTGACGCCCACGCCGGTGCCCCGCAGTTCGTACCGGAGCGACTCCGCGAACGTGCCGAGCGCCGCCTTGGCGGCCGAATAAACGGCCTCGTCGCGCACCCCGACACACCCGGCCAGCGATCCGATGAGCACCACCCGGCCCGAACCGGCCTCCACCATGCCCGGGAGCAGCAGCCGCACCAGTCGCAGCGTGGCCAGCACGTCGATCTCGAAGACGTCGCCGATGGAGTGCGGCGGCATCTCGCGGAACTCCCCGGCCCAGCCGATCCCGGCCCCGGCGACCAGCAGGTCCACGGAGCCCACCGTGGCCAGGGCGAAGTCGGCGAGCTGCCGGTCGGCGCCGGGCAGGGTGAGGTCGGCGGCGAAGGCGGTCGCGGCGGAGTCCTCGGCGACCTCGCGCAGCCGGATCGGATCGCGGCCGGTGAGCACCATCCGCCAGTCGCCCTCGGTGCCGAGCCGGCGGGCGACCGCCGCGCCGATCCCGGAGGAGGCGCCGGTCACCAGCGCGGTACGGGTAAGGGCCCCCGGGCCGTCGCCGTGCCGCCGCCGGGTCCGGGCCCGGTCCGCGTCGGGTGCGGCGGCCGGGGGACCGGCGGCGGGCCGGGTGCGGGAGAACGCAGGGACCATGAGGGACCACCTTGGTTCGGGGCGGACACCTCGCAGCGGTCCGACCGCGGTCGGGGCTCCGGTGTCCGACCGGACGGGCGGTGACGGAGTATCCCGCCCAGGATCGCCCGAAACGCACCGGTATGCCAGGTGTGGTGGTGCGTCGGAGGCGGGGAAAGCCGGGGCACCGGGGACCCCTCACCCGTTTGGAAAGGGGCCGCGGGGCAACTCGGGCGCCGTGCAGCCTCGCAGCTCCTCCGCGGCCGGCCCGCCGGGGACCGCGGCCCGTGGGCCCGGCCCCCGGCGCCTGCTGGTGGTCAGCGCGAGCATGGGCGCCGGGCACGACACCGTCGCCGCCGAACTGGTCCGCCGCGCCCGCGAGCGGGGCCACGACGCCCAGGCCGTCGACGTGCTCGCCCTGCTGCCGTACGGGCTGGGCGGCGCCCTGCGGCGCTTCTACCGCGGCTCGGTCCGCCACGCCCCCTGGGCCTACGCCGCCCTGTACCGCCTCTTCCTGCGCCCCGGCGCGGGCCGGCGCCCCGACGGCACGCCCCTGGCCCGGCTCGCCGGCGACCGGCTGCGGGAGCTGGCCGACCGCACCGGCGCGGACGTCGTCGTCCCCGTCTTCCACCTCGCGGCCCAGCTCACCGGGCACCTCCGCGCGCGCGGACTGCTCGCCGCGCCCAGCGTCGTCCTGGTGGTCGACTTCGCCGTCCACCGGCAATGGCTCCACCCCGGCAACGACCACCTCCTGTGCCTCACCGAGGACGCGGCGCGCACGGCGCGGTCGGCCACCGGGAGACCGGCGGACGTGTGCGGGCCCGTGGTCGCCCCCGAGTTCCGCGAGGAGGCGCCGGGGGCGGGGACCTGGCGGCGGCTGTTCGACCGGCACGGCCCGGGACGCCCCCCGGTGGTGCTCTCGGCCGGTGCCTGGGGGGTCGGCTCACATCTGGAGGGCACCGTGGGTCTGCTGCGGGAGGAGGGCTTCCTGCCGGTCGTGCTCTGCGGCGGCAACGAGCGGTTGCGCCGCCACCTGTCCGAGACGCCCGGGGTCGTCGCGCTCGGCTGGGTGTCCGACATGCCCGGACTGCTGCACGCGGCCCGTGCCCTGATCGACAACGCGGCGGGTCAGACCGCCGTCCAGGCACTGGCGGCCGGGCTCCCGGTCGTCGGCTACCGCCCGATACCCGGCCACGGCGCGGACGGTGTGCGCCGTATGGCCACCCTCGGCGTGTCGGACCTCGCCGGGGACGAGGGGGCCCTGCTCCGGTCGCTGCGTGTGCTCACCGCCCACGGTCCCGCACGGCGGGCCCGGGTCGAGGCGGGACGCGCCCTGTTCACGGACGACGCGCTGGACCGGGTGACCGCGTGCGCCGAGACGACCACCCCCGCCCGCCGCTGACAGGACGCACCGGAGGCACGGAGGCACGGAGGCACCGGACGCACCGGTGGCATCGGAGGAGCCGGACACCACCCCAGGGCCGTCCGGCCGTCAGCACCCGGCACGCCGAACGCGCCGCACCACCGCACCCGTACGACCCGCCCTCCCCGAGGGCCCGACGGCCCGGCGCGGCTCGCAGGTGTCGTAGGTGGCGTACGGCCCGCGTGTCACCGCGCGCACCCGTTTTCGCGCCCCCGCCGGGGGCACCCGGCGGTGCGGAGGACGAGGGAAGGAGGCGGGCCGTGCAACGTGACGAGTTCCTGACCCGGGTCCGCGAACGCGGCGAGTACCACGGGGACGACGAGGCCGAGCAGGTCTCCAAGGCCGTCCTGTGGGTGGTCGCCTCCCGGATCGGTCCCACGGAGGCCGCCGCCCTCGCCGTCCATCTGCCCGCTCCCCTGGCCGACGCGCTGCGCCTGGAGCGCGGACGCCCCGAGTCCTTCGGCCGGCCCGAGTTCCTGCGGCGGGTGGCCCGGCAGACCGGCGCCCGGCCGCGCACGGCGGAGTGGGACGCGGGTGCCGTCCTCTCCACCCTGGCGGAGGCGGTCCCCGCCGACGCGGCGGACCACCTGCGCGGTCTGCTGCCGTCGGACTGCGCGGACCTCTTCGGCGGGCCGGCCCCGGCCTGAGCGCCGTACGTGCCCGCCCGGCCTGAGCGGCGCCGCCCGCTCGACCCTTCGGACCGCTTCGTGACGGGGCGCCGTCGGCGCCGGGCCGACGGCGCCCCCTCACGGCAACCGGTTCGTGGCGGGCCCGCTCAGGCGCCGGCCGCGCGCTCCGCCTTCTCGGCGTGCAGGCGCTTCACCCGGGCCGCCTCCTTGCGGACATCGGCCTGGACCGACCGCTCGTGCTCCAGCCAGTCGGGACGCTCCTGCTTCAGCGCCTCGATCTGTTCCGTGGTGAGCGCTTCCGTGACCCCGCCGCGGCGCAGGCCCGCGATGGACACGCCGAGCTTGGCCGCCACCACCGGGCGCGGGTGCGGGCCGTCGCGACGCAGGTCCCGCAGCCACTGGGGCGGGTCGGCCTGCAGCGCGTTCAGCTCGGCGCGCGAGACCACACCCTCTTGGAACTCGGCGGGGGTGGCCTCGAGGTACACACCCAGCTTCTTCGCCGCGGTCGCGGGCTTCATGGTCTGGGTGTTCTGGTGGGACGTCATGACGTCAAGGGTATCGACCGTCCGGAGGCCCCCGGACCACGGCCGGTCACCGCGGCCGGGGCCCGCTCCCGGTAACCTGTCCGGGTGACAGGCTCGGAAGCACCCCCCTCGTTCCGGCTCGCGTACGTCCCCGGGGTGACGCCCGACAAGTGGGCGCGCATCTGGCACGAGCGACTCCCCGGCGTCCCCCTCGCGCTGGAGCAGGTTCTCGCCGCCGACGCGCCCGGGCGGCTGCGGGACCGCACGGCGGACGCCGCGCTGGTACGGCTGCCGGTCGACCGGGACGTGCTCAGCGCGATCCCCCTCTACACCGAGACCACGGTCGTCGTCGTCCCCAAGGACCACCTCGTCACCGCGGCCGACGAGGTGGGCGTCGAGGACCTGTCCGACGAGATCGTGCTGCACCCCCTGGACGACGTCCTCGGCTGGGAGCGGCTGCCGGGCAGGCCCGCCCTCGAACGCCCGGCGACCACCGCGGACGCGGTCGAACTGGTCGCGGCGGGCATCGGCGTCCTCGTCGTCCCGCTGTCGCTGGCCCGGCTCCACCACCGCAAGGACCTCACCCACCGCCCGGTCACCGACGCGCCGGCGTCGGCTGTGGCGCTCTCCTGGCCGCAGGACGCCCACACCGACCTGGTGGAGGAGTTCATCGGCATCGTCCGCGGGCGCACGGTCAACAGCACCCGGGGCCGCCCGAAGGCCCCCGAGAAGGCCGCCCCCGCCCGGGACGAGCGGCGCGGCGCCACGCCGGCCCGGCGCAAACCGGCCGCCGGGAGCACGGCCCGTGGCGGCGCGCGGCGCGGCGCGGACCGCTCCCGGGGCGGACGCCGGGGCGGCCCGCGGCGCGGCTGACCGGCCCGTACGGCCCCGGGCTCACCCCTGGGTCAGCCGACCGCCGGACTCGGCGTGGGCGCGGTGGTGTCGACGTCCAGGCCGGGCGGCTCCGTCAGTGACAGCACCGGCTCGCCCGGCTGCGGCGCGGGCGGGGTGAGCTGCACCTTGGGCAGGGTCGGCGGGGCCGTCTGCTGGAAGTTGACCTGGTCGAAGTTGACCAGGCCGGTCTTCTCCAGCACGGTGATGTGGTCCAGGACGGTGTCGTTGGCCTGGTCCGCGAGCTGCCGTACCAGGGAGTTCTTGGTGTTGGCGCGCACCTTGGCGATCACCGAGAAGATCTGGCCGTGCGTGACCCGCATGATGTTGACCGCGGTGGTGTCGAACTGCCTCCCCTCCGTTCCGTCCACCGTCGACACGAACTGCTGCTGCTGGGGCGATGCCTGGTTGGGCAGGGTGATGCCCAGTTCCGGCGCGATCCGGCGACAGGTGGCGTCGAGCCGGGCGTGTCCGACGACCAGGTGCTCGCCCGCCTCCTTCATCTCCGGGGTCGTGCCGCGCTCGATGGCCATCAGGCCCAGCGGGTGCTCCCACAGTCCGGCGGCACGCACCTTGACCACGAAGTCCCGGTCCGCCTCGGTGAGCGGCCCGTACCGGGTGTTGGCGATGACCCGGTCCTGGGTGCCGGCCGTGTTCTGCACCCCGAGCATCGTGGGGTAGGCGAGGGCGGAGAGGGTCAGGACGAGGGCACCGCAGACGAACGCGGTCCCTGCCGTGGTGCGCGTGACGCGCATCGTGCCTCCAGGGGCGAAGACAGGCTCGGACACCGGGGGATACGGATTCCGGCGCCGAATCAATCACCGTTCCGGGGGGAAACCCCCACGCCACGAGTGTGTTCTGCGTCTCCTCGCCCCGGCCTCTCCGGCCCTCGCCCTTCCCGCCCGTCACCTCACGGGGCGCGGCCCCTCGCCGGGGCGACCCCGGCGAGGGGCACTCCGTTTCAGGCCGAGCGGGACGTACGGGCCGTGCGGGAGAGCCACTCGTGGGCGGCCCGCGCCGTGAACTCCTCCTGTCCGCCGCGCAGCAGCAGACCGGCGGCGGCGAACTCCGGGGCGTCCGCCTGCGCGGCCACGTACGGGACCGCGATGCAGCGCATGCCGGCCGCGTGCGCCGCCGCCGCGCCGGGCACCGCGTCTTCCACGACCACGCAGTCCGCCGGGTCGGCCCCGAGCCGGCGGGCCGCCTCCAGGAAGACGTCGGGGGCGGGCTTGCCGCGCGCCACCTCGTCCGCCGAGACCACCGTGCGCAGGTGGGCGTCGAGGCCGGTGCGGGCCAGGATCGCCTCGATGGCCCGCGGCGACGACCCGGAGGCCACGGCCATCGGGACGCCCTCGCCGGCCAGCAGTTCCACGAAGGCCCGCATCTGCGGGTACACGCGCGTGGCGGCGCGGGCCAGCTCCAGGTACCGGCGGTTCTTCTCGGCGAGGAGCCCCTCCACCGACGCGCCGAGTCCGTAGCGCTCCTTCCAGCGGGCGACCGTCTCCTGGGTGCTGACGCCCACGTACTCCTCGTGGTCGGACCAGGTGAAGTCGGAGACGCCGTGCGCGGCGAGGGTCTGCCGGCCCGCCTCGTAGTAGTTGGGCTCGCTGTCCACGAGAGTCCCGTCGAGATCGAAGACGACCGAGATGCCACCGAGAGTGCTCATGGCGTCCAGCATGCCAAGGCTCACCTGCGGGCCGAGCGGCCGATCGACTCCACGAGCGGCAGCAGCCGGTGCGGGACGCGCTCGCGCAGCGCCACCTCGCTGCGCGTGCGCACCACCCCGGGCAGGCTGATCAGCTTCTGGACCACGTCCTCCAGGTGGGCGTTGTTCCGGGCCACCACACGGGTCAGCAGGTCGCCGTCGCCCGTGATCGAGAAGGCCTCGACGATCTCCGGCACGGCCGCCAGCGCCTCGCCCACCTCGTCCAGATGCCCCTGGGTGACCTCGATGTGCACGAAGGCCAGCACCGGATGGCCCAGCGCGGCGGGGGAGAGGGCGGGGGCGGTGCCGGTGATCACGCCGTCGCGCTCCAGCCGGTCCAGGCGGGCCTGGAGGGTGCCGCGGGCGACGCCCAGGATGCGCGCGTACTCGCGGACGCTGGTGCGCGGCTGCTCCAGCAGCAGCCGCAGGATGCGGGTGTCCAGCTCGTCGACGGCCATGGTGCCGGGCCCTTCCGTGGGTCTCCTGGGTCGGTGACGGCCACCGACGCTGTCAACGGCCCGGCAAGAGGGGATATGCGCCGGTCCGCGGGCTTCGGCCGTTGGCCTGCCCCCGGCCCGGTGAACGCGCGTGTTGCTGGGCCATTGGCCCAGTATGAAGGAGGCCGGTTGAGCCAGTGGTGGCCGGGATGCTCCCATAAGGGGGTCGATGGCGCTGCGGGTCCCGCGGCGCCTTTTCCATGCCACCGACCGACGCGGTACTCGAGGGGGCGGTACATCCATGCCGAAGAGGGCGTTCACGGCCCCGGACCCGGGGCGCGCGCGGCTGCGCTTCGCCGCCCGCGGGGTGCTGGGCATCACCGCGGCCACGGCCGTCTGCGGACTGGCCGGCGTCTCCCTGGTGGGCGCCGTCATCGGCGGCCTCGCCGCGCTGCTCGCCCTGTTCACCGTCACCGACGCCACCGTGCGCGGACAGGCGCTCACCACCGCGCTGCTCCCGGCCGCCGGGCTGCCCGTGCTGACCGCGGTGGCCCTCCTGCACGGCCACACCCTCGCCCGTGACCTGGCCTTCCTGGCCGTGGTCGGCGTGGGCGTGTACGCGCGGCGCTGGGGCCCGCGCGGACACAGCCTCGGCGTGTTCGCCTTCATGACGTTCTTCATCGCCCTGTTCCTGGACGCGACCCCCGGCCTGCTGCCCGAGATGTACACGGCCGTCCTGCTCTCGGTGCCCACCGCGGCCGCCGTCCGCTTCGGCCTGTGGTGCTATGAGCGCCGCCTGCCCCCGGCCGTCGTACCCGCCCCGCCCACCGGGACCGGACTCGCCCGCGTCACCACCCGCCAGGCGGTCCAGGCCACCGTCGGCGCGGCCTTCGCCCTGACCATGGGCGCGTGGGTGTCGCACGACCGCTGGTACTGGGCGGTCGGCGCCACCTGGTGGGTCTTCGTCAACACCGCCTCGCGCGGGGAGACCCTGGTCCGCGGCTTCCGGCGGGTCCTCGGCACGGCCGTGGGCATCGGCCTCGGCCTGCTCGTCGCCGTCCCGGTGGCCGGTGACGCCGTACCCACGGCCGTCCTCGCCGCCGTCTGCGTCTTCGGCATCTTCTACACCGCCGCCGTCTCGTACACGTGGATGATGCTCTGCGTCACCGTGCTCGCCGAACTGCTCTACGGGCTCCTCGGCGTCCTCGGCCCCGGGCTGCTCGCCCTGCGGCTCGCCGAGACCGCGGTGGGCGCGCTCGGCGCCGCGCTCGCGGTGCTCTTCGTCCTGCCGGTCACCACCCACGCCGTCACCGACGCCTGGATCCGGCGGGCCCTGCGCTGTGTCCACGACTGCACCGCCGAGGCCGCCGCCCGCCTGGCCGGGTCCGAGGGCGCCGATCCGGCGCCCCGCGTGGCCGAACTGGAGCAGTTGCTCGGCCGGGTCCGGCTGTCGGTCGCCCCGCTCGTGCACCCGCTGAACCCGGTGGCGAGCCGCAAGCGCCGGGCCCGCCGGGTGCTGGCCCTGCTCGACGACTGTGCCCGCGAGATCCGCGGTCTGGCCGCCGTCGCCGCCGACCCCGTGGCCTCGCACGACGTCCGGCTGGCCGACGCCTGCCGGCGGGTCGAGGCGGCCGTCGAGGCGCTCACCGGCGGCGGAGCCGTCCCCGCCCGGGGCACGGCGGCACCGCACGCCGCCGGCGGGGCCCTCGCCCACCTGCACGGCCTCGAACAGGCCCTGGCCGAACTCGTCGCGCCCCTGCGCGCCCCCTCCGGCTCGCCCCTGGTGGGCGCCTGACCACCCGTCGGCTCCCAGTTGGTCTGGACCAATTGCCCTCGGCTGGCTACCGTCGCCCTGGGCCCGGCGACCAGCCGGCGTCACGGGGCGCGGAGGACCTCCGCACGACGAGAGGGACCAGGGTGGCGGACGACAGGCGACGGCGGGCGTTCATCGGATCGTTCACGGCGGCCGGGGGGCCCGGGATTGTCACGGCGGACGTCGATCCCGGCAGCGGCGCGCTCACGGCCACGCACACCCTGGACGCCGTCCCCGACCCCTCCTACCTGGCCCTCGCCCCCGACGGCGGCACGCTCTACGCCGTCAGCGAGACCACCGACGGCACGGTCACCGCGTTCCGCCTCACCGACGGCGGGCCCGAGCCCGCCGGAGCGCCGGTCCCCGTGGCCGGCGAGGCCCCGACCCACCTCGGCCTCCACGACCGGCACGTCCTGACCGCCAACTACGGCTCCGGCAGCGTCAGCGCCGTCCCGGTCCGGCCCGACGGCACCCTCGCCGCGGCCCCCTCCGGGGTGCTCCGGCACACCGGCTCCGGCCCGGACGCCGGGCGCCGGCGCAGCCCGCGCGCCCACCAGGTGCAGTCCGACCCCAGCGGTCGCTGGGCCGTCAGCGTCGACCTCGGCACCGACTCCGTACGGGTGTGCACCCTTGTCGGCGGCGCGCCCGCCGTCCACCGGGAGACCGCGCTGCGCCCCGGCTCCGGCCCCCGCCACCTGGCCTTCCACCCCGACGGCCACCACGCCTACGTGGTCAACGAACTCGCCCCGACCCTCACGGTCTGCCGCTGGGACGCCGCCGAGGGCACACTGCGCCCGCTCGGCGAGGTCCCCGTGCTGGCCGCCACCCCGGCCGGCGACGCCTACCCGTCCGGTGTCGTCGTCTCGGCCGACGGCCGCTTCGTGTGGACGGCGACCCGCGGCGAGGACGTCCTCACCGTCTTCGCCGTCGAGCCCGGCGGCGGCCTGAGGCTGCTCACCACCGTGCCCTGCGGCGGCCACTGGCCGCGCGCGCTCACCGCCTGCGCGGACGTCCTGTACGTCGCGAACGAGCGGTCCGGCGACGTGACCTGGTTCGCCGTGGACCCCGTCTCGGGCACGCCCCGGCGGGCCGGCGCCCTGGCCGTGCCGGCGGCGTCCTGCGTCGTCCTCGGCTGACCCGGGCACGCGAAAGGGCCCGTCCCGGGGGCGGGCCCTTTCGAGGCGTCCGTGCGTCAGAGGCTGGGCGTGCTCTGCGGCTGCGGGACGATGCCCAGCGCCGTCGTGTACTTGGCGAGGGCAAGCTTGCCGATCGCCGGGTACGGGCCGAGCGGCTCGGCGGTGGCGCAGCCCGCCTCCTTCGCCGCCTCCTCCAGCAGGGCCGCGTCGATCTCCGGACCGATGAGGTACGGGGCGAGGGCGAGCTGCTGCGATCCCGAGCCGCGGAGCTGGTCGGCGACGGAGGAGATCGAGCCCTCCTCGTCCAGCGCCGCCGCCATCACCGGCACCGCCAGCCGGGCGGCCAGCAGCATGCCCGTGATCCCGGCCGCCTGCACCGCCTCGTCACCGCCCACCGAAGCGAGCACGATGCCGTCCGCGGCGGTCGCCACGGTGAACAGCCTGGCGCGGTCGGCGCGGGCCAGGCCGGCCTCGGAGAGCCGCACGTGCAGCGCCTCGGCGAGCAGCGGGTGCGGGCCGAGCACGTCGGTCAGCTCGGCGGCGATCCGGCTGTCCATGACGGCCTGGCGGATGCGGCGCAGCAGCGCGTTGTCCGGGCCGGCCAGCAGCGGTACGACGACGGCGACGGGGCCCTCGGGCCGCTTCGCCTCCAGCCCGGCGGCGACGGCCTGCTCGTAGCGGGCGGCACGCTCCTCGGAGGCGTGCACGAGCACGGCCGACAGGGAGACGAACTCGTCGTCGTCACCGTCGAGGTAGCCGATCCGGGCGTCCAGGCCGGGCAGTTCGGAACGGGCGATGCTGACGACCTCTTCGGCGAGGCCGCGGGTGGCGCTACTGGGCGTGCCCGGCACGGCGAGGACGAGAGCGGGCGCACCCTCGGGAGCCACCACGGGTTCGGGACGGCGGTGCCGTCCGGGCTGGCGGGGGCGCGGCATTCGTACTGGCAGGCCGGACGCGGGCCCAGTGGGGGAGCTCATGGCGCCGCATGTTACTGGTTTCCCGTGCTTCCCTGTTCGGTCAGGGTGCAGGTGAGCGGTATCCGTCCGGTTTTGTCTGATGAGTGATGTACGGATCGGACGACATCGGCACGATTCGCCTCCCCTGCGATCGTTGTCATGCCTCCGGAACGGTCACCACGTACAGCAGACGGCCCTCGCGGGGAAGGGCGAGCGACCCGGTGGCGAGGGCGGCGGCGACACGGACCGCGCCGTCCAGGGGGCTGCCCTCGGCCGGCACCCGCCGCGCGTGCGGAAGCCGCCGGCCCAGCTCCCGCGCGAGCGGGGCGAGCAGCGGCTCGCCCAGTTTCGTCAGGCCGCCGGTGACGGCGAGGAGGGGGTCGCCGCCGGGCGGGCAGACGGCGGCGGCGGAGTCCGCGATGTGGCGGGCGGCGGCGTTCAGGACGTCCTCGGCGACGGGGTCGTGGTCCGCGCAGGCGGCGACCTCGGGGGCGAAGGAGGCCAGGACGGCGGGGCGGTCGGTGCGCGGGTAGAGCCGGCCGGGCAGTCCGGCGGCCGGTCCGAACCGCTCCTCGGCGCGGGCCAGCAGCGTGACGGAACCGCCCTCCCGCCCGTCGTGGGCGCGCAGCGCCGCCTCCAGCCCGGCCCGCCCGATCCAGGCGCCGCCGCCGCAGTCGCCCAGCAGATGGCCCCAGCCGTCCGCCCGCCGCCAGCGGACCAGGTCGGTGCCGGTGGCGACCAGTCCCGTGCCGGCGGCCACCACGGCGCCGGGCCGGGTGCCGAGCGCCCCGGCGTACGCGGTCACCGCGTCCGCGGCCAGCGCGACCGTCCGCACCCCGAGGGCGCGGGCGAGGGCGCCGGGCAGTTCGGCGCGCAGCGCGTCGCCCAGGGTGGCCATGCCGGCCGCCCCGACGACGACGGTGCCGATCCGGTCCACCCCGGCCTCGGCGGCCGCCGCGCGGGCCAGGGGCAGGAGCCGGTCCATCAGGTGGTCCGGGTCGACTCCGCGCGGCCCGGTGCGCACCGGCTCGTCGCCGGAGCGCCGGCCCAGGGCGCCGGGCGCGCGGGGTCCGGCGGTACCGGCGACGACCCGCAGGCCCGAGCCGCCGGAGTCGACGGCCAGGAATCCGGGCCCGCCCGCGGTCTCCCGCCCCCCGGGCCGGGTCACGGGCGCGGACCGTGAGGGCGGCGGGGCGGACCCGCGCTGACCAGGGTGCGCAACGGCGTTCCTCTCCCGGGTTGTCGCGGCCCGACCCGCGTGCCGCCGGAGGCGGTCCGACGATCAGGAGGGTAGCGGCCGGGGGCCACCGGCGGGAGGGGCCGCTCCGCGGTGGGGCGTTGTCGGTGTGGACCAGTAGAGTGACGCGGCGTGGCACGACGACCGTTGCATGAACTTGTAGAGGCGGGCTGGGCGAAGGCCCTGGAGCCCGTGGCCGGACGCATCGCGGGCATGGGGGACTTCCTGCGCGCCGAGGTGGCGGCGGGCCGGACGTATCTCCCGGCGGGCGCGCACGTGTTGCGGGCCTTCCAGCAGCCCTTCGACGACGTGCGGGTCCTGATCGTGGGTCAGGACCCGTATCCGACGCCGGGGATGGCGATCGGGCTGAGCTTCGCGGTCGCCCCCGAGGTGCGGTCGCTGCCGGGCAGCCTGGAGAACATCTACCGGGAGATGAGCACCGACCTGGGGCTGGAGCGGCCCTCCAACGGGGACCTCACCCCGTGGACCCGGCAGGGCGTGCTGCTGCTCAACAGGGCGCTGACCACGGCCCCCCGCAAACCGGCGGCCCACCGGGGCAAGGGCTGGGAGGAGGTCACGGAGCAGGCCATCCGCGCGCTCGCCGCACGGGGGAAGCCGCTGGTGTCGATCCTGTGGGGCCGGGACGCGCGCAATCTGCGTCCGCTGCTCGGCGATTACCCCGCGGTCGAGTCCGCCCACCCCTCGCCGATGTCGGCGGACCGGGGCTTCTTCGGCTCGCGCCCCTTCAGCCGCGCCAACGACCTGCTCGTACGGCAGGGCTCGCAGCCCGTGGACTGGCGCCTGCCGTAGACCGCGCCGTCCGGAGGCGGCGCGCCGCGCACCCGGACCGCCGGGCGAGGACCGGCGCCCGGGATCGGGGTCAGGCCACGACGGCGGCCCGGACGCACAGGACGTCCGGCAGGTGGGTGAGCAGTGGGCGCCAGGTGTCGCCGTCGTCGGCGGACGCGTACAACTCGCCGTTGCGGTTGCCGAAGTAGACGCCCGTCCCGTCGGTGTCGTCGTCCGTGGTCAGGGCGTCGCGCAGCACCGTCCCGTAGTGGTCCTCCGGGGGCAGCCCGGCCGTCAGCGGCTCCCAGGTCGCGCCCGCGTCCGTGGTGCGGAAGACCCGGCAGCGCCGGCCGGCCGGGACCCGGTCGGAGTCGGCGTTGATCGGGAACACGTACGCCGTGTCGCCCCGGTGGGGGTGGGCCGCCACCGCGAAGCCGAAGGTGGACGGCAGTCCCTCCCCGATGTCCGTCCAGTGCGCGCCCGCGTCGTCGCTGCGGTACACGCCCCAGTGGTTCTGCAGGTAGAGCCGGTCGGGGTCCCGCGCGTCCCGGGCGACCTTGTGCACGCACTGCCCGAACTCCGGGTCCGGGTCGGGCAGGAACACCGCCGAGACCCCGGAGTTGGACGGCGACCAGCTCGCGCCGCCGTCGGTGGTGCGGAAGACGCCCGCGGTCGAGACGGCGACCGTGACGGCCTTCGGGTCCCGCCGGTCGGTCAGGACGGTGTGCAGCCCCTCACCGCCGCCGCCGGGCACCCACCGCGAGCGGGTGGGATGCTCCCACAGGGGGCGGACCAGCGCGAAGCTCTCGCCCCGGTCCTCCGAGCGGTACAGAGCGGCGGGCTCGGTGCCCGCGTACACCACATCCGGTTCGGCCTCGGACGGGTGGAGCTGCCACACGCGCTCCAGCGAGGCGCCGGTGTCCTGCGGGAACTTCACCGCCGGGCGGCCCGGCTCCGTCCAGGTGCGGCCCAGGTCGTCGGAGTGGAAGACCGACGGGCCCCAGTGCGCGCTGTCCCCGCCGGCCAGCAGCCGCGGGGTGTCGCCGCGGGTGTCCACGGCGACCGAATACACCGCCTGCGCGGGGAACCTGGGGCTGTCGTCGAACTCCCAGGTGCCACCCCGCCGACGGCCGATGAACAGGCCCTTGCGGGTGCCCACGGCGAGCAGTACCTCGGTCATGCCGATCACCTCCGGGGAGTCTGGGGACACCGTTGTCCCGGACTGCGACCAGTCTGCACCCCGGTACCGACAGTCTCCCGCCGGAAGGGCGTCGCCGCAGGCCGGGACGGCGCTGCCGGGCCCGCGCGGGGCGCCCGGCTCACGCCGTGCCCGGCCGTCCGCGGCGCGGCCCCTGCTCTCGGCTCCGGTGCGGGCCGTGTCCGGTTGCCCGCCGTGCGGTCCGCCCCGGGCCGCGTCCGGCTGTCCGCCGTGCGGCGGCGTCCCCCGTCCCGGTCAGCTCCCGTCCGGCAGCGCCCGTGCCAGGACGCCGTCGACATCCGCGCCGTCGGGCAACGTCCCGAAGGAGTGCCCCCAGTCGCCTCCCAGCCGGGACGCGCAGAACGCGTCGGCCACCGCCGGCGGAGCGTGCCGGACCAGCAGGGACGCCTGGAGCGTGAGCGCCATCCGCTCCACCAGGCGCCGCGCCCCGTACTCGGACCCCTCGCCGATCCCGGACTCCAGCCGGGCCACGGCCGCGTCGAGCCGGGCGTCGGCCCCGCGCGCGAGGGCCAGCTCGGAGAAGAGGGCGTGCGCGCCGGCGGGGGAGCGGCGCAGCGCCCGCAGCACGTCGAGCGCGTTGACGTTCCCCGAGCCCTCCCAGATGGAGAGCAGCGGCGCCTCCCGGTAGTGGCGGGGCATGCCCGAGTCCTCCACGTACCCGTTGCCGCCGAGGCACTCCAGGGCCTCCGCGGTGAACGCGGGCCCGCGCTTGGTCACCCAGTACTTGCCGACGGCGGTGGCGAGTCGCCGGAACGCCGCTTCTCCGGCGTCCCCGCGCGCCGCCCGGTCGGCCGCTCCGGCCAGCCGCAGCGTGAGCGCGGTGGCCGCCTCCGACTCGAGCGCCAGATCGGCCAGCACGTTGCGCATCAGCGGCTGGTCGAGCAGCCGGGCGCCGAACGCGCTGCGGTGACGCACGTGGTGTCCGGCCTCGACGAGCGTCTTGCGCATCAGCGTCGCCGAGGACATCACGCAGTCCAGGCGGGTGCAGTTGACCATCTCGATGATGGTCTTGACGCCCTGTCCCTCGGGGCCGACCAGCCAGGCCACCGTCCCGTCGAACTCCGGCTCCGAGGACGCGTTGGACCGGTTGCCGAGCTTGTCCTTGAGCCGCTGGATGCGGAAGGTGTTGCGGGTGCCGTCGGGCAGCACCCGCGGCACCAGGAAGCAGGAGAGCCCGCCCGGGGCCTGTGCCAGCACCAGGAAGAGATCGCACATCGGGGCGGAGGTGAACCACTTGTGCCCGCGCAGTGTGTACACGCCGTGCTCGGCCGTCGGCGTGGCGCGCGTGGTGTTGGTCCGCACGTCCGAGCCGCCCTGCTTCTCGGTCATCCCCATGCCGGCCAGCAGGCCGCGCTTCCCGGCGGGGGCACGCAGGCCCGGGTCGTACTCCCGGCTGGTCAGCAGCGGTTCGTAGACCTTGGCCAGCTCCGGCTGGCGGCGCAGCACCGGCACCGCCGCGTAGGTCATGGACGTCGGGCAGCCGTGCCCCGCGTCGGTGTGTCCCCACACCAGAGCACCCGCGGTCCGCGCCACGTGGGCGCCGGGCCGGTCGTCGGCCCAGGGGGCGCCGGCCAGCCCCTCGCCGACCGCCACGCGCATCAACCGGTGCCAGCTCGGGTGGTAGTCGACCTCGTCGACCCGGTTCCCGTACCGGTCGTGGGTGCGCAGCTCCGGCGCGTGGCGGTTGGCCAGATCGCCCCACTCCTGGGCCTCCGCGCTGCCGGCCCGCCGGCCCAGGCGGCGCAGGCCCTCCTCGGCCCAGCCCGCGCCCTCCCGCCGCACCCCCTCCAGCAGGGCGGTGTCCTCGGCGGCGTCGTAGGGGGCCAGGGGCGGGGGCTGGTTGGTGACCTCGTGCGTGGCCCGCCCCTCGGGGTGGCCCGCGGACTCCTCGTACGGCTCGTGCGCGAGTGTCGTCATACCCCGAGTGTTGCACTGCATCTGCGGTTGTAGCAATAGTGCAACATGCGCGGCCGGGCGTAGGGTGCAGGCGTGTCCCTGCGGATGAACGACCCTGCGCCCCCGGGCGAGCCGGCGCCGCGCCCCCTGTCCGCGCGGTCGGTGCTGCTGAGCCTGCTGCTCGGCACCCACCCCCCGGAACTGCCGGCGGGGGAGCTGGTCCGCCTGGCGGAACGCTTCGGCGTCGGCTCCTCCACGGCGCGGGCGGCGCTCAGCCGCATGGCGTCGGCCGGCGACCTGCGGCGCACCGGGCGGCCCGGGTACCGCCTCAGCGAACGGCTGCTGGAGCGCCAACGGCGCCAGGACGAGGCGGTCCGGCCGCACACGCGTCCCTGGGACGGCGACTGGGAGATGGTCGTGATCACCGCGACCGGACGCGGCCCCGCCGAACGCGCCGAACTCCGCGCCCGGCTGGCCGCCCTGCGCCTGGCCGAACTCCGCGAGGGCGTCTGGCTGCGTCCCGCCAACCTGCTCCGTCCGCTGCCCGGGGACCTCGGTGAGGTCGCCGGGCGCTACACCTGCCGTCCCGGTGACCGGCCCGACGCGGAACTGGCCGCGGTCCTCTGGCCGTTGGACGCCTGGGCGGACAGGGCCCGCGCGCTGCTCGCCCACGTCGACACGGCCGGGGACCCGGCCGGCCGCCTCGCGGCCTTCGCGGCCGTCGTACGCCACCTGCTCGCGGACCCCGTGCTGCCGCCGTCACTCCTGCCGGACGGCTGGCCCGGACCGGCCCTGCGCGACGCGTACACGCGCTACCAGCGCGAACAGGCCGGGCGGGTCCGGGCGGAGAGCGGTTCCCCGGGGTGAGGTGCGGCCGTGCGCGCCGTCGAGGCTGACGGTCCGCCTGTACGGGGGCGAGCGGTTGCCGCGGGAGCGGACGAAGGTGCCGGAGTGCCGCACGGTGCGACCGGGGATGTTCGGCGTCCCGGCCCCGTGGAACGGGAGCGCCTTGCCGCCGGCCTCAGGGCCGGTCCCTGCTCGGCGCCCTGGCCGCCGGAGCCCCGGGTCGATCGAGGGGCGAGGGTGGCCGGCGCGCCGGTCGTCACGCGGGTGTCGGCGCGGAGGCGTGGGGGCATGGTCCGGTTCCTTCCGGTGGGCACGCGGGCGGTGGTTCAGGTACATGGGGCGCGTTCAGGGATGAAGGGCGACGTGCCGACGTGTGGTCGGCGTGGGTCGCTCGCCTGTACCCGCCTGGCGGGGCCGGTGCGGGTTGCTGCCGGCGGCCGGGGGCTGTTCAGTCCGCTGAACGGAACGGACGGTGTCAGCGCTTTCCCGACAACGCTCCGCACGGTCCCGTTCCGGTCACCTCGGCGGTGCCTGGTGGCGGTGGTCCAGGGTCCGCTCGGCTGTCGGGGTAGCGGCGGGGCCGATCGTGCGTGTTCTGTTCGTATGGAAAGTGATCATTTGCTTACGTTCTGTATATGGTGGAAGCATCTTTCGGTGATCGTTCTCTGCGGCTTTCCGATCGTTGTCCGGGCGACGTCGAGATGTCCGTGCGGCAGACCTGGGTGGTGCGGGAGGGCGGCGCCACGTGCACGTGGTTCGACCTCCGGCTGGCCTTCGCCGACGGGGCGTGGATCGACGCCCTGGCCGTCCTGTCGGACGGCGCTCTCCGGGTCGACGCGGTGCGCGCCGAACCCGCGCTCTCCCTCGACGACCTCGCGGCGCTCGGGGAGTGGCTGGAAGGCCCCCTCTACGAGGCGTGCGTGTCCGGCGCCGCCGAGGCCGCGCCGGCCGCCGCGCGCCGGGCACGGCTCGCCTGGCCGCGCGGCACGGAGGGACGCCGCCTCGTCGCGCGGGAGTACCGTGCGGCCCGGGAGGGGGGCGACGACCCCGTCCTGGCGGTGATGCGGGCGACCGGGCAGAGCCGCCGCCGCTCGCTCCGGCTCATCGGCGAGGCCCGTGACGAGGGGTTCCTCGCGCCGCGCCACGCCCGCCGGGAGGCCGGGGCGCCCCCGGCGCCGTGACCGGCCTTGTCACGGGCGCGCGCCCCTCGTGACCCGTTCGGGCTACTCGCGCCGGTCGGGCCTGGCGGGCCGGCCCTCCTGGCGCGGCAGGTCCGTCGCGAAGAACCGCGACAGGTCCGTCTCGCGCGTCCCGCCGGGTGCCTGGGCCTCCGGCGGGACCCCGAGGCCCCAGTCGAGCCCGTACCGCCGGAACAGCTCGGCGCGCAGCACCGGCACCGGCATCGGCACGCCCGGCACCAGGGCCGCGAAGACGGCGCCCATCAGCAGCGCGCGCAGCATCGGGTAGTCGCGGTCCACGTCCCGCGAACCGTGCCGCACCACCGTGTCGCGCAGCAGTTCGGCCAGTCGCCGCTGCTCCGGGCAGGGGACGAAGCCCTCGGCCTGGAGCAGCCCGGCCATGTGGTGCCGCATGAGCACCGGCCGGTCCCGGGCGAGGCCCAGGATCGCGTCGATGGCCCGCGCCATCCGCTCCGGACCCCCCTCGGCGTGCGGCTCCCGCTCCAGGGCCTCCTCCAGCGTGCGGTGCATCAGCCGGTGCACCGCGGACTGCACGAGGTGGCGTTTGCCCGGAAAGTAGTACGAGACCAGACCGCGCGCCGATCCCGCCCGGTCGGCGATGTCGCCCAGCGTGGTGGCGTCGTAGCCGCGCTCGGCGACCAGTTCGACGGCGGCTTGCAGGAGCCGCTCCTTCGAACGCCTCCGCAACTCTTCATTGACCGAGGCGCTGCGCGGGGACATGCTGTACTCCTGCGTTGACTGGCTGGCAGCCAACTATACTCAGCGCTGAGGGACAGGCCCCGTGCCGGGGCTGTTTCGGCTGCCGTCTTCCTCGGGCGACACGGGGGATCGTCCGAGGAAGGCCGGCCGCTCTTCCCGAAGACCCCGGTGACCTGGTGATCCGACGACCCGCCGACGGGTGCGACGGCCGCCTGCCCCGGGTCCGGGGAGCCGGCGGGGAGACGACTTCGCCCCCGCGCCCGTGCCGCGCGGGGCCGCCGGTGGCCTCGGCACGACCTCACAGGGCGATACACCTAGCGCGTCTCCGGGCCGCCCGTCACTGCCGTGGCCCGGGGGTGCCAGCGTTCGTGCGCGAGGACCGCGAGGGCCACCACCAGGCCCCCGAACAGCCAGCCGCCCACGACGTCGCTGAGCCAGTGGACGCCCAGCCACACCCGGGTCGCGCCGACGCCCACCACGGACACCACGGCCGCGGCCCCCGCGGTACGGCGTGCCGCGCGCGGGGCGCCGTAGCGGTACACGAGCCACACCAGCGCCCCGCACACGACGGTGGCCGTCATGGCGTGGCCCGACGGGAAGGCGGCGTACCGCGCGGAGTCGACCGGGTGCGCCCAGACCGGCCGGGGGCGGCCCACCGCCGCCTTCAGCGCCTGCTGGAACACGCCGCCCACCGCGCACGTGACCGCGAGCCACAGGGCGGTCCACCGGTCCCGGATCCAGCCCCACAGCCACACCGCGACACCGGCGCACAGCACGCGCATCGTCCACGGGTCCCACAGCCGGTCGGACAGGAAGCGCATCCCGTCCGTGACGTTCTCGTGCCCGAGCGCCCAACGGTGCGTGACCCGGGCGACGTCCCCGTCGAGGCCGGTCAGCGGACGCCACGAGACGGCGACCGGGACGGTCAGCAGGAGACAGGCGAGGGCGAGCGCCCCGGCCGTGCCGAGGGCACCGTGCGGGAAGCGGCGGCGGGGCGGGGAGACGACGGGCGGTGAGTACATGCCGCGATGCTCGCCGACCCGGGGGACGAGGGCCACTGTCCTCGCCGACGGGTCCCGGGATGACTAGCCGAGGGCCCGCAGTCCCGGGACGAAGGCGACCAGCACCGGGATCACCGGGACGAGGGACGCCGCCGCGGTGAGCCGGAGCCGGGCCGCGGCCGGGAGCCGGTCCGGGGGAGTGAGCAGGCGGTGCACCCGCTGCGGGACGTGGGCGTCGGCGCTCGGGCAGGGCCCGAAGACCCCCCGGTCCTCGTTGAGTTCGACCAGGGCCAGGGCGGTGGTGAGCCGGCCGAAGCGGCGGGAGGCCGTGTCGTCGGCCGCCAGTTCCACCAGCCGGTGCATCTCGTCCCGGAACGCCGCGAACACCGGCACCTGCGGAAACCCGTCCGCGAGCGCCGCCGAGCAGTGCAGCAGCCAGTCGTGCCGCGCCCGCGCGTGCCCCTGCTCGTGGGCGAGGACCGCGTCGAGCTGCCGCCCCTTCAGCCGTCGCAACGCCCCGGTGGTGACGACCAGTTGCGGGGGAGCGCCGGGCAGCCACCAGGCGTCCGGCCGCTCGCCTTCCAGGACCACCAGCCGCTCCGCCCGCACGGTCTCGCCCGGCAGCAGCGGCGCCCGCTCGCGCAGCCCCGCCCGGCGCAGCCGCCGTCGCGCGCGGGCGCGCGCCACCTCACGGGTGAGCATCGCGGCCGTCCACAGGCCGCCGCAGGCCAGCGCGACCGCGGTGGTCGCCGCCCAGGAACCGGACGTGCCGAGCGCGTACGCCTCCACCACGGGGCCCGGCGCGGTGGCGAAGATCGGGCCGCCCACCACGTGCCAGGCCGCCGCCGCGCTCAGCGTCATCGCCAGCACGCAGCACAACAGCACCGACGCCACCACGCACTGCCACACCCAGAGGGCGACCACCGGTTCGCGGTCGGGCCAGTCGGCCCGTGCGAGCAGCCGGGGGGCGAGGACGGCCGTCAGCGCGCCGATCAGCAGCAGTCCCACGGGGAGGATCATGACAGCAGCCTACGAGCGGCACGCCTTCGCGGGTACGGCCCGTCCCGTCAAAGTGACGCAGGCAACGTTCGCGGGACGCGCCCGGCGCACCGCGGCGCCCGGCGTCACATGAACAGCAGCATGGCGAACATCGCGATCCCCATCGAGAGCCGGCAGACCCTGGCCAGCTCCGGCCGGTCGCCCCAGCCCGCCGCGCCCACGCCCCCGGCCGCCGCGGGCGCCTGCACGGGAAGGAGGCGGGCGCCCTCGACGAGCACGTACCCGGCGAAGTACAGCAGCAGGAGCCCGGTCAGCGGGGACGGCCCCGAGCCACCGTGCCCGTGCCCGTGCGCGTGACCGGGGGAGAGGGCCATCGTCACCGACATGTGCACCATCGCGGCGGCCCCCACCACATGGTGCAGATGGTGCCCGCCGGTACGGGCCGCCCACAGGGAACTGAGCCCCGCGCAGCCGAAGAGCACCGCGTACCCCGTCCACGCCCACGCCGGCGGGGTGAACACCGCCGGCGGAACCGCCATGGCCGCCATGCCGAAGCCCATGACGGCGTCACCCCCCGCGGCCCGCCGCTGCTCCTCCACCCGGCTGCGCATGCGCAGCAGGCAGTACGCGCCGGTCGCCGCGCACACGGCGACCAGCAGCCAGCCGGACGACGCCGGTCCCTGCACCCGAACCTCCCCGTTCCCGTTCGACGGACGGTCAAGAGCTGCCCGGGGCACACGGCGCGCACGCGAGCGCAACGATGTACACGGGGGGCATCCGAGGGCGCACCGAGTACCGGGAGCCGCCCGGCCGGTCCGCTCGCGCACCAGAGGGAAACCGGGCCCGGCGCCGGGCCCGTGTCCGCCGCACGGGCCGGGACGCCGTACGCTCGCCGCAACGGCGCGAGGCCCGAGGGGCGCGCGCACCGCCAGACCGGCACGAGAACGGAGGACGAACGGCCATGACCGCAACGGACGGGGGCTCGGCGACCGGGAGCAGGGCGAGGAGCGGGCCGGGCGACGACACCGTCGCCGCCGTGGTCCGGCAGTGGCGGGCCGTCCACCCCCACCTCGACACCGGACCCATGGAGATCATCGGCCGGATCAACCGCTGCGCCGCCCTGCTCCAGCAGGCGGAGGACGCCCCGTTGCGCCGGGCGGGCCTCAGCCGCGCCGAGTTCGACCTGCTCGGGGCGTTGCGGCGCACCGGGCACGAGCTGACCCCGGGCGAACTGGCCCGCGAGACCTTCTCCTCGGGCGCGGCCGTGACCAAGCGGCTCAAGCAGCTCACCGAGCGCGGACTCGTGGAACGCCGGGGCGACACCCGCGACCGCCGGGTGGCCCACGTCCGCCTCACCGACGCCGGACGCGACCTCGTCGACGGCATCCTCCCCGACCAGCTGGCCTACGAGTCCGCCGTGCTCTCCGGCGTCCAGGGGCCGGACCTGGACGAACTCGCCGCTCTCCTCGGCGAACTCCTGGGCCGGCTCGAAGGCCGCATCGAGGCACTGCGCGCCTGACCGGCCCGGCACCGTGCACCGGACGGGCGGCGCCGCCTCACCACTGCCCGCCCGCCCGGTGCACGCCGAACACCGCCCCCTGCGCGTCCCGCAGCACGGCGATGCGCGGGCCGCCGGGCGGCGAGGCCGGGTCCATGAGCACCGTGCCGCCCCCGGCGACCGTGCCGGCCGCGGCCAGGTCCACGTCGGCCACCGCGAAGTAGGGCAGCCAGTGCGCGGGCACCTCGTGCGGGAACTTCTCGTCCATCGCCACCACGCCGCCGAAGTCCGCGCCGCCGATCGACCAGCGCGGAGAGCGCCGGGCGAGGTCGACGCTCCAGCCGAAGACGGTGGCGTAGAAGTCCGCGGCACGCTCCGGCTCCCGGGTCAGGAGCTCCACCCAGCCCAGCGCCCCGGGCACGTCGAAGTCCCCGGCGCCCGGGAAGGTGCCCGGCTGCCAGAGCTGGAAGACGGCGCCGGAGGGGTCCTCGGCCACCGTGAACCGGCCCGCGCCGAAGACGCCCACCGGTCCCATCTCCACCCGCCCGCCGGCCGCCGTCACCTGGCGTGCGGCGGACTCCGCGTCACGCACCGTGAACGCCACCTCCCACGCCACCGGCTGTCCCGGCCGGTACCGGGGCGTCAGCCCGGCGACCGCCGTGTCACCGAGACGGGCGACGGAGTAGCCGCCCGTCTGACGGTGCGGGTCGGGTACGTGGCGCCAGCCGAACACCCGCGCGTAGAACCGCCTGGCCGCCGCCGGGTCGCTGGTCCCCAGCTCGGCCCAGCAGGGCCCGCCGGGCACCGGTGGGTGGAGCTTCATGGCGTGGGCGTCCCCTTCCGCAGCGCGTGCCTCCCCTGCACGCTAAGGCGGGCCGGGGCCCCCGGCCATCCGGCGCCCGCGGGCCCCGGGCCGGCCCGCGCGTCTTCGCCCGCGGCATCCGGGCACGGGCGGGCGCGGACGCGGGTGGTGCGGGCTCAGATACCGGGCCGGTAGCGCAGCGGGTGGTCCGCAGGGACCTCCACCAGGACGATCGGCGTGCCGTCCGGGTCGGCGATCCACATCTCCACCAGCCCCCACGGCTCCCTGACGGGCGGCCGGACGATCTCCACGCCCTTGCCGAGCAGCTCCCGGTGGGCGGCCTCGGCGTCCTCGACCTGGAGCCAGAGCCGCAGCGCGGGGGAGGCGGGGGAGGGGGAGGCGGGCTCCGCGCGGCCGGAGACCTCCAGGAAACCGCCGCCGAGGAAGTAGACCGTGCCGCGTTCCGGGCCCGTGCCGAACTCGCGGTGGACGGCGAGGCCGAGCCGGTCCCCGTAGAAGGCGCGGGTGCGGTCGGGGTCGGTGGGGCGGAGCAGCATCCTGCTGCCGAGTACGTGCACCATGCGGCCCGAGCGTAGGGCCTTTCCGCGGGGACCGGCGGCAGAGCGCGGGGTCCGGCGGCGTTACTCTCGTCGGTGACCCAGGCCCGTACCGCCAGCGAAGAGGCGCCCATGGACACCGCCCCCTCCCGACCGATCTTCCGCGACGCCACCGACGCCGACGTGGACGATCTGGTCGCCCTCATACAGTCCGCGTACCGGGGCGAGCCGAGCCGGGCCGGGTGGACCACCGAGGCGGACCTCCTCGAAGGCCGCCGGACCGACCCCGAGGGCGTGCGGGAGGTCATCACCTCGGCCGGAAGCCGGCTGCTGACGGTCGAGCGGGACGGCCGGGTGGTCGCCTGCTGCCAGGTGGAACACCGGGGCGGCCACGCCTACTTCGGGATGTTCGCGGTCAGCCCGCGGCTCCAGGGCGAGGGACTGGGCAAGACGCTGCTCGCCGAGGCCGAGCGGCTGGCCCGCGCCGAATGGGGCGCGACGGAGATGCACATGACGGTGATCTCCGTCCGCGAGGACCTGATCGCCTGGTACGAACGCCGCGGCTACCGCCGTACGGGACGGATGACCCCGTTCCCGTACGGCGACGAGCGCTTCGGCATCCCGCAACGCGACGACCTGCGCTTCGAGCTGCTGGTCAAGCCGCTCGGGTGAGCGCCGGGCGGTGCGGCGTCAGGCGGTGAAGCGGCCGGTGCGCTTGATCTCCGGGTAGTCGGTCGTCGCGCCGTCCAGGCCGAGGGCGCGCACCAGCCGCAGGTGGTCCTGGGTGTTCACCACCCAGCCGCACACCCGCAGCCCGGCCTTGCGGGCCAGCTCCACGATCTCCAGGGTGATCCGGTTGATGTCCAGGCAGAGCGACCCGGCGCCCGCCCCGACGGCCCGGTCCACGACCTCGGTCCCGTAGTACTGGGCGACCAGGGCCGTGCGCACCCCCGGCACCAGCCGGGAGATCTCGACCAGCGCGTCGTCGTGGAAGGAGATCACCTCGACCCGGTCGGCCAGATCGCGGCGGAGCATCACCTCGGCCAGCGTGCGCGCCGCCGCCACGTCCTTGATCTCGGCCTGGAGCGGCGCCGACACGGCGTCCAGTACCTCCTCGAAGACCGGGACCCGCTCCCCGCGCCCCGCGTCCAGCGCGCGCAGTTCCGCGAGGGTCTTGGCGGCGATCGCGCCGGTGCCGTCGGTCGTCCGGTCGACGTGGGCGTCGTGCATCACGACGAGCGCCCCGTCCTTGCTCAGGTGCAGGTCGAGTTCGATGACGTCCAGGCCGGCGCGTTCGGCGGCGACGAAGGAACGCAGGGTGTTCTCGGGCTCGACGCCCATCACCCCGCGGTGACCGATGGTGAGGAAGTTCAAGGCTCGACTCGCTTCCGTCGACGGCGGCGAAGACGGGACCGCGGACCAACGGCCCCGCCCAACCCGTTCCCCCCGGCCGTACGGGGTATACGGAGACGGCCGGATCGTTCGCCGAACGGTACGGACTCCCCACCGGAACCGCCGCATACTCGCGAAGAAACGGGAAAAAATGCGGTCATGGCCGGGGTGCGGCAGGATAATTTCCGGAGGGTGCCCTTGATGAGGGAAAGGTCGTATGCCTACGGTGTCCTGACGCTAGCTTCTCCTGTGGAGGGTGGGACATGACGGAAATTCTTGTGCAGGTGGGTGCGGAGGAGGAAATTCCTCCCGCGGCTCGGGTGGTGGAGCACCCCGCGTGGCCCGTGCTCAAGGACGCCGTCGAGCAGATCCGCCCCTGGCAGTCCCCGGACGGGTCGATCGACTTCGAGGCCGAGAACGCCCCCGAGCGCGCCGTGGCGGAGGCGGCCGTGCGCCGCGTCGCCGACTCCGTGCGCGCCCTCTCCCCGCTCCTCCCGCACGACGGTGCCTACCACGAGGCGCTCGTCGCCGACCTGGGCCGCTGGGCCGACGGCGGCTTCCAGGTGCCCGACTTCCTCGACTCGCTGCTCGCCTTCCAGCCCGCGGCGCGCCGCGAGGACGGCCTCCAGCACCTCGTCGTCTTCCCGATGTACACGCAGAACGGCAACCCGGACCGCAATCTGGAGGCGGTCGTGCTGCGCATGGTCTGGCCCGACTGGCTGGCCGAACTGGAGCGCACCCGCTACGACAACCCGCTCTTCTGCGGCATCACCTTCGAGGACTTCACCTCGGGCTACGACACCAACTCCGCCGTCCTCTTCCCGGAGACCATCGCCGTACGCGAGGCGCCCGAGCGCTTCTCCTGGGGCGGCATCTTCTGCGACCGCGAGGCCGCCCGCTTCCGCCGCGTCACCGGGGCCGCCGTCGGCCTGCTCGGCCTCGACCTGCCCGAGGACGTCGCCGCCATGGTCCACGACCAGAAGCGCTGCGAGGAGGCGTTCGTCCTCTGGGACATGATCCACGACCGCACCCACAGCCACGGCGACCTGCCCTTCGACCCCTTCATGATCAAACAGCGGCAGCCGTTCTGGATGTACGGCCTGGAGGAGCTGCGCTGCGACCTCACCGCTTTCAAGGAGGCCGTGCGGCTCGCCGAGGAGGGCGTCCCCCAGGCCCGTGACGTGCAGTACGCGGTCCTGTTCGACCGGATGTTCCGCTTCCCGGTCACCGGCGAGCGGGTCCGCAACTACGACGGCCTCGGCGGCCAGCTCCTCTTCGCCTACCTGCACCGCCACGACGTCGTCCGCTGGACCGACAACAAGCTCTCCCTCGACTGGGAGCGCGCCCCGCAGGTCACCAACCGGCTCTGCGCCGAGATCGAGACGCTCTACCGCGACGGCATCGACCGCCCCAAGCTGGTCCACTGGTTCGCCGGGTACGACCTCGTCTCCACCTACCTCGCCCCGCACCCCGGCTCCAAGTGGGCCAAGGGCCCCGAGGCCCTGGACCTGACGCTGCCCCCGCGCAAACTCGTCGACGACGTGCTTCCGGACGAGTTTCCGCTCAGCATGTTCTACGAGGCACTGTCGAAGAAGCTCAAGCGTGTGATCGCCTCCACCCGGGGCATCACCGCGACGGACGGCGCCGAGCGGACCGCCGCGTGAGCGGCGGCACCGGCGTACGGGAACAGGCACGGGAGGCGAGGACCATGGGTAACGGGGCGCTCGACGGCGCGGTGATCGCGGTGGCCGGAGCGGGGGGACCCGCCGGGCGGGCCGCGCTGCTGCGCCTCGCCGAGGCAGGGGCGGTCGTGGTCGGCGCCGACAACGACCCGGAACGGCTGGCGGAGGCCGTGGACGCCGCCCGCTACGCGCACGGCGGGGCGACGGTCGTCGGCGAGACCGTCGACCTGCTCGACCTCGACTCCAGCCGCGCCTGGGCCGGCCGCATCGAAGAGGAGTTCGGCCGGGTGGACGGCCTGGTCCACCTCGTCGGCGGCTGGCGCGGCAGCCAGACCTTCACCAAGACCAACCTGGACGACTGGGACCTGCTGGAACTGCTGCTCATCCGCACCGTGCAGCACACCTCCCTCGCCTTCCACGAGGCCCTCCAGCGCAGCGACCGCGGCCGCTACGTGCTGATCAGCGCCGCCGGCGCCAGCAAGCCCACCGCCGGGAACGCCGCCTACTCCGCCGCCAAGGCGGCCGCCGAGGCGTGGACCCTGGCCATGGGCGACTACTTCCGCAAGGCGGGGGGCGACCAGGGGCCGACGTCGGCGGCTGCGATCCTGGTGGTGAAGGCGTTGGTGCACGACGCGATGCGCGCCGAGCGCCCCAACGCGAAGTTCGCGGGCTTCACGGACGTCCGGGACCTGGCCGAGGCCGTCGCCGGGGTCTGGGAGAAGCCCGCCGCCGAAGTGAACGGAAGGCGTCTGTGGCTGACCGAGGAGCCGTGAACCCCCCGAAGACCGACGCGCGACGGCACCACGACCCCGAGGTCCGCGGTTTCGCCAGCGACAACTACGCCGGCGCCCACCCGGAGGTGCTCGCCGCCCTGGCCCTGGCCAACGGCGGGCACCAGGTCGCCTACGGCGAGGACGCGTACACCGAGAACCTCCAGCGCGTCATCCGCAGCCACTTCGGGGCGGGCGCGGAGGCGTACCCGGTCTTCAACGGCACCGGCGCCAACGTCGTCGCGCTGCAGGCGGTCACCGACCGCTGGGGCGCGGTGATCTGCGCCGAGAGCGCGCACATCCACGTCGACGAGGGCGGCGCCCCCGAGCGCATGGGCGGCCTCAAGCTGCTCACCGTGCCCACCCCCGACGGCAAGCTCACCCCCGAGCTGATCGACCGGCAGGCGTACGGCTGGGACGACGAGCACCGCGCCATGCCGCAGGTCGTCTCGATCACCCAGAGCACCGAGCTGGGCACCCTCTACACGCCCGGCGAGATCCGCGCGATCTGCGAGCACGCCCACGCCCGCGGCATGCGCGTCCACCTGGACGGCTCGCGGATCGCCAACGCCGCCGCCGCGCTGGACGTTCCCATGCGGACCTTCACCAACGCGGTCGGCGTCGACCTGCTGTCCCTGGGCGGCACCAAGAACGGCGCGCTGTTCGGTGAGGCGGTCGTCGTGCTCGACCCGGACGCGGTGCGCCACATGCGGCACCTGCGCAAGCTCTCCATGCAGCTCGCGTCCAAGATGCGCTTCGTCTCCGTGCAACTGGAGGCCCTGCTCGCCAAGGACCTCTGGCTGCGCAACGCCCGGCACGCCAACGAGATGGCGCAGCGCCTCGCGGAGGGCGTGCGTGCCGTGCACGGCGTGGAGATCCTCCACCCGGTGCAGGCCAACGCGGTCTTCGCCCGGCTCCCGCACGAGGTGAGCCGGCGCCTCCAGGAGCGGTTCCGCTTCTACTTCTGGGACGAGACCGCCGGCGACGTGCGCTGGATGTGCGCCTTCGACACCACCGAGGACGACGTCGACGCCTTCGTCGCGGCCCTCAAGGAGGAGATGGCCCGCCACTAGAGGATGCATAAGTATGCGGCCACCTGAAAAGTCATTGACCGTTAGGTGGTCGCGTACCTATGCTCCGCGGGCATGGAGCTGATCCAGAAAGACCCCGACCTGTCCGCCTACCTCGCCGCCGACGAGGCGATCGACCACGACCACCCCCGGGTGCGGGAAGCGGCGGAACGCCTCGCCGAGGGGGCGGAGGACTCGTATGACTATGCGCGGCGGGCCTTCGAGTTCGTCCGCGACACCATCCCCCACTCCCAGGACTCGGGCGACCCGCGCGTCACCTGGCGGGCCTCCGACGTGCTGGAGCGGCGCACCGGGATCTGCTACGCCAAGGCCCACGCCCTGGCCGCCCTGCTGCGCGCCGAGGACATCCCCACGGCCCTGTGCTACCAGCGGCTCGGCGTGGTGCACGGGCTGGTCGCCGTACGGTTCGACGGGGCCTGGCACCGGCAGGACCCCCGCGGCAACAAACCGGGCGTGGACGCCCGCTTCTCCCTCGGGAGCGAGCGCCTGGCCTTCACCCCCGACCGGGAGGCCGGCGAGGCCGACTGCCCCGAGCTGTACCCCGCCCCGCACCCGGCGGTCCTGGCCGCGCTGAAGGCGGCCGGCGACCGCACGCGGTTGTGGGCGACCCTGCCGACCGCCCTGTGACACGTCGAGGCGGGCCCCGGTGCGACCGCCGCCGGGGCCGGTGCGTCGCAGGGGAAGGGCCCTACGCCAGGCGCAGTTGCTCGGGGGTCGGCGCGGTGCCGCCGAGGTGGGCCGGCATCCACCAGGTGTCGTCCGCGTTCCTCGGGCGCACCGGGTAGGCGCGCTGGGCGGCCTCCAGCAGCTCCTGCACCCGCTCGCGCAGCCGCCGGGTCAGGGCGCCCGCGTACTGCTCGCGGGAAGCCTCCAGCGCCTCGCCCACGCGGATGGTGACGGGGATGTGGCTGCGCTTGAAGTTGCGGGGGTGTCCCTTGGTCCACAGCCGCTGCGTGCCCCACACCGCCATCGGCACCAGCGGTACGCCCGCCTCCTGCGCCAGGCGCGCCGCGCCCGACTTGAAGCTCTTCAGCGTGAACGACTCGGAGATCGTCGCCTCCGGGAAGACACCGATGATCTCGCCGGAGCGCAGCGAGTCCAGCGCGTGGGCGTACGCCGCCTCGCCGTTCTTGCGGTCGACCGGGATGTGCTTCATCCCGCGCATCAGCGGGCCGGAGACCCGGTGCCGGAAGACCGAGTCCTTCGCCATGAAGCGGACCAGCCGCTTCTGCGGCAGCGCCGCCAGGCCGTTGAAGATGAAGTCCAGGTAGCTGATGTGGTTGCTCACCAGTACGGCGCCGCCCGAGCGCGGGATGTTCTCCGACCCCCGGCAGTCGATCTTGAGGTCCCACACCTTGAACATGGTGCGGGCGAGACCGATGACCGGGCGGTAGACGAGTTCTGCCATGGGCGGGTCGGACCCTTCCGTGTCAGCCTGGGAAGGGGTCTCCCAGCCGAAAGTTACGCAGCCGTAGGTTTACGGCTTGTCGCCGATCGTGCCCCAAGAACGGCCGCGGAACCAGCCCCGGTGCCCCCTCACGGCGAGATCCTCATCACGTCCACCGCGCCCCGGGTGGCCGGAAGTCGGCGGTCAGCCGGGAATCTTCCGCGGCGCCCGCGCGCTGCACCCGGGAGACGAGAGGAAACGCGGCACGGCCCTCCTGTGGGGCCGCCGTGGCGGCGAAGTGGGGTGCGGGGTGTCCGGACGGGACGACGGCAGGCGGCTCGGTGCGGCGGAGCTCGGCACCGGACTCGGCGCCCGCGCCACCCTCGTGCAGTTCTCCAGCGCCTTCTGCGCACCGTGCCGGGCCACCCGGCGCGTCCTCGCGGACGTGGCCGCCATGGTCCCTGGTGTCGGCCACGTCGAGATCGACGCGGAATCCCGCCTGGAGCTGGTCCGCGCCTGGGGCGTGGAGCGGACGCCGACCGTGCTGGTCCTGGACGCCGACGGCCGGGTCGTCCGGCGCGCGGCCGGGCTGCCCCGGAAGGCGGACGTCATCGCCGCCCTGGGCGACGCCCTCTGATCACCGCGCGTGGCGGGTAACGCCCGGTCGGCCGCGCCCCGGGACGCCGGCTCCCCCTTCTGCGGAGCCGTCGAGTTCCGGTTACGCTGCGTTGCGAAGGTCACAGTTCAAAGCGCTTGCTCAGCGGGAACGAACTGGGTGTACTGACGAGTAATATCGCGGTGGGGGCGCGGGTCGCCCCGACCGGGAACGGCCGCTTGGGGCGCCTATGCTGCCTGCAAGCAGGCAGCACTGAAATGACGATGCAGTAGGAGAGCCGGCGTGAGCTTGAGGATCGTTGTCACCGTGAAGTACGTGCCCGACGCCACGGGCGACCGGAGCTTCTCCGACGACCTGACCGTGGACCGTGAGGACGTGGACGGTCTGCTGTCGGAGCTGGACGAGTACGCGGTCGAGCAGGCTCTCCAGATCTCGGAGAACTCCGACGACGACGTCGAGGTCACGGTCTTGACGGTGGGTCCGGAGGACGCGAAGGACGCGCTGCGCAAGGCGCTGTCGATGGGTGCGGACAAGGCGGTTCACGTCGAGGACGACGACCTGCACGGTACGGACGCGATGGGGACGTCGCTGGTGCTGGCGAAGGCGGTGGAGAAGGCCGGTTACGACCTGGTGATCTCCGGTATGGCGTCCACCGACGGTGTGATGGGCGTGGTGCCGGCGCTGGTGGCCGAGCGTCTGGGCGTGCCGCAGGTGACGCTGCTGTCGGAGGTGTCGGTCGAGGACGGCACGGTCCGGGGCCGTCGTGACGGGGACGCGGCTTCGGAGCGGCTGGAGGCGTCGTTGCCGGCGGTGGTGTCGGTGACGGACCAGTCGGGTGAGGCGCGGTACCCGTCGTTCAAGGGAATCATGGCGGCCAAGAAGAAGCCGGTCGTGTCCTGGGACCTGTCCGACCTGGACCTGGACGCGGACGAGGTCGGTCTGGCGGGCGCCTGGACGGTGGTCGACTCGGCCCTGGAGCGTCCGGCGCGGACGGCGGGCACGGTCGTCAAGGACGAGGGCGAGGGCGGCCGGCAGCTCGCCGAGTTCCTCGCGGGCCAGAAGTTCGTCTGAGCACCGCCCCGCCGCCGACAGTCCTTCAAGTACCGCTAGCAGGAGAGAAGAAGTCCCATGGCTGAAGTCCTCGTCTATGTCGATCACGTGGACGGTGCGGTCCGCAAGCCCACGCTGGAGCTGCTGACGCTGGCCCGCCGTCTCGGTGACCCGGTCGCCGTCGCGCTGGGTGCCGGCGCCGCCGACACCGCCGCCACCCTGGCCGAGCACGGCGCGGTCAGGGTCCTGACCCATGAGGCCCCCGAGTACGCCGACTACCTGGTGGTTCCGCAGGTCGACGCGTTGCAGGCCGCGTATGAGCGGGTGTCGCCGGCGGCGGTGCTGGTGTCGTCCTCCGCGGACGGCAAGGAGATCGCCGCCCGGCTCGCGCTGCGGATCGGTTCGGGTGTCATCACCGACGCGATCGATCTGGAGGCGGGTGAGAAGGGCCCGGTGGCGACGCAGTCGGTGTTCGCCGCCGCGTTCACCACGACGTCCCGTGTGTCGCGGGGCACGCCGGTGATCACGGTCAAGCCCAACAGCGCCTCGGTCGAGGCGGCTCCCGCCGCGGGTGGTGTGGAGGCGCTGGAGGTCGTCTTCTCCGCGCAGGCGTCGGGGACGAGGGTGACGTCGCGGACGCCGCGTGAGTCGACCGGGCGGCCGGAGCTGACCGAGGCCGCGATCGTGGTCTCCGGCGGCCGGGGCGTCAACGGCGCGGAGAACTTCGCGGTGATCGAGGCGCTGGCCGACTCGCTCGGTGCCGCGGTGGGTGCCTCGCGGGCGGCGGTGGACGCGGGCTGGTACCCGCACACCCAGCAGGTCGGCCAGACCGGCAAGTCCGTCTCGCCCCAGCTCTACATCGCCGCCGGTATCTCCGGCGCCATCCAGCACCGTGCCGGCATGCAGACCTCCAAGACCATCGTCGCCGTCAACAAGGACGCCGAAGCGCCCATCTTCGAGCTCGTCGACTACGGCATCGTCGGAGACCTCTTCGACGTCCTCCCCCAGCTCACCGAGGAGATCAAGACCCGCAAGGGCTGAGCGCCTCTCCGGCTCCTGTCCGAGGCCCCCGCGACCGCAGTCCTGGTCGCGGGGGCCTCGGCGTCGCCGTGGAAGGGGTGTTGACCCGGACGGAACCACCCGGATAACTTCGTTCAACGGATTGTTGATTCCGCGTTGCGGAAAAGAGGAGGGTTTCGGATGGGTCAGCAGGAGAAGGTGGCGACGAGCCTCGCGGACGCGGTCGGCGAGGAGATCGGCGCCTTCCTCGCGCCGGTCGACGCGGAACTCGAGCGCCGCTACCCCGGCGACCCGGGCACCCGTCAGCCCGTCCACACCGTCTACGTCCCCGCCGACGCGTTCGCCGCCGACACGGTCCGCTCCTGGGGCGACCGCGCTCTCGCGGCTCTCGACGAACACGCCCCGGACGCCGCCTCGTTCGCCGCCGTCCTGGGCCTCGACGACGACCTCGCCGAACCGGTCCACTCCCGGGTGCGCGCCAAGCTGGAGCGCGAACCGGTCGAGGACCTGCGCATCGACTTCGAGGACGGCTACGGCAACCGCGGCGACGCCGAGGAGGACGAGGCCGCCGCCCGAGCCGCCCGGCTGGTCGCCGAGGCGTACGCGCGGGGCACGGCCGCCCCGTACATGGGCATCCGCATGAAGTGCCTGGAAGCCGGTGTGCGGGCGCGGGGCATCCGTACGCTCGACGTCTTCCTCAGCGGCCTGATGGAAGCCGGTGGACTGCCCGACGGCCTCGTGCTCACCCTGCCGAAGGTCACCTACCCCGAGCAGGTCGCCGCCATGGCGCGGCTCCTGGACGCCTTCGAGGCGGCGCGCGGGCTGGAGCCGGGCCGGATCGGCTTCGAGATCCAGATCGAGACCAGCCAGTCCATCCTGGGCGCCGACGGCACCGCCGGCGTGGCCCGCATGATCCACGCCGCCGAGGGCCGCGCCACCGGCCTGCACTACGGGACCTTCGACTACAGCGCCTGCCTCGGCGTCTCCGCCGCCCACCAGTCGAGCGACCACCCGGCGGCCGACCACGCCAAGGACGTCATGCAGGTCGCCGCCGCCGGCACCGGCGTCCGCGTCTCGGACGGTTCGACCAACGTGCTGCCGGTCGGGCCCACCGCGCAGGTCCACGACGCCTGGCGCCTGCACTACGGGCTCACCCGTCGCGCCCTGGCCCGCGCCTACTACCAGGGCTGGGACATGCACCCGGGCCACATCCCCACCCGGTACGCCGCGGTCTTCGCCTTCTACCGGGAGGGTTTCGAACAGGCCGCCGGCCGGCTCGCCCGCTACGTCGGCCGGTCCGGCGGCGACGTGATGGACGAGCCCGCCACCGCCAAGGCGCTCAGCGGCTACCTGCTGCGCGGACTGGACTGCGGCGCCCTGGACACCGCCGAGGTCGCCCGGCTCACCGGTCTGACCCGGGCCGACCTGGAGGGGTTCTCCGCGCCCCGGCGCGGCGACCTGACGGCGTCCGCGCGCTAGGGTCTCCCGTGTGGATCACGCCGGGCTCGCGGGGTCCGGCCTGATCCAGACGAAAGACCCTGGGCGCGGCCGGTCGGCCGGCACCCGTGGGGGGGCCTCGGCCCCCCACGGGCCCCGGTCAGCCGGCCGGCGGGAGTTCGCCCGAGCCGCGGGTGATCAGCCGGGTCGGCAGTTCGATCCGCTCGGGCGTGAGCAGCGTGCCGTCGAGCTGGCGGAAGAGCCGTTCGGCGGCGGTGCGGCCGAGGGCCGCCGCGTCCTGCGCGACCACGGTGACGCCGGGCTGGAGCAGGTCGGCCAGTTCGAGGTCGTCGAAGCCCACCAGGGCGACCGGGCGGTCGTGCCCGGCCAGGACCCGGATCACGGTGACCGTCACCCGGTTGTTGCCCGTGAAGACCGCCGTCACGGGCTCCGGACCGGCGAGCATCTCCTCGGCGGCCCGGCGCACCCGCTCGGGGTCGGTGACGCCCAGCGACATCCAGGAGTCCTCGACGGTTATCCCCGCGTCCTCCATCGCTGCCCGGTAGCCGCGCAGCCGCTCGGCGGCCGTGTGGATGCGCGGCATGTCGCCGATGAAGCCGATCCTGCGGTGCCCGTGCGCGATGAGGTGGGCCACGCCGTCGCGGGCGCCGCCGAAGTTGTCGGACACCACCACGTCCGCGTCGATGTGTCCGGCCGGGCGGTCCACGAACACCGTGGCCACCCCGGCCTTCACCTCCGGCTCCAGGTACCGGTGGTCGTCCCCGGCCGGGATCACCACCAGCCCGTCCACCCGGCGCGCGCACAGCGCGAGCACCAACTCCTGTTCCCGCTCGGGGTCCTCCGCGCTGGACCCGTTGATCAGCAGGGCGCCGTGGGCGCGGGCCACCTCCTCCACGGCGCGGCTGAGCGGCCCGTAGAAGGGATCCGCCAGGTCCTCCAGGACCAGGCCGATGCTGGCGGTGCGGCCCTTGCGCAGGACGCGGGCGCTGTCGTTGCGGCGGAAGCCGAGCGCGTCGATGGCCTCCTGGACGCGTCGTTCGGTCTCGGGGGTGACGCCGGGCTCCCCGTTGACCACCCGGGAGACGGTCTTGAGGCCCACCCCGGCGCGGGCGGCGACGTCCTTCATGGTCGGGCGGCTGCCGTATCGGGTGCCGGGAAGGCGGTCCGCGCCACGGTGCGTGGCGGGTGGGGTGCGGTGTGCTGTCCTGTCGTCCACGGGTCTGCATCGGCTCCTGTCGGCCACCAGGATGCGGCGGTCATGCGTTTGTATGAGGATGTGGCGTCGAGCATAGAGCCTGGACAACGTTGTCAGAGCGGGGGACACTGTCCCTCGCACCCTTCGGTCCGTCCCCCACCACCGGACCGGTCGCTGTTCGCGCTCGTGTTCCGCACATTCTCATTCGGTCGACGGGGAGATCCGACTCTGATGCACACCGATCTCGTGGCAGCGCTGGACATCGGCGGGACCAAGATCGCCGGGGCGCTGGTGGACGGCCACGGCCGGATACGGACGCGGGCCCAGCGCGCGACGCCCGCCCGGGAGGACGGCGAGACCGTGATGCGGGCGGTCGAGTCGGTGCTCGCGGAACTGAGCGCGTCCCCGCTGTGGGACGCCGCCTCGGCCGTGGGCATCGGCAGCGCGGGCCCGGTGGACGCCTCCGCCGGCACGGTCAGCCCGGTCAACGTGCCCGGCTGGCGCGACTACCCCCTGGTCCGTCGGGTCCGCGCCGCCACCGGGGGGCTGCCCGTGGAACTGATCGGCGACGGGGTGGCCATCACGGCCGCCGAGCACTGGCAGGGCGCCGCCCGGGGGCACGACAACGCGCTGTGCATGGTGGTCTCCACCGGCGTCGGCGGCGGACTGGTCCTCAACGGCAGGCTGCACCCCGGCCCCACGGGCAACGCCGGCCACATCGGGCACATCAGCGTCGATCTGGACGGTGACTCCTGCCCCTGCGGGGCACGCGGGTGCGTGGAGCGCATGGCGTCCGGGCCCAACATCGCCCGGCGGGCCCTCGACGGCGGCTGGCTCCCGGGGCCCGACGGGGACGTCTCGGCCGCCGCGGTGGCCGACGCCGCCCGCCGGGGCGATCCCGCCGCCCTCGCCTCCTTCGCGCGGGCCGCCCAGGCGCTGGCCGCCGGCATCGCCGCCACCGCGACCCTGGTCGAGGTCGACATCGCCGTGGTCGGCGGGGGTGTGAGCCGGGCCGGCGAGGTGCTGTTCGCGCCGCTGCGCGAGGCGCTGACCCGGTACGCCACCCTGTCCTTCGTGCAGCGCCTGGCCGTCGTGCCCGCCCGCATGGGCACCGACGCCGGGCTGGTCGGCGCCGCCTCGGCCGCGCTCAGCAGAACGGCGGGTGTGACCGCCGCGGGCGTCTGAGGCGACCGGGCCCCCGGCGAGGAGCGCCCCGGCCGGGCGCGCGGGGCCGGCGAGGGAAGGGCGGCGTGTCATCACGTGCCTCCGGTTCCGCGGCGGGTGGAACGGCGTGAGCCCGCCGCGGACCGGCATGGTCACGTCGGTCCGGTGGATGTGTGCGGGAGGACGTGTGGACTGTGGGGGGAAGAGGGGCGGTGCGGGGGATTCCCGGCCGTCCGGGCGATCACTCGCGGAATCACCCGTGACCCCGGGGCCGCCCCGCAGTTGATCCCGGCATGAAGAAGCGCAGCATGCTCGCCCTCGCCTCCCTCGCCACCGGCTTCGTCGTCGCGGCCGTCACCCCGTCGCACGCCGCCCCCGCCGAACTCCCGCTCTCACTCGACGTCGAGGACACCCTCAGCACCGTCGAGCAGACGGTGGCGACCGACAGCCTCACCCTGGACGAGAACACCCTCGGGCAGCTCGGCGGCTGACCCGCACCACCGTGGCGACGGCGCCGGTGCCCCTCGTCCGGGGGGCGCCGGCGCCGTCGTCACAGGTGCTCAACTGCATCTGGTTTCCGTGGCAGGGTGAAACGGGCAAGCCACAGGGGGCCAACAGCAGAGGGGGAACCGTGATCGTCTGGGTCAACGGCGCGTTCGGTGCCGGAAAGACGACGACCGCACGGGAACTGATCGACCTGATCCCGCACAGCACGCTCTTCGACCCCGAGGTGATCGGCGCGGCGCTCACGCATCTGCTGCCGCCCAAACGCCTCGCCGAGGTGGGCGACTTCCAGGACCTCCCGGTCTGGCGCCGTCTCGTGATCGACACGGCGGCCGCCATGCTCGCGGAGTTCGGCGGGACCCTCGTGGTGCCCATGACCCTGCTGCGGCAGGAGTACCGCGACGAGATCTTCGGCGGCCTCGCCGCCCGCCGCATAGCCGTCCGGCATGTGCTCCTGGCCCCGGCGGAAACGATCCTGCGCGAGCGGATCGCCCGACGGGAGGTCCCGCCGGACGTGCCCGACGCCGAGTCGGGCGTCCGCCAGTGGTCCTACGACCACATCGAGCCCTACCGGGCGGCCCTCGCCTCCTGGCTCACCGCCGACGCCCACCCCGTCGACACCAGCGGCCTCACCCCGTACGAGGCGGCCGTGCGCATCGCCGACGCGGTCGCCACCGGGACGGTGCCCGCCTGCGACATCGTGCAGACGCCCGAGCCGACCGCCGAGACCGTCGCCGCCGGTGTCCTCCTCTTCGACGAGCACGACCGGGTCCTCCTGGTCGACCCGACGTACAAGCCCGGCTGGGAGTTCCCCGGCGGCGTCGTCGAACCGGGCGAGGCGCCCGCCCGCGCCGGGATGCGCGAGGTCGCCGAGGAGACCGGCATCCGCCTCGACGAGGTGCCCCGCCTGCTGGTCGTCGACTGGGAACCGCCCCGGCCGCCCGGCTACGGGGGTCTGCGGCTGCTGTTCGACGGGGGACGGCTCGACGCCGCCCAGGCCGACGGCGTGCTGCTGCCGGGCCCCGAACTGCGCGACTGGCGCTTCGTCACCGAGGACGAGGCGGCCGGCCTGCTGCCCCCCGTGCGCTACGAACGCCTGCGCTGGGCCCTGCGCGCCCGCGAGCGCGGCGCCGCGCTGTACCTGGAGTCCGGGATCCCCGTCGGCTGACGCCCCGTCCGGCGCGGCCGTCCGCGCCCCCGCCGCGGGACGCCGACCGCCCCCGGGCCGGGACGGCGGTGGCCCCGCGCTGCCGGGGGGGGCGGGGCGGGGCCACCGTACGCGGAGCGCGGCGGGCTCAGCCGGCCGCGTAGTTGCGCAGGAACAGCGCCTCCGCCACCGACAGCCGCTCCAGTTCCCCGGGGCAGACGCTCTCGTCGACGGCGTGGATCCGGGCCTCCGGCTCGCTCAGCCCGATCAGCAGGATCTCGGCCCGCGGGTACAGCGCGGCGAGGGTGTTGCAGAGCGGGATCGACCCGCCCTGACCGGCGTACTGCATCTCCTCGCCCGGGTAGGCCACGGCCATCGCCTCCGCCATCGCCTTGTACGCCGGGCTGCTGGTGTCGGCGCGGAACGCCTGCCCCTGGCCGACCTGTTCGACCTCCACCCGCGCGCCCCACGGCGCGTGCGCCTCCAGATGCGCCCGCAGCAGCGCGGTGGCCTCCACGGCGTCCGCGCCCGGCGGCACCCTCAGGCTCACCAGCGCGCGGGCCCCGGCCTGCACCGACGGGGTCGCGCCCACCACCGGCGGGCAGTCGATGCCGAGCACCGTGACGGCCGGCCGCGCCCAGATCCGGTCGGCGACCGTGCCCGAGCCGATCAGGTCCACGCCGTCGAGCACCCGGGCGTCCTTGCGGAACTCCTCCTCGTCGTACTGGAGCCCGTCCCAGTGGCTGTCGCCGGCGAGGCCGTCGACCGTCGTGGAGCCGTCCTCGGCGCGCAGCGAGTCCAGCACGCGGATCAGCGCGGCCAGCGCGTCCGGGGCGGCGCCGCCGAACTGGCCCGAGTGCAGGTTGCCTTCGAGGGTGTCGACGCGCACCCGGACCAGGGTCATGCCGCGCAGCGTGGTGGTGACCGTCGGCAGCCCGACCCGGAAGTTGCCCGCGTCGCCGATGACGATGGTGTCGGCCTCCAGCAGCTCCGGGTGCTGCTCCGCGTACCGCTCCAGACCGCCCGTGCCCTGCTCCTCGGAGCCCTCGACGATCACCTTGACGTGCACCGGCACGCCGCCGTCGGCCTTCAGGGCGCGCAGCGCGAGCAGGTGCATGAGCACCCCGCCCTTGCAGTCGGCGCTCCCGCGCCCGTACCAGCGGCCGTCGCGCTCGGTCAGCTCGAAGGGCGGCGAGGTCCAGGCGGCCTCGTCCAGCGGGGGCTGCACGTCGTAGTGGGCGTACAGCAGGACGGTGGGCGCGCCCTCGGGGCCGGGCAGATAGCCGTAGACCGACTGGGTGCCGTCCGGTGTGTCGAGCAGGGCCACGTCCCGGAAGCCCTCCGCGCGCAGCGCGTCGGCGACCCAGCCGGCGGCGGCCTCGCTCTCCTCGCGCGGGAACTGGTCGAAGTCCGCCACCGACTTGAAGGCCACCAGGGCGGTGAGCTCCTCCTTCGCCCTGGGCATCAGCGAGGCGACGGTCTCGGCGACCGGGTTCGACGACATGGGCACGCTCCCTGTAGGTGCGACGTTGTACCGATGGGGTGGTGCGACCGGGTGTGGTCGCGTCCGCGCCGATCCTCCCACAGTGGCCTGCGGCGATGCCCGCCGTAGGATGCGGGGGTCAAGTGCGGCAGACGTTGTGGATCGGAGCAGTAGACCATCGTGAGCAGCGAGAACTCTTCGGCGGACGACGAGCGTCGGGTCTGGGACGTCGTCGTGGTGGGCGCGGGACCGGCGGGGGCCTCGGCCGCCTACGCGGCGGCGGTCGCGGGACGGCGCGTACTGGTGCTGGAGAAGGCCGAGCTGCCCCGTTACAAGACGTGCGGCGGCGGCATCATCGGTCCCTCGCGTGACACCCTGCCCCCCGGCTTCGAGCTGCCCTTCCGTGACCGCGTGCACGCGGTGACCTTCTCCCACAACGGCCGCTTCACCCGCACCCGCCGCTCCCGGCAGATGCTGTTCGGGCTGGTCAACCGCCCGGAGTTCGACCACCTGCTGGTGGAGCACGCGCAGAAGGCCGGTGCCGAGCTGCGCACCGGGGCCACGGTGACGCGCGTGGAGCAGCACGGTTCGGCGGTGCCGGACCGGCGCACGGTCGCCGTGGTCCTCCAGGGCGGGGAGACGGTGCTGGCCCGCGCGGTCGTCGGCGCGGACGGCAGCGCGAGCCGGATAGGAGCCCACGTCGGGGTCAAGCTGGACCATGTCGACCTGGGTCTGGAGTGGGAGATCCCGGTGCCGGAGACGGTCGCCGAGGACTGGCGGGGCCGCGTCCTCATCGACTGGGGGCCGATGCCGGGCAGTTACGGCTGGGTCTTCCCCAAGGACGACACGCTGACGGTCGGGGTGATCTCGGCGCGCGGCGAGGGCGCGGCGACCAAGCGGTACCTGGAGGACTTCGTCGGCCGGCTGGGCCTGGCCGGTTTCGAACCGAGCATCTCCTCGGGCCACTTGACCCGCTGCCGGGCCGACGACTCGCCGCTGTCGCGCGGCCGGGTGCTGGTGTGCGGGGACGCGGCCGGGCTGCTGGAGCCCTGGACGCGCGAGGGCATCTCCTTCGCGCTGCGCTCCGGGCGGCTCGCGGGGGAGTGGGCGGTGCGCATCGCCGAGGCGCACGACGCGGTGGACGCCCGCAAGCAGGCCCTCAACTACGCGTTCGCCATCAAGGCCGGGCTCGGTGTGGAGATGAGCGTCGGCAAGCGGATGCTGGCCATCTTCGCGCGCCGCCCCGGGCTGTTCCACGCGGCGCTGACCGGTTTCCGGCCGGCCTGGCGGGCGTTCAAGGACATCACGCAGGGCGGGACCACGCTGGGCGAGCTGATGCGCAGTCATCCCATGGCGCAGCGGGCCCTGGCCGCCATGGACCGGCGGCCGGCGGAGGCGGCGGAGGGCGAGGTCACTTCCCCCTGACCCGGATGCGGAAGACCGGGTGGTCGGGCGCGCAGGCGGTGATCTCCTCGTCCGTCGAACGGGCGGTGACGCCGCGGAAGTACGAGTCGACCTCCCAGCCCCAGCGCTCCAGGTAGGTCCGCAGGACGGGGAGCTTCTCCGCGTCGGGCAGTTCCTCGGCGGTGAACTTCCGCACCCGGCGCCCGACCCGCAGTTCCCCGCCGCCGGCCGCCCGCATGTTCCGCACCCACTGGGAGTGGCCGCGCGCGGAGACCAGGTACTGCCGGCCCTCGTAGGTGTGCGGATTGACCGGGATGCGCTGGACGCGGCCGCTGGTGCGGCCCCGTACGGACAGCTCGGCGGAGCCTGCGACGCTCAGTCCGAGCCGGGCCAGCCGGCCGACCAGGGCGTTGAACCACGTGGTGATCCGGCCGCCCTTGAGGTAGTACGGCGATGAGGTCATGAGGATCTCCTGACGGTCGGGTGAGGGGCGGAGGCGGACAGGGTGGCCGGGTGCCACGGGGAGAGCGCCGATCACTTTTGTGAGCACTGCTCTCGACCGGGTTCCAGTGTGCACGGCGGCCCCGTCGCCACGCAAGAGCGGTGCTCTCGTTTGTGTGCACCGCTCTGACCCCGTGGGACACTGTCCCCATGAGCAGTACCCCACACGGCGCCCGAGCCCGCGCCCGGATCGAGGTCACCGCCGCCATCAAGGAGGCGGCCCGCAGGCAGCTCGCGGAGGAGGGCGCCGCCCGGCTCTCGCTGCGGGCCGTCGCCCGCGAACTGGGCATGGCCTCCTCCGCCCTGTACCGCTACTTCCCGAGCCGCGACGACCTGCTGACCGCGCTCATCATCGACGCCTACGACTCCCTCGGCGCCGCCGCCGAGACGGCCCGCGACAAGGCGGCGGGCGAGCCGCCCGTCGCCCGCTGGGTCGCGGTGTGCGAGGCCGTCCGCCACTGGGCGCTGGCGCACCCCCACGAGTGCGCCCTCATCTACGGATCGCCGGTGCCCGGCTACTCCGCCCCGCAGGACACCGTCCCCGCCGCCGCCCGGGTGGGCCGGGTCCTCCTCGCCCTCGCCGCCGAGGCCCACCGGGACGGTGACCTCGCCCGCGCGGACCTCCCCGCGGAACTGGCGCCCGAGGCCGCGCGGATGGCCCGGGACCTCGCCCCCGGCCTGCCCCCGGAGACGGTGACCGCCTTCGTCGCCGCCTGGGCCGAGCTGTTCGGACTGGTCTGCTTCGAGGTGTTCGGGCAGTTCCACCGCGTGGTGGAGGACCGCGAGCCCTTCTTCCGGCACGCCGCCGAACGGCTCGCCCACGGCGTCGGCCTGCGCCGCTGACCGGGCCCGACAGGCCGCCGTGCCCCGCGTACTCCCCGGGGAGTACGCGCCATCACCGCGCGCGGGGGACGCCGCCGGGCGGCGCGGCGTCTAGCGTGGCGGACATGGACGAGCAGCGCGTGCCCGCGGGCGGACCGCCGCGGTGGCGGCCCGGACCGCCGTGGGCCGGTGCCCGGGACGACGGCACCCCCGCCCGCCGGTGGCCGTGGCCCAGCACCCTGCTGGTGACCGTCTTCGTGCTCGCCGGTTCGCAGTTCGCCGCCCGCGCCCAGGAAGGCGAACGCGTCGGGCTCGACCCGGCCGCCCGCGTGCTGCTGGTGGCCACCGGGCTCCTCCTGCTGTGGCGGTCGCGGCACCCCGTGGCCGTCGTCTGGGCCACGGCGGCCACCACCCTCGCCTACCTCGCCGCCGGATACCCCTACGGCCCGGTGTTCCTCGCCTTCGCCGTCGCCTGCTTCACCGCCGTCGTCGCCGGCCACCGCACCGCCGCGTGGACCGCCGTGGCCGCCCTGTGGACCGGGCACCTCCTGCTCGCCCACTGGCTCTACCGGTGGCTGCCTCCCGCGGGGGACTCCGCCGCCCCCTGGGGCACGGAACTGGCCACCGCGACCTGGGCGGTGGCGATCGTCGCCCTCTCGGAGCTGGCCCGCGCCCGGCGTGAGCAGTGGGCGCGGGAACGGGCCGAACGCGCCCAGGCCGCCCGGCGCCGCGCCGACGAGGAACGGCTGCGGATCGCCCGCGAACTCCACGACGTCCTCGCCCACAGCCTCTCCGTCATCCACGTCCAGGCGGGCGTCGGCCTCGCCCTCCTCGACACCGACCGCGAGCAGGCACGTACCGCGCTGAGCACCATCAAGGGCCAGAGCAAGGAGGCGCTGGGCGAGGTGCGCCAGGTCCTCGACACCCTCCGCGCGCCCGGCGACGCCCCGCGCGCCCCCGCCCCGGGACTCGACCGGCTGCCCGAGCTGGTGGAGCAGGCCGCCCGCGCCGGCCTCACCGTCGAGGTCGAGGGCGAACCGCCCCGGCTGCCGCCCCACACCGGCGTCGCCGCCTTCCGCATCCTCCAGGAGGCCCTGACCAACGTCGTACGGCACTCGGGCTCCCGGCACGCGCGCGTCCGCTTCGCCCGCGAGGGCGGCGCCCTCGACCTGCGCGTCGACGACGACGGGCCCGCGACCGGCACCGACGCCGGGGGCGGTGGCAACGGGCTGGCCGGGATGCGGGAGCGGGCGGCGGCCCTCGGCGGCACCGTCGAGGCGGGCCCCCGCCCCGACGGCGGTTTCCGGGTGAGGGCGCTGCTGCCGCTCACCCCGAAGGAGGCCGACCGGTGATCCGCGTCCTGCTCGCCGACGACCAGTCGCTGGTCAGGGCCGGGTTCCGCGCCCTGCTCGACGCCCAGCCGGACATCGAGGTCGCGGGCGAGGCCGCGGACGGCGAGGAGGCACTGCGCGCGCTCCGCGAGACGCCCGCGGACGTCGTCCTCATGGACATCCGCATGCCCCGCCTGGACGGCCTCGCCGCCACCCGCGAGATCACCGGGGACCCGGCGCTCGGCGCGGTGCGGGTGGTCATGCTCACCACCTTCGAACTCGACGAGTACGTCTTCGAGGCCATCCGCTCCGGCGCCTCCGGCTTCCTGGTCAAGGACACCGAGCCGGAGGAACTGCTGCGCGCCGTCCGGGCGGTGGTCGCCGGCGACGCGCTGCTCTCGCCCGGGGTGACCCGCCGCCTGATCGCCGAGTTCGCGGCCCGGTCCAAGGAGCCCGCCGCGGCCGACGCCCTGGCCCGGCTCACCGAACGCGAGCGCGAGGTGATGGCCCTCGTCGGCATCGGCCTGTCCAACGAGGAGATCGCCCGCCGCCTGGTCGTCAGCCCGCTCACCGCGAAGACCCATGTCAGCCGCGCCATGGTGAAGCTCGGTGTCCGCGACCGCGCCCAGCTCGTCGTCCTGGCCTACGAATCCGGCCTGGTGCGGCCCGGCTGGCTCGGCTGATCCCGGCCGGTCGGACGGCCGCCCGGAGTGCGGTGAGGGCGATCACCACCGCCACCGCGGCCAGGGCCGCCACGCTGGTGAGCCCGGCCGGCAGCGACAGCCGGTCGGCCACGGGGCGTTCCTGGTCGACCGGATCGACGGCAGCCTGCGCACCATCGGCGCCGTCGCCGCCGCGAGCGGCCGGTGGGAGGACGACTACCGGGCCCGCGTCCGCGGGCTGCCCGTGCGCACCGCCGTGGACGACCTGCACGACGAACTGCGCGCGTCGGCGGCCACGCGCGGGCGCGCGCACGCGGGAAGGCTGCTGCGGCACCGGGTGCCCGCCCTCTCCCCGGCCGAGACCGTCGCGTACGTGCACGCCCTGCACGCCGGGGGCACGCCCGCCGCGCACCTCGTGGCCCGCGTGGCCGCCCACGTGGTGCCGGCGCCGGATCCGGTGCTGTCCGTCCAGGCCGTCCGGCGGAGCTGACGCCCCCGGCGGGTCAGGCGCGGTGCGCGGCGATCAGGGCCCGGTACCAGTGGTAGCTGTCCTTCGGCGTGCGCTCCAGGGTGTCGTAGTCGACGCGGACGATGCCGAAGCGCTTGCTGTAGCCGTGCGCCCACTCGAAGTTGTCCAGCAGCGACCACACGTAGTAGCCCCGCACGTCCACGCCCGCGTCCATCGCCGCCCGCAGCGCGGTGAGGTGGTCGCGCAGGTAGGAGACGCGGTCGGCGTCGTGGACGGTGCCGTCGGCGGCCGGTACGTCGTCCTCCGCGGACCCGTTCTCCGTGACGTGGACCGGCGGCAGCGCGTCGCCGTAGCGCTCCTTGAGGCCCACCAGGAGGTCGGTGAGGCCCCGCGGGACGACGGGCCAGTCCATCGCGGTGTGCCGGACGCCGGGCAGCCGCACCTCCTGGTAGCGGTTGTCCGTCGCCACCCGCCGCGCCGGGTCGGCCTCGCGGTGGGGTGCGTCGGCGACCACGATCGGGCGGTAGTAGTTGACGCCGAGGAAGTCCAGCGGACGGGAGATCAGCTCCAGGTCACCCTCGCGCCGGAAGTCCGCGCCGGTGAGCGACTCGCCCCAGGTCTCCGCCTCCGTCAGCGGGTAGCGGCCGGCGAGGATCGGCTCGGTCCACACCAGGTTGTGCTGGGTGTCGGCGCGGGTCACGGCGGCGAGGTCGGCGGGGGAGCCGGTGGCGGGCAGGTTGCGGTCCAGGTTGAGCGTGATGCCCACCTCGCGCACCCCGGCGGCCCGCAGCGCCCCGACCGCGTGTCCGTGGCCGAGCAGCAGGTGGTGGGCTGCGGCCAGCGCGCCGCGCCCCTCGCGCGCGCCGGGCGCGTGGCGGCCCACCGAGTAGCCGAGGAAGGCGCTGCACCAGGGCTCGTTGAGGGTGATCCACCGCGGCACCCGGTCGCCCAGGTGCCCGGCGACGACGGCCGCGTACTCGGCGAACCGCTCCGCCGTCTCCCGCACCCGCCACCCGCCCCGGTCCTCCAGGGCCTGTGGCAGGTCCCAGTGGTAGAGGGTGGCCGCCGGTTCGATGCCCGCCGCCAGCAGTTCGTCGACCAGACGCGAGTAGAAGTCCAGCCCCTTGGGGTTCACCGGGCCCGAACCGTCCGGCACGATCCGCGGCCAGGCCAGCGAGAAGCGGTACGAGTCCACGCCCAGGCCACGCAGGAGCGCCACGTCCTCGGGGTAGCGGTGGTAGTGGTCGCAGGCCACGTCCCCGGTGTCGCCGCCGGTCACGCGGCCGGGCTCGTGGCTGTAGGTGTCCCAGATGGACGGACCGCGGCCGTCCTCCCGGGCGGCGCCCTCGATCTGGTAGGCGGCCGTCGCGGCACCGAAGACGAAACCGGGCGGGAAGGCGGGGAGTTCACTCATGGTGTCGAGCCCATCTGTGAGTGCGGAGGACAGATCGTGAGCGGGTGGTGCGGCGAGCGGGTGGTGAAGCGCTTCAACGAGGGGCGCGCGACCGCGCCGTGACGGTGCGGCTCCCCGGGCCGGACCGTCGGGTCCGGTGTGACGAGCAAGGCGAGTCAGACGAGTCATACGTCACCTTGCGGTCCGGGCGCCAGAGCACGGCGGCTACGGGGCGCGATCCGGCCGGGCGTCGACCCGCCCGTCGGGCACGGAGGTACGCGGTCCGCCGGCGGGTCGAAGCGCTTCACCAACGGTCGAAGCGGCACGGCGGGGTTGGCCGGGAGAGCGCGGCGCCGGGGTGGGCCGAGGAGGGGCAGGGGCGCCGGGGCGGCGCCCGGTGTGTGGCCGCGTCGCGCGTCCCGTCCGGCTCCGCCCGCCGCTTGTCCGCCGTCCGCCCCGCGTCCCGTCTGCCGGGCGTCGCGTCCGCCGTCCGCCCGGCGGGCGTGCGCCGGGCGGCGGGGCACGGCGTCCGGGCCCCCGGGCGGAGGGGCGCAGGGGGGGGCGTGCCTCGCGCGCGCCCCTGGCGCCTCCCGGTCAGCCGGTGATCGCGGCGAGGGCCGCCAGCAGCCGGTCCACGTCCTCCTCGCTGGTGTAGGGCGCGAGCCCGACCCGTACGCCGCCCCCGTCGCCGAGGCCGAGTCGCCGCGACGCCTCCAGCGCGTAGAAGGAGCCCGCCGGAGCGTCCACGCCGTGCTCCGCCAGCCGCCGGTACACCTCGGCCGGGGCCAGGCCCTCGACGGTGAACAGCAGTGTCGGCGTGCGCCGCGCGGCCCGCGAGTACACGGTGATCCGGCCGAGCTCCGCGAGCCCGCGCTCGATCCGCCCGCGAAGGGCGTCCTCGTGCTCCTCCAGCGCGGTGAAGGCGGCGATCAGCCGCTGCCGCCGCCCGCCCCCGGCCTCCGGCGCGAGGTCCGCGAGGTCCGCGAGGAAGTCGACCGCGGCGCGGGCGCCCGCCAGCAACTCGTAAGGCAGCGTGCCCAGTTCGAAGCGCTCGGGGACGGTGTCGGCGGACGGCAGCAGCTTGTCCGGGCGCAGGGTCTCCAGGAACTCCGGCCGTCCCGCCAGCACCCCGAGGTGCGGTCCGAGGAACTTGTACGGCGAGCACACCAGCGTGTCCGCGCCGAGCGCCGCCAGGTCGACCGCCGCGTGGGAGGCGTAGTGCACCGCGTCGACGTGCAGCAGCGCGCCGACCCCGTGGGTCAGGCGGGCGACGGCCGGTAGGTCGGGGCGGGTGCCGATGAGGTTGGAGGCGGCCGTCACCGCGACCAGCCGGGTGCGCGCGGACAGCACCGCCTCGATGTGGCCCGGCTCCAGCTCCCCGGTGGCCGGGTCGAAGTCCGCCCACCGCACGGTGGCCCCGGCCGCCTCGGCCGCCTGCACCCAGGGCCGGATGTTGGAATCGTGGTCGAGCCGGGTGACGACCACCTCGTCGCCGGGGCTCCAGTCCTTGGCCAGCGTCCGCGACAGGTCGTAGGCGAGCTGGGTCGAGCTGCGGCCGAAGACGACGCCGCGGGGGGAGACGCCGAGCAGGTCGCCGAGGGCCGCACGGGCCTCGGTGACGATGCGGTCCGCGTGGCGCTCGCCCTCGGTGACGGTGCCGCGGTTGGCCAGCGGGCCGGTCAGCGCCTCGGCGATCGCGTCGATGACGGGCTGGGGGGTCTGGGTGCCGCCGGGCGCGTCGAAGCGGGCGGTGCCGGACTTCAGTGCGGGCGTCCGTGCGCGGATCGCGGCGATGTCGAGGGCCATGTGCGCTCCAACCGAAAGCGGGGGATTCCGGGCCTCATGATCGCAGCAGCACGGCGGGGTGAACAGGGACGGGAGACGGCGGATCAGGCGCCGGCCGCCGCCTGCTCCGGCTCCTTCTCCCGGCCGCCGGGGTGGCGGTGGCGCCAGATCCAGAAGACCGCCGTGGACACCAGCGCCCACCCGCCCAGCACCAGGAACGGGAAGGCGTGCTGGTGCCCCGGGAAGTACACCGCCGTGTGCTGCGCGTTGACCGACCCGCCCGGCGGCAGCCACCGGCCGATGAGCCCCAGCGGCGACGGCAGCAGCGGCCAGGAGACCGCGCCGCCCGAGGAGGGGTTGCCCAGCAGCACCATCAGGCCCCAGGTCGGCAGCATCGCCCAGCGGCCGACGAGGGCGTTGAACATGGTGAACACCATGCCGCTGGTGAACAGTGTCAACGCGAGGATCAGCCACGACTCCGCGAACGGCAGGTCGAGTGCGCCCAGCAGCCAGTCCACCGTCGCGGCGATGGCGAAACCGCCGAGCAGGGCGTACGCCAGGGTGAACAGGATGCGCTCGAACGGCGTCAGCGTCCGGGCGTGCACACTGAGCTGGATCGCCCCGACGAAGCCGATGATGACGGCGGCCAGGGAGATGTAGAAGATCGCCAGACCACGCGGATCGCCCCGTTGCAGCGGATTGACGTCCCGGACGGTGACCGCCACCCCGGTCTTCCGTCCCACTTCGGGCGCGGAGTCGCCCAGCACCTCGGCGACCGAGGCGCCCGACGCGCTGGACAGGTCCAGGACGGCGGTCCGCCCCGCGTCGCGGATCTCGAAGATCGCGAAGACCTCCTGCTCCTGGACGGCGGCGCGGGCCCGCTCCACCGTCGGGTACGGGCGGACCTTCACCGAGGCATTGAGCGCCTGCTCCAGCCCGTCCAGGAACGCCTGGCCGCGCTCGTGCTCGTACGCGCCGACGACGGCGGTCGGGATCGAGTGCGGTGTCGGGTCCGCCATGGAGTAGGTGTACGACCCGGCGAACAGCCCGGCCGCCGCCGCGAGGATCAGCACGAGCACGGTGGCCGGCCACCACGGCGAGGCGCGGAACGCCGGCCACCACTGCCCGCGCCGCGGCGGGCCCGGAGCGCCGGGAGAGGTGTGGGCCATGTACCGGACGCTTTCGCAGACGGGACGTCAGGAGGGAGCGGAGCGCGCGCCGGGGCCCGGGCGGCCCTCAGACGTGGACGAGCGGGGTGTCCACCAGGTGCTCGGCCACGAACCACGCCTGGAGTTCGTTGGTGCGCACGACGTCCGAGACGAGGAGGTCGTTGGTGCCGTCGTCGCCGAGGTCCTGGGCGCGGGTCGCGGCGTCGTGGCAGTCGGCGAGGATCATCTCGTGCGCCTCCAGCAGTCGCGACAGCATCGCGGGCACCTCCTCCACGCCGTCCGGCGGGCGCGGCACGGTGGTGATCTCGGCGACGTGCCGGGGGTCGCCGACCGCGACGCCGCCGAGCGTCTGGACCCGCTCCGCGAGGGTGTCGATCAGTTCGAGCTGCTCCCCGGCGTGCTTGTCGAGCAGCAGGTGGAGCTGGTAGAAGGTCGCTCCGCGCATGAGCCAGTGATACTTCTTGTACAGGTCGTGCAGGATGCGGGTGTCCGCGAGAACCTTGTTGAGCCGCTGGCAGGAGTAGAGACGGGTCTCCATCGACAGGGCGACCGGGAACTGCTTGACGGTGCCGAACTCCTGGATGGTCCGGCCCTGCTGGTGCAGCCAGGGCTGGCTGCCGTCCGAGTGGGGGTGCGGGGCCGACGGCCTGGGGCTGTTCACGCCTGAACTCCTTCCGGAGAGGACAAGGGAGTGCGCCGGCGCGATACGTCCGGCTCCGACCCCCTTGCGACAGTCGACCAGCGGTGTGCCGGGCGCGCAAACGCTGGCACCCGGGCGGCGGGACGGTGAGGGGCCGGGTGGCGGGACGGTGAGGGGCCGGGTGGCGGGACCGGGCACGCCGACCGACCGGGGGAGCCCGGATGCGCGGGGCGGCGGAGCCGGGGCGTACCGGGAGACGGGCCTTCGGCGTGGGGGCGGTGCGGGATGTGCCGACCGTGCGGTGACAGGGGTGTGTACGGGGTGCGCGGTGCCGCTCCGTGTCCGGTACGGGCGGGGCCTCGGTGCCGGGCGCCGGGGGAGTGGGGACGAGGGCGGCAGGAGCCGGGCGGAGAGCAGGCCAGGCAGCCGTCCACGTCCTGGACACCGCCGGAGGCCCGGAGTTGACGACCCGTTGGGGTGACAGGGGTGTGAAGAGGTGACCGGAACGCGCATCATCTTGTCATGCACCTGCGGCCCGATGGGCGGGTCGCAGCCTCATGGAGGTGTGGGATGCACCGCAGAGTCACCACCGCGCTCGCCGCCTCGGCCCTGGCCCTGACCACCGTCGTCGCCTCGGCCGCCGTCGCCACCGCCGCTCCCGCCGACAAGGCGCAGGTCCTCTCGAACTGGACGCAGACCAGCGCGTCGAGCCACGACTCCTGGGCCGCCGCGCGGGCCAACCAGGCCGCCTGGAGCGCGTACGGCTTCGACTGGTCGACCGACTACTGCTCGTCCTCACCGGACAACCCGTTCGGCTTCCCGTTCAGCACCTCCTGCGCGCGGCACGACTTCGGCTACCGCAACTACAAGGCCGCGGGCTCCTTCAGCACCCACAAGAACCGTCTCGACAGCGCCTTCTACGAGGACCTCAAGCGCGTCTGCGCCCGCTACACCGGTGGCACCAAGACCACCTGCGACGGCACCGCGTGGACGTACTACCAGGCGGTGCGGGCCTTCGGCTGACATCACCACCGTGACCGAGTGTCAGCGGGTACTCGTATGAGTACCCGCTGATACTTTTGCGCGCATGCGCGCCTTCGCCGTCCTCGCGGGCCCCGCGTGCCGCCGCCCGACCGGACCGCTCGCCGCGGGCGAGCCCGCCCCGGGGACCCGCGCCGCCCGCGACCGCGAAGCGTCCGGGATACCGGGGCCCGGGACGCCGCGGACCTGAGCGCACGGCACGACGGCGACTGCGCCACCACGCGCCCCCGCCCGGCGCGCCCCCGGCCCCACCGCCGCCCCGGCGTCCCGCCCGCCGCCGCATCACCCGCCCGACTCCGTACACCCTGCCGAACCGGCCCGCGCGCCCCGCCGCGCGGCACCCTTGAACCACCGAGGAGCACCTCGTGATCGACGTGACGCAGCAGATCGAGTCCGTGAACCGCCAGGTCGGCACGCGCGTCCTGGAGGACGGCCGCGCCCACGTGGTCGGCGTCAGCCGTGTCTACGACGTCCCCCTGGAGGACCTCTGGGACGCCTGCAGCAACCCCGAACGCATCCCGCTCTGGTTCCTCCCGGTCACCGGAGAGCTTCGCACCGGCGGGCACTACCAGTTGGAAGGCAACGCGGGCGGCACCGTCCTGCGCTGCGAACCGCCCGTCGGCTTCTCGGCGACCTGGGAGTACGGCGAGGAGCTGAGCTGGATCGAGGTGCGGCTGACCCGCGAGGACGGCGGCGCCCGCTTCGTGCTGGAGCACACCGCCCACATCGAGGACGAACGGTGGACGGAGTACGGCCCCGGCGCGGTCGGCGTCGGCTGGGACCTGATGCTCGTCGGCCTGACGGTGCACCTGTCCACCGGCGCGGCCGTCGACCCCCGGGAAGCCATGCTCTGGTCCGCCTCCGACGAGGGCCGTCGCTTCGTCACCGCCAGCAGCGACGCCTGGTACCGGGCCAACGTGGCGGGCGGCGCCGACCCGCGGGCGGCCCGCGCGTCGGCGGACCGGACCACCGCCTTCTACACCGGCGCCGACGACCCCGGCGGCTCCGCCGGATAGCGGGCCCCCGGCACGGACGTCGCGACCGCCGGCGCGCCGGCCGCGTGGGCGAGCCCCGGCACGGCGCTCGGCGGCCACGTCGCCGGGGGAGTGCTCGCCGGTGTGGACCCGGGCGTGGCCGACGGCCGGGGCGAGGGCGCGCAGCGGCAGGCAGGCCGCGGGCAGTACCGTCCCGACGGCGGCGGCGAAGGCGACGCGGCGGCCGTGTGCCCTGGGGGAAGGACACCGAGGAGGGCATCGGCACGTACCGGCCGTCCGTCACCCGGGCCGCCTCCCGGCCGGGCCGGTCCCGGCGCACCGGGCGCTTGCCGAGCAGGTTCGCGGCGGAGGCGAACCCGGCCGCGGCGAGGCCCACCAGGGCTGCCCGGCGCGGGCGCGTGCCGCCGGGGGTGAGGACGCCGGCGATCCCGAGCGACAGCCTCGCGTGGTCGGCGGCCCGCGGCAGACGCGGCGGCGCCCGGTCCAGCGCGGGCGTCGAGTCCCGGCAGCCGCCGCGCGCAGCGCCCCGTCCAGGGCCCGCGACTCACCGAGCACCTCGGCGGAGCCGGGCCGCCGCGAGCGCGCCGCACCGCCGGACTCGGTCACGGGCCCCTCCCTCCGTACGCCGGGCCCCGCCCGACACCCCACCACCCTGTTCCGGCCGCGTTCGTACGGCCCTTCGGCGCCGCCCGACCGGGCGAACGACGAGGCGCGGCCGGCCGGTCGGCGCGGCCGATGTCCGTCGGCGAACGGGCGGGAGCGGCGTTGTCAGTGGGGTGTGCCACAGTCTGCGCATGCTGGAGATCGTGGTGAGGACGGAGAAGGACGAGCGGCGCGTCGGCGTGTCCGCCGAGGAACTGACTGCTCTGGTGGGGCGGATAGGCGGCTCCAAGGACCGGTTCCTGGTCCTGCAGCGGCTGCCCGACCTGCCGGACGTCTTCGCCCAGGTCTGGCACGCCTCGGGCGGCGACTACACGCTGGAGCACCGGGACGGGGCCGTCGACCGGCACTTCCAGACCTCGGTCGGGCAGCCCGGCGCCGTGGCCGCGGCACTCGTCGGCTGGTCGCGGGGCGAGGAGGGCTGGGACGCCGGGCTCTCCTGGTCGCCGCTGGACCTGGGTCCCGTGCCGGAGGTGCCCCCGCTCGACCTCGCCGCGGAGGAACGGGCGGAGTTGGAGGGACGCCTGCGCGTGCTGCTGGCCGGAGGGTACGCGGACCGGGGCGAACTGTCCGAAATCGCTGAGGATTACCTCGTCGCCGGGGACCGCCGGCCCGTCTCGCCCGAGCAGGCACGGGCCCTGGCCGACCGGCTGTGGCTGGAGCGGGTCGCCGAGCAGGCCGGGTGGCGCGGCGAGACCGACCCGGAGCGGCTCACCCGTGCCTTCACCGGACTGGAGCGCGCGGGCATCACCGCCCGTGAGAACTTCACCTGCTGCCGCGGCTGCGGGCAGGCCGAGATCGGCGACGCGGGCGCGGGGGACGCCCGTGGCTTCGTCTACTTCCACGCGCAGGGCACGGACGCCGCCGCGTCCGGTCACGGCCTGACGCTCCACTACGGCGGTTTCGACGGTTCCGCCGACACCACCGCCGACGTCGGCCGCGAGGTCGTCGCGGCCCTGGAGGCGGCGGGGCTCCACCCCGCATGGGACGGGGACCCCGGCCGCGGCATCACCCTCACCCGCCTGGACTGGCGGCGCCGCCTGGTCGGTTGACGGGGGCGAGGGGGCCCGGTGACCGGGGAGGTCCGGTGACATGACCGGGTGACGTTCGCCCGAACCGCTGCGCCGGGCGGACGGGCGGCCGGAGAATCGTCACGTCGGGATACCCCCGGGTGGTGAGGGGGTGCACTGCGAGGGCTGAGGAAGCGGCGCGATGTCACACGGGAGCGGGGGAGGGGCGGGCACACCGCGCGGTGGACGCCGGCCACCGGCACCGCCGCGCAGGCCGCTCGCGCGACGCCTGCTCGACGCCCACCGGGGACGCGGCCTCGCCGACTGGGGCATCCTCGTCGGCATGTACTCGACGCTGATCCTGGGCGTCCTCGCGGTCCTCATGAACATGCGCGCCGTCTCCATGTCGGAGGAGGCGGACCGGCGGGCCGAGGAGGCCCACCGGATCGAGGAGGAGGACGGGAGGCCCCGGACGGGGCCGGAGGCGGTCGAGGTGACCGCGGCCCTCCGGGGCGGCCTCGCCGGCACCTCGGCGCGGGGACACGGATCCCCCGTGCCGGAGGACGACCTGCGGGGCGTCCACGTCGAGGTGACCGTACGGAACCCCGCCGCCGTTCCCGCCGTCCTGTCCCGGGCGACACTGACCTTCCGCCGCTCCGGTCACCTGGAGCCCTGCCACCGGCGGGGCGGCGGGCTCGTTTGGCGGGTGCGGTACGCGTTCACCGTCCCGGACGACCGGCCGACGGCCGGGGACGGGCGGACCCACACGACGCCGTTCAGCCTCTCCGCCGCGCTGTCCCGGCGGATCCCGCCGAAGTCCCACGAGAAGGTCACGCTCACCGTCGGCCCGGAGAGCGCCCGCGAGGGGGACGGGCCCTGGTACGGCGTGTTCGACCTCGTCCTCGAGCACGAGGGACGCAAGGAACCGGGGATCGGCCCCGTGGCGGTGATCGACGCCGGCGCCGGCGCCGGCTCCGCCTTCCGTCCCGACGGCGAGGGCTGGTACATCGAGCCCGAGGACGTCGCGGGCTGCACCGCGCGCAACGCCGCGCTGGTCGCGGAGGTGATGCGCACCCCGGGGCTCACGGCCTCCGAGGAGTTCGCGGCCCTGGACCGGGAGCTGAAGCGCCGGCGCGTCGGGTCACCGGCGGACCACCACTGACACCCCGGGCCGGCGGTCCTCCCCGGTAACGCCCCGTCCCGCGCCGGGCGTGCCCCGCGCCACGACCGTGCCCCGTCCCGCCCACGCCCGGAACGGCCGGCGGGCCGCCGGCTCCGTGGGGGAGCGGCGGCCCGCCGGATGGTGACAGGGGGTCAGCTCGTCGGCCGGAAGGCGCGCAGCCGCAGCGAGTTGCCGACGACGAACACCGACGAGAACGCCATCGCCGCACCCGCGATCATCGGGTTGAGCAGGCCCGCCGCGGCGAGCGGCAGCGCCGCCACGTTGTAGGCGAAGGCCCAGAAGAGGTTCGACCGGATGATGCCGAGCGTCCGGCGGGCCAGCCGGATGGCGTCCGGGACGGCCCGCAGGTCCCCGCGCACCAGGGTGAGGTCGCCCGCCTCCATCGCGGCGTCGGTACCGGTGCCCATGGCCAGTCCCAGGTCGGCCTGGGCCAGCGCGGCGGCGTCGTTGACCCCGTCCCCGACCATCGCCACCGAACGGCCCTCGCCCTGGAGGCGCCGCACGACGTCGGCCTTCTCCTCCGGCAGCACCTCGGCGATGACGTGCTCGGCGTCGATGCCGACCTCGCGGGCGACGGCGTCGGCCACCGCCCTGTTGTCGCCGGTCAGCAGGATCGGGGTGAGACCGAGGGCACGCAGCCGGGTGATCGCCTCCGGGCTGCCGTCCTTCACCGCGTCGGCCACCTCCAGCACCGCGCGGGCCGCACCGTCCCAGGCGACGGCGATCGCGGTGCGGCCGGCGGCCTGCGCCCCGGCCATGGCCCGGCCCAGCTCCGCCGGGAGGACGATGCCCCCGTCCCGGCCTCCGGACGTCTCGGCGGTGAGCAGCCGCTCCCGGCCGACGAGGACGGCGTGCCCGTCGACCACGCCCCGCACCCCGAGCCCGGGGACGTTGGCGAAATCGGCCGGCGTCGGCAGGCCGCCCAGCTTCTCCAGCGCCCGGTCGGCGACCGCGCGGGCGATCGGGTGCTCGGAGGAGTGCTCCAGCGCGCCCGCCAGCCGCAGCACCTCGTCCTCGGGGACACCGTCGGCGGTGTGCACGGCGAGCAGCGTCATGCGGCCGGTGGTGACGGTGCCGGTCTTGTCGAGGACCACGGTGTCGGCCTTGCGCGTGGACTCCAGGACCTCCGGGCCCTTGATGAGGATGCCGAGCTGGGCGCCGCGGCCGGTGCCGACCATCAGCGCGGTCGGTGTGGCGAGCCCGAGGGCGCAGGGGCAGGCGATGATCAGGACGGCCACGGCGGCCGTGAACGCGGCGGCCACTCCGGCGCCCGTGACGAGCCAGTAGCCGAGCGTCGCCAGCGAGAGGACGATGACGGCCGGGACGAAGACTCCCGAGACCCGGTCGGCGAGCCGCTGCGCGGCGGCCTTGCCGTTCTGTGCGTCCTCGACCAGCTTCGCCATCCGGGCGAGCTGTGTGTCCGCGCCGACCCGGGTCGCCTCGACGACCAGCCGGCCGCCGGCGTTGAGCGTCGCGCCCGTCACGTCGTCGCCGACGCCGACCTCCACCGGCACGGACTCGCCGGTGAGCATGGAGACGTCCACCGCGGAGGACCCCTCGACGACCGTGCCGTCGGTGGCGATCTTCTCGCCGGGGCGGACGAGGAAGCGGTCGCCGGGGGCGAGGTCGGCGGTGGGCACCGTCCGCTGACCGCCGTCGGGGAGCAGCAGCGTCACGTCCTTGGCGCCCAGTTCCAGCAGGGCCTTCAGCGCGGCGCCCGCGCTGCGCTTGGAGCGCGCCTCGATGTAGCGGCCGGCGAGGACGAACGCGGTGATGCCCGCCGCGGCCTCCAGGTAGATGTTCCCGGAGGCGTCGCCGCGCGCGATGGTCAGGTCGAACGGGTGGGTCATGCCCGGCATGCCCGCCGTGCCGAGGAACAGCGCCCACAGCGACCACAGGAACGCCGCCGAGGTGCCGAGCGAGACGAGGGTGTCCATGGTGGCCGCGCCGTGCCGGGCGTTGGTGAGGGCGGCCTTGTGGAAGGGCCAGGCGGCGTACGTCACCACGGGCGCGGCCAGTGTCAGCGACAGCCACTGCCAGTGGGTGAACTGGAGCGCCGGGACCATCGCCATGAGGACGACCGGGGTGGCCAGCAGGGCCGCCGTGATCAGGCGGTGGCGGAGCGGACGCAGGTCGTCGGGCTCGCCGGTGCCCTGCTCCGTGTCCTTCGCGGGGCCGCCGCGGACGGGCCCGGGTTCGCGCGCGGTGTAGCCGGTCGCCTCGACCGTGGCGATCAGGTCCGGTACGGAGACGTCGCCGGTGTAGCTGATCCACGCCTTCTCGGTGGCGTAGTTGACGGTGGCGGTGACGCCGTCCATGCGGTTGAGCTTCTTCTCGACGCGCGCGGCGCAGGAGGCGCAGGTCATACCGCCGATGGCGAGTTCCGCCTCGGCGGGTGCGTCGGTCGTCCTGGTGGTCATCGATGCTCCCGCGATAGATACCGGGTGGGGGTATATGGTCCCTCCTGTATACCCCCAAGGGGTATCTGATGCAAGCGGTCCGGCGATACCCGGGGGCTGGTCGGGGGGTCGGGCGCGGGGCGGCCGGTGCCCGGCCGAGGTGGACGGCGCGCGGCCGTCCCGGCCACGGGGGAGTGATCGGTGCGCCGTCCGGTGCCGTCCGGTGGGTGGCGGCGCGCCCGCCGGAACCGGCCGGAACCAGTCGGTGAGGCACCCGTGCGGCCTGCGGGGCGCACGGGGTGGTGTGTGGGGGGCGGTGGGGCGGATCGGGGCAGGGTGTGAGGCGGGCGGGGCGGTCGGAGGGCCGTGCGGCGGCGGCGGCCGTCGGGGTCAGACGGTGAGGACCCCGACCCCCGCCTCCTCGAAGCGGCGGACCGTCTCCGGGTCCGCCGACTGGTCCGTGACCAACGTGTCCACGGCCTCGGCCGCGCAGATCCGGGCGAACGCCCGTCGGCCGAGCTTGCTGGAGTCCGCCGCCACCACCACGCGCTCCGCGCGCTCGCACAGCAGCCGGTTGATCGCGGCCTCCGCCTCGTCGTGGGCGGCGGCGCCGTGCGTCACGTCGAAGGCCACCACCCCGAGGACCGCCACGTCCACCGTGATCTGCCCCAGCACCCCGTCCGCGAGCGGTCCGATCAGCTCGTACGACTGCGCCCGCGCCACGCCGCCGGTCACCACGATCTTGAACTGCGGGCGCACGGCCAGTTCGTTGGCGATGTTCAGCGCGTTGGTGACGACCGTCAGCGCCGGTGTGGCCGAGGCCAGGTCGGTGCGCTCCGCCAGCGCCCGCGCCACCTCGGTCGTGGTCGTGCCACCCGTCAGGCCCACCGCCTCGCCGGGTGCCACCAGGCCTGCCACCGCGCGCGCGACCCGCTGCTTCTCCGTGGCGTGCCGTGCCACCTTGTACCGCAACGGCAGTTCGTACGAGACGCCGTGGACGACCGCGCCGCCGCGCGTGCGCACGAGCATCTGCTGTTCGGCGAGCCGGTCGAAGTCGCGGCGGATCGTCGCCGCCGACACCGCCAGCTCCGTCGCCGCCTCCTCGACGTCCAGCCGGCCGCGCTCCACGAGCAGTTCCAGCAGCGACTTCCAGCGGGCGTCGCGCGACATGGCGCCTCCGTTCCTCGATCACCGCCGACCCTAGCCCACCGGCCGGATTCCGCCCGGATGATTGAAGTTGATCGAAGTGGGGGAGTATCGTGCAAGAACAGTCACATCAGGGGAGGGGTGTCGGCATGTCCCATGTCGAGAACGAGCTGCGCAGCCAGCCCGAGTGCTGGACCCGCGCGGCCCGGGAAGCGGACCGGCACGCGGCGGTCCTGCCGGCCCGTGGTGAGCGGGTGGCGATCGTCGGCTGCGGCACCTCGTACTACATGGCGCTCGCGGCGGCGGCCCTGCGCGAGGGCGCCGGGCAGGGCGAGACCGACGCCTTCCCCGCCTCCGAGTTCCCCCGCGCCCGCGCCTACGACCGGATCGTCGCCCTCACCCGCTCCGGCACCACCACCGAAGTCCTCGACCTGCTCGGCGCGTTGAAGGGCCGCACCCGCTCCGTCGCCCTCACCGCCGACCCCGATACCCCCGTCACGGCCGTCGCCGACCACGTCGTCCCGCTCGGCTGGGCCGACGAGCGCTCCGTCGTCCAGACCCGGTTCGCCACCACCGCCCTGACCCTGCTCCGCGCCCACCTCGGCCTGCACACCGACACCGTCGTCGCCGACGCGCGCACCGCCCTCGCCACCGACCTGCCCGAAGGGCTCGCCGCCCGCACCCAGTTCACCTTCCTCGGCCGCGGCTGGACGGTCGGCCTCGCCCACGAGGCCGCGCTCAAGATGCGCGAGGCGTCCCTGTCCTGGACCGAGGCGTACCCGGCGATGGAGTACCGGCACGGCCCCATCAGCGTCTCCACCGGCACCACGGCCACCTGGATGTTCGGCGAGGCCCCCGAAGGACTCGCCGCCCAGGTCCGCGCCACCGGTGCCGCCTGGCTGCCCGCCACCCTCGACCCGCTCGCCGAACTGGTCCGCGCCCAGCGGCTCGCCGTCGCCGTGGCCGCCGCCCGGGGCCTCGACCCCGACCGGCCCCGCCACCTCACCCGCTCGGTGATCCTCGCCCCCTGACGCCCGCCAAGGAGAGGCCGTGCCCCTCGTCACCACCGGCGAGCTGACCGCGCGGGCCGCCGCGGCCCGCTCCGCCGTCGCCGCCTTCAACGTCGTCACCCTGGAACACATCGAGGCGGTCGTCGCCGGTGCCGAGGCCGCCCGCTCACCCGTCGTCCTCCAGGTCAGCGAGAACGCCGTCCGCTACCGCTACGGCCGCCTGCTGCCGCTCGCCCGCGCGGCCGTAGCCGCCGCCGAGGCCGCCGGCGTCCCCGTCGCCCTCCACCTCGACCACGTCCGCAGCGACGCCCTGCTGCGCCAGGCCCCCGAGGCCGGGTTCGGCTCCGTCATGTACGACGCCTCCCGCCTGCCCTACGCGGAGAACGTGGCGGCCACCCGCGCCGCCGCCGACTGGGCCCACGCCCACGGTCTCTGGATCGAGGCCGAACTCGGCGAGGTCGGCGGCAAGGACGGCGAACCACCGCTCGGCGCCCACGCGCCCGGCGCCCGCACCGACCCCGCCGAGGCCCGCGCCTTCGTCGCCGCGTCCGGAGTGGACGCCCTCGCGGTCGCCGTCGGCAGCGTCCACGCCATGACCACCCGCACCGCCGCCCTCGACCACGCCCTGCTCGGGGAGGTCGCCGACGCCGTCCCCGTACCCCTGGTCCTGCACGGCTCCTCCGGACTGCCCGACGACCAGCTCGCCGCGGCGGTCGCGGGCGGCATCGCCAAGGTCAACGTCGGCACCGCCCTCAACGTCGCCATGACCGGCGCGATACGGGAGTTCCTCGCCGCGCACCCCGAGGCCGTCGACTCGCGCCGCTACCTGACGGTGGGCCGCGAGGCCATGGCCCGCACGGTCACGGACCTCATCGCGGTCGTCGCCCGCCCGGCTCCCTGACCGCCTTCAGCACGACGAACTTCGGGTCGCTCGCCACCACGCGGCTGTTGCCGAACACCCGCCGCAGCTTCACGTGGTAGCCGAGGTGGCGGTTGCCGACCACCCACAGCTCGCCGCCGGGCCGCAGCACCCGCCGCGCCCCGGTGAACATCCGCCACGCCGTGGCGTCGGTCGTCGCCTGGTGGGAGTGGAAGGGCGGGTTGTTCAGCACCAGGTCCGCACTGCCGTCCGGCACGCCGGACAGCCCGTCGCCCACCCGGAACTCCGCGCGCCCCGGCGCCCCGTTCGCCGCGTACGTCGCCTCCGCCGAAGCCACCGCCTGGAACGACTCGTCGGTGAACAGCACCTCGGCGTCCGGATCGGCCAGCGCCACGGCCGTGCCGACCACGCCGTTGCCGCAGCCGAGGTCCACCACCCGCCGGCCCCCCGCCCGCGGCAGGTGCCCGAGGAAGAACCGGGTGCCGATGTCGAGCCGGTCGGCGCAGAACACGCCCGCGTGGTTGACCACCTCCCCGCCGGACAGCGCGCCGAGGCCCCCGGGCAGCCGGTAGGCCAGCGGCCACGGACCGGCGGGCCGCTCCAGCGCGGGGTCGGGCGTGCACAGGACGAGCCGCGCCTTCCTCTCGGCGAGCGAGGTCCGGGTCGGCCCGACGATCCGCTCGAAGAGCCGCAGCGTCGAGGTGTGGATCTCCTTGACCATGCCCGTGCCCACCACCACCGACTCCGCGTGCAGTGACGGCGCCAGCCGCAGCAACTGGTCCTCCAGCAGCGCCAGGCTCTTGGGGATCCGCACCAGCAGCACGTCGATCCGCTCCGGCGGCGCGTCCCGCGTGCTCAGCAGCCGGGACGGCACGGGCTCGACGCCGTTGCGCAGGAGGTTGGCCCGGGTCGCCTCCCGGGTGAGGAAGGAATCGGTGATCTGCACCGGCCCGTACCCCGACAGCGCCGTCGTCAGCGCCCCCCAGCGGTCGCCGAGCACCACGACCGTGCCCGCCGGCGGGACGTCCAGGCCGGCGAGGTGGCGCAGCAGGTACTCGTCGGAGGCGTCGAAGGCGCGCAGCCGCTCGCGCGGGTCCTCGGGGAAGCGGGCCAGCCGGTGCTCGCCCCAGGGGGAGGTCAGGACGTCGGTACGGTCGTTCATGGTGCGACCAGGCTAGCCGAGCCGCGGAGCGCCCCCGCCGGGCGCGGAGGCAGGATGGAGGGATGGACGGCGAACTGTTCCCGAGGACCCCGGCCCGCATCGCGCCCGGCGCCGTGCACCACCCCGACTGGCTCGACGCCGAGGCACAGCGCGAGTTGCTCGACGCCTGCCGGGAATGGGCCCGCCCGCCCGCGGGCCTGCGCACCGTCCGCACCCCCGGCGGCGGCACCCTGTCCGCCCGGCAGGTCTGCCTCGGCCACCACTGGTACCCGTACGGCTACGCCCCGACCGCCGTCGACGGCGACGGCGCCCCGGTCAAGCCCTTCCCGCGCCGCCTCGGCGACCTGGCCCGCCGCGCGGTCGCGGACACCCTCGGCGCCCACGAGGTGCCCGCGACGCCCTACGACATCGCCCTGGTCAACTTCTACGGCCCCGGCGCCCGGATGGGCATGCACCGCGACGCCGACGAACGAGCCGACGCCCCCGTGGTCTCCCTCAGCCTCGGCGACACCTGCGTCTTCCGCTTCGGCAACCCCGGCACGCGGACCCGCCCGTACACCGACGTCACCCTGCGCTCCGGGGACCTCTTCGTCTTCGGCGGACCCTCCCGGTACGCCTACCACGGGGTGCCGCGCGTGTACGACGGCACGGCGCCCGCCGGCTCGGGACTCGCCGGCCGGCTGAACATCACCCTGCGCGTCAGTGGACTGTAGGCGGCCGGTGGACGGGGCAGGGGCACGGATCATGGGAGACTCGCCCTCATGAGCGGCAAGGCGGCCCCCCGGTCGGCGGGGGAAGGAACCACCTCCAGAACGCGGTTGGACCGGGGGCGCACGGTCCTCGGACCCGCGTTGGAGCTCGTGCACACCGACCGCGCCCCCACCCGCGCCGTCCTCACCGCCGAACTCGGTGTCACCCGCGCCACGGCCGGCGCGGTCGCCGCCGAACTGGAGGCGCTCGGCCTCATCCGGGTCGACGCCCGGCCCGGGGCCGCCGCCGGTTCACAGGGCCGCCCCTCGCACCGGCTGGCCGTCGCCGAGGACGGGCCCGTCGCCCTCGCCGCCCAGGTCCACGCCGACGGATTCCGCGCCGCGCTGGTCGGGCTCGGCGGGCGGATCGTCGCCACCGCCCCGGGCTGCGAGGTCGTCGACCCCGACCCGGCCAAAGTGCTCGGCTCCGTCGTCGAGGCGGGCGTCGGCCTGCTGCGGGAGACCGGCCGGCGCTGCGTCGGCGCGGGCCTCGCCGTACCGTCCGCCGTCGCCGAACCGGAGGGCCTGGCCCTGAACCCGCTGCACCTGGCGTGGCCACCCGGCGCCCCGGTGCGGCGCATCTTCACCGAGCAGGTGCGAGCCGCGGGCCTCGACGGACCGGCGTTCGCGGCGAACGACATCAACCTGGCGGCCCTCGCCGAACACCGGCACGGCGCCGGGCGCGGCGCCCGCGACCTGCTCTGCGTCGCCACCGGGCACCGCGGCGTCGGTGGTGCCCTCGTCCTCGACGGCCGCCTGCACACGGGCAGTTCGGGCCTCGCCCTGGAGGTCGGCCACCTCGCCGCCAATCCGGAGGGCCGCCCCTGCCACTGCGGCGGCCGGGGCTGCCTGGACGTGGAGACCGACCCGCTGGCCCTCCTCACCGAGGCGGGCCGCGCGCCCGGCCCGGAGGTGTCCCTGCTCCGCCAGGCCGACGACCTGATCCGCGGCCACTACGACGACCCGGCGGTCCGCACCGCCACCGAGACGCTCATCGACCGCCTGGGCCTCGGCCTCGCCGGACTGGTCAACATCCTCAACCCGGACCGGATCGTCCTCGGCGGCCTGCACCGCACCCTGCTGGACGCCGACCCCGAGCGGCTGCGCGCGGTCGTCGCGGGCCGCAGCCTGTGGGGCCGCAGCGGTGGCGTGCCGATCCTGCCCTGCGTCCTGGACCACAACAGCCTCGTCGGCGCCGCCGAGCTGGCCTGGCAGCCGGTCCTCGACGACCCCCTGGGCGCGCTCGCCTGACGCCCCGGGCGCCCCGTACTCCCCGCGCGGTAGGCGCACTGCCGCCGGTCGTACGACGCCCCGGGAGGCCGACGGGGGGAGGCTCGGAAGCGAGAGGGAAACAGAGAGAACGCTTCCGAGGAGCTGAACGACATGCAGACCCTGGCGAACTTCGGCGACGGCGGGCCCGGCCCGTGGATCCTGCTGGTCCCGCTGCTGTGGGCGCTGGTCGTCGGGGGCGTCGTCACCGTGCTGCGGCGCACCGCCCGGCGCGGGCGCCCCGGCCCCGGACGCCCCGTCGAGGACCGCTCGCCCCTGGCCGTGCTCGGCCGGCGCTTCGCCGCCGGAGAGATCGACGAGGAGGAGTACTGGCGCCGGCTGTCCGTGCTGGAGGAGCACTTCGGCCGCGGCGGCGGGAGCGGCCCCGCCTGACCACGACCCGCCCCCGCGCCACCGGCCGGGCCCTCGGCGCGTCCCGGCCGGGAACGGCGCGCAGGCGACGGCCGGGCCGTATCGGACACTCGGCGCGCTCCCGCCGGCACGGGCGCCCGCGGTCGGCCACCAGTCTCGACCGGTCCCCGGCACCGACGCCGGGGACCGGTCCGCAGCCGCCCGCCGGCCTCGGGCGGATTTTTGGCGCGGGCCCGTCGGGGGCGGTGCGTGGGCGTCTTGGTGGGCCGGGGCGGGTGCCCGGCGTGGCCACGAGACGGTCGGCAGCCGCCCACCGGCTCGGACGGACTCTTGGCCTGGAGCCGCCGGGGCGGACCCCCGGGGAGGTTCCGCAGCCGCCCACCAGCCAGGTGCTCGGCGCGGTCCTGCCCCGGGTCGGTCCGCAGCCGTTTCCCGGCCGGGCCGGGGCGTGGTGGGCGTCCGGGTCAGCCGGCGACGGCCGACCGGACCGGAGCGGGGGGCGCCGCGCCCAGGCCGACGGACGGCTCCGGCTCCGTGAAGGCGGCGACGGACACCTCCTCGACCAGGCGCCGCGCCGGACGCACCGCGACCGGCGACACGGGCGCGGACGTCGGCAGGGAGAACCAGACGACCTTCCCCGACTCGCCGTCGGGGCGCGCCCCCCAGCTCTCGCTCAGCGCGGCCACCATGGCCAGCCCGCGCCCGCAGGTCGCCAGCGGCCCGGCGTCGTCCACGACGGGAAGCCGCGGATCCCGGTCGCGCACCGAGACGGTGAGCCGGTCCGCGAGCAGTTCCATCTCCACGGTGCAGGTCTTGTCCCGCAGGGCGTGGAGGTGGACGTTGGTGAGTAGTTCCGTCACGCCGAGCGCCGCCCGGTCGATCAGGGAATCCACATGCCAGTAGCGCAAGTGCGCGGAGACGATTCTGCGGACCTGGCCGATCCGCGACGGCAGGGCCTGTAGCTCCACCGTGCACTGTCTGTTCGAGTGACTGATCACGGCTGCGACTCCCCGACAGAGAGGTCCGGAAGAACACGGGGTGGGGTGGCAGCAGGGTGCGCGCGACACGCCGCCGCCTGCTGTCGTGGCCGGCGGGCTGGTTCGCAGCGTTATCGCCGGTAAACCCAGAGTGACGTGTGAACAGCGTGACGCACGGGGTGGGACACCGCAAGTCACGGCCGGATCAGTCCCGGCGCCCGGCCGCCCGGCGTACCGCCTCGATGAAACGGTGTGCCGAGGGCGGCCCCGGCTCGCCCGGCGCCGGGTCGCGCTCACCCAGCGTCAGCAGGTACCGCGTGCCGTCCAGATCGGCGAACGCCCGGTCCTCCGGAGCGAACCAGGGCCGCGAGGCGCGCACCTCCCGCACCGGGGCGCTGTCGATCTCGCTGCCGGCGCTGGTGAGCAACTCCACCCGGCCGCCGCTGATCCGCACCTGCCCGGCCCGCGTCAGCGACCGCAGGCGCTTGCCGATCCGCACCCCCGTCGCCGTGAACTCCGGCTCCGCCATGCCACCGCCCCCTCACGCCTCTTCGCCCGCCGGGAACCCGCCCCGGGGCGGTCGGGCACCGGCCCGTCCCGCGCTTCCCGCCGGGTGCAGTCTGCCCGCACCCGGCCGCCGGGCACCAGTGCGAGCCGTTCCTTTCCGGGGGCCGCCGGGAGCATTCCCGTGAATGCGCCCCCCGTGAACCACGCACCGCGACCCAGGGGTGCCTTTGGGCCGCTCAAAGGTGTGTTTATGCAGGTGAGAAGCGTATCGAACGCGCCTATGCTCAAGGTGCCGGCCGTGCGGGACACCGCCGGCGCGCAGCGTAAGGAGCCTTGCCGTGACCAGCTTCCAGCAGACCAGCCCGCGTGCCACCCTGGACGTCGACCGCAGCGACGCCGCATGCCGGGCCTGGCTGAAAGACGCCGTGCGCAAGGTGCAGGCCGACGCCAACCGCTCGGCGGACACGCACCTGCTCCGCTTCCCGCTGCCCGAGCCGTGGGGCATCGACCTGTACCTGAAGGACGAGTCCACGCACCCCACCGGAAGCCTCAAACACCGGCTCGCCCGCTCCCTCTTCCTCTACGGGCTGTGCAATGGCTGGATCCGCCCCGACCGTCCCGTGATCGAGGCGTCCAGCGGCTCGACGGCCGTCTCCGAGGCGTACTTCGCCCAGTTGATCGGCGTCCCCTTCATCGCGGTCATGCCCCGCACGACCAGTGCCGAGAAGATCCGCCTGATCGAATTCCACGGCGGCCGGTGCCACTTCGTGGACGACTCGCGCCGGATGTACGAGGAGTCGGCCCGCCTCGCGGCGGAGACCGGCGGCCACTACATGGACCAGTTCACCTACGCGGAGCGGGCCACCGACTGGCGCGGCAACAACAACATCGCCGAGTCCATCTTCCGGCAGATGCGCCTGGAGCGGTTCCCCGAACCGGCGTGGATCGTCGCCACCGCCGGCACCGGCGGAACCTCGGCGACGCTCGCCCGGTACGTGCGCTACATGCAGTACGACACGCGCATCTGCGTGGCCGACCCGGACAACTCCTGCTTCTTCGAGGGCTGGACGACCGGCGACCCCGACGTCACCTGCGACGCCGCCTCCCGGATCGAGGGCATCGGCCGGCCCCGGATGGAACCGAGCTTCGTGCCCCACGCCATCGACCGCATGATGAAGGTGCCCGACGCCGCCGCCGTCGCCGCCGTGCGCGCCCTGGAGGGTGCCATCGGCCGCAAGGCGGGCGGCTCGACGGGCACCGGACTGTGGAGCGCCCTCGAGATCGTCGCGGAGATGGTGGCCGAGGGCCGCCGGGGGAGCGTCGTCTCGCTGCTGTGCGACCCGGGGGACCGGTACCTCGACAAGTACTACTCGGACGCCTGGCTCGCCGAACAGGGACTGGACATCCGGCCCCACACGCGGGCCATCGAGTCCCTCCTGCGGACCGGCCACTGGCCGGAGTGACCCGGGGCGCGAGGAACGCGCCGAGGGCGCGCGGCGCCGACACGCGCGGACGTACGACAGCCCCGCACCCGGCCGGAGCGATCCGCCGGGGCGGCACACCGGACGGGTCCGCCGCCTCCGGCGACCGGCCCTCCCGCCCGGACCGTCAGTCCACGGGCTCCGGCTCGCCCGCCACGACCAGCCGCACGTGCTCCGAGACCTCCGCACGCGCGTCCCCCGGCAACTCGCCGTCGGTCACCAGCGTGTCGACCTGCTCCAGCGCGGCGAACGAACTCAGCCCCACCACGCCCCACTTGGTGTGGTCCGCGACCACCACGACCCGCCGCGCCGACTGCACCAGCCGCCGGTTCGTCTCGGCCTCCGCGAGGTTCGGCGTGGACAGCCCCGCCTCCGCCGATATGCCGTGCACCCCGAGGAACAGCAGGTCGAAGTGGAGCGTGGCGATCGCCTGGTCCGCGACCGGTCCCACCAGCGAGTCCGACGGCGTGCGCACCCCGCCGGTCAGCACCACCGTCGCCGCGCCCTGCCGGGCACCAGAACCACGCTGCGCCACGTGGAACACGTCCGCCACCCGCACCGAGTTCGTCACCACGGTCAGGTCCGGAACGTCCAGCAGCCGGTGCGCCAGCGCGTACGTCGTCGTACCGCCGGACAGGGCGATCGCGGCGCCCGGCGCCACCAGCTCCGCCGCGGCCCGCGCGATGTCCTCCTTGGCGGTCGGTTCCAGACCCGACTTCGCCTCGAACCCCGGCTCGTGCGTGCTCGCCTCCAGCACCGGGACCGCGCCGCCGTGCACCTTCTCCAGCACACCCTGCCGGGCCAGCGCGTCCAGGTCCCGGCGGACCGTCATGTCCGACACGCCGAGCTTGCGGGTCAGCTCGTTGACCCGCACCCCGCCCCGGCGCCGTACCTCGTCGAGGATCAGGGCACGCCGCTGCTCCGCGAGGAGGTTCGGATTCTCACTCACGTACGCTCCGGTCCTTTCGTCGCCAACCGCCCGACACGCCCGACACGCCCGACACGCCCGGCGTACCCGCTCCGACGAGGACTTCTCCCCTCAGGTGCGCGGATACCCCATCCTCGCACGCGCCGCCAGGGGGCGCGCCACCGGTCACCGGGCGGGTACGGGCCGTGCCGGGCGCCGCGCCGCCGTCGTCACCCGGATCGGGGAGATTCGGTGGGGACGGGTGTGCACCATCCGTTCAGGGGAGATCCTGGTGGCCGCGCGGGCAGAGCCGACGGAGCGTCAACGGGGAGTGCGGACAGTGGAACAGGCGCAGCAGCGGGCCGGAACCGGCGCACCGGAGGAACCGGGCCCCGCCGGACCGCCGGCGGACACCGCCCTGGAACTCCTGGTGCACGGCGTGGGAGGCACGACGCCCGAGGAGATGCTCGACGGCTCGCGGACGGTACGGATCACCGGCGACGAGGTCGCGGCCGTCTTCCGGCGCGCCGAGGACGCCGACGCGGAGCAGCGGCCCGAGGAGTACCGCGGCCGGCCCGTCCCCGAGGCGTACGTCTGGTGCAACCTCACCTCCGGCAACGGCACCCGTGCCCTGTGGCTGCTGCTCCTGCCCTTCATGGTGGTCAACCTCGCCCACTGGATGCGGCCCGGCGCCCGCCGCCGGCCCCGCGCGGTCCGGCTGTACGGCCTGCTCGTACGGCTCGCGGGACTGAGCCTGACGGTGCTGCTCGTCGCCGCGGCCTGCGAGGTCGCGGTCGACCTGGCCGCCTGGCAGTGCGCGGGCAGCCCCGCCTGCGCCGAGCGGCACACCTGGCTCGGCTTCCTGTCGCCCGCCGTCTCGGACGGCGGCTGGTGGAGCCCGCCCGGCCGCCGGCTGGCCCTCGCGGCACTGGTGCCCGCCGCCCTGACCGGCCTCCTGTGGTACCTGTCCCTGCGCACCTGGCGGGCCTACGAGTCCCAGCGGCCGATGGACCGCGAACCCGACGAGGACACGGGCGACGCCACGGCGCTCGGCCGGCCCGGTTTCTGGTACGGGCGCCGCCTGGTGGCCCGGCTGCGCGCCGCGCACACCGCCGCCGGACTGCTCACCGTCGCCGCCGCGGCCGTCCTGCCCGCGGCCCGCTTCGACCGGCTGCCCGGCGGGCCCCCGGCCCTGGAAGCGCTGGGCCGCCTGCTGGAGGCGGCCCTCGTCGCCGGGGCGGTCGCCGCGGTCGGCGTGGTCTGCCGCCGGGGCCGCAGCGAGAACCGCCTCGACCGCGAACTCGACGAGCGCCTGGTGCGCCGGCTGCCGCTCGCCGCCCTCGCCGTGCTGGCCCTCGCCCTGGTGTACGCGGGCTGGTCCCGCCCGGGATGGACCTCGTCCGGCCGGCTCCCCGGCGACGTCGTCTTCGGCGCCCTCGCCCTCGTCCAGGGCCTGATCGTGATCGCGCTCGGCGTCGTCGCCCACGTGCTGTACCGCTCCCGGCCCGATCCGCGCACCGCGATGCGCGGCCTCGGCGGGCCGGCTGTCGCCATGCTCGCCTGCGCGCTGGGCGGTGTGATGACCGGCGGCGTGGCCCAGCGGGTCGCCGACTGGCTGGACGGCACCGGCACCTTCCTCCACGGGCCGCCCGTGGTGCTGACCTGGCAGGCGTCGGTCATCCCGCCGCTGCTCGTCGTCGTGGCCCTGCTCTGCGCCCTGCTCGCCCGGCGGGCCTGGCGCCTGGCCCGCGCCGAACGGGCCACCGTGGAACGCGACCACGCCGGGGAGCCCGGCGACGCGGCCCGCACCCGGCGCATCGCCACCGCCCGCGCCATGGCCACCCTCACCGACCGGGCGCCCCTCGTCGTGGCCGTCACCTCCGTGGTGACCCTGCTGCTGGGCGCCGGGGCCCTGGTGGGCGCCTTCGCCACCGACCGGGCCCCGGCCGACGCCGCGCGCGGCACCCCGGCCGTCGTGCACGGCGCCGCGCAGACCGCCCAGGCGCTGGGCTCCTGGCTCATCGGCCTCGGTTTCATCCTCTTCGTCACCTGGGGCCGCCGGGCCTACAAGGACGCCTCGGCCCGGCGCACCATCGGCATCCTATGGGACGTCGGCACCTTCTGGCCGCGCGCCGCCCACCCCTTCGCGCCCCCCTGCTACGCGGAGCGCGCCGTGCCCGACCTGACCTGGCGGATGGCGACCTGGACCCGTGCCACCGGCGGACGGCTGGTCCTCTCCGGCCACTCCCAGGGCAGCGTCCTCGCCGCCGCGGCGGCCTGGCAGCTCGCCCCCGCCGTCCGCCGCCGCGTCGCCCTGCTCACCTACGGCTCCCCGCTGGAGCGGCTCTACGGGCGCTGGTTCCCGGCCCACTTCGGGCCGCACGCCCTCGGCTCGCTGCACCGGGAGATCGACTGCTGGCGCAACCTGTACCGGCGCACCGACCCCATCGGCGGCCCCGTTCGGCTGACCGGCGACCACGGCCCCGAGGTGGACCGGGCACCGCTCAAGGACCCGCTCACCTACGGACGCACCGAACGCCATCCGCTGCCCGCGCCGGTCCTCGGCCACTCCGACTACCAGGCCGACCCGGCCTTCGCCGAGGAACGCCGGTGGCTGTTCACCCGGCTGAGCCCCGCGGTCCCCGCGCCCCGGCACACCGGCCGACCCCCGACCGCCCCGCAGAACCGGCCCGGCATGCCGTACGAGACGGCCGACACGCCCGACACGCCGTACGATCCGCCACCGGGCCCGGCCGGCACGCCGCGGAACACGCCCGGCGTGCCGCGCCGCGAGCCCGAGGGCGGCTGACGGGCGCCCCCGGGCGTGCCGGGAAAGAGACGCGGCTCAGGGCCGTTGCGGGAGGTCCTCCGTGTAGAGCAGGGTCAGGTCGTCCGTGTTCGGGTCGGACAACTGCGCGACCCGGCTGGCGTGCCGCTCCACCATCGCCTCGAAGGTCTGGCGCGCGGTGCGGCCGTTGCCGAAGGCCGGACCCTTGGGGATCTCCACGAAGTACTCGGTCAGGGCCTTCGCCGTGTCCTCGGCGAGCCGGTACTCGTGCTCCTCGGCCTGCTGCTCCACGATCCGCAGCAGTTCCTCGGGACCGTAGTCGTCGAAGGTGATGGTCCGGGAGAAGCGCGACGCCACGCCCGGGTTGACGGTCAGGAACCGCTCCATCTCCGCCGTGTACCCGGCGACGATGACCACGACCGAGTCCCGGTGGTCCTCCATCAGCTTCACCAGCGTGTCGATGGCCTCCTTGCCGAAGTCCCGGCCGGCGTCCTCGGGCGAGAGCGCGTACGCCTCGTCGATGAAGAGCACGCCCCCGTGCGCCCGCTGGAACGCCTCCTGGGTGCGGATCGCCGTGGAGCCGATGTGCTCGCCGACCAGGTCGACCCGGGACACCTCCACGAGGTGGCCCTTCTCCAGCACGCCGAGCGAGGCGAGTATCTCGCCGTAGAGCCGGGCGACCGTCGTCTTGCCGGTGCCGGGCGAGCCGGTGAAGACCAGGTGCCGCTTGACCGAGGCGGCCTTCAGCCCGGCCCGCTGCCGGCGCCGGCCCACCTCGATCATGTCGGTCAGCGCCCGGACCTCCCGCTTCACGCTGTCCAGGCCCACCAGCGCGTCCAGTTCGCCGAGCACGTCCGTGGAGGTGCGGGCGGGCTGCGCGGGGCCGGCCTCCGGCGCCGGGGCTTCGGACGCGGTGTCGCGCCGGCCGGGGATCGCGCTCAGCAGCCCGCCGGTGGACGGGCTCACCGCCTGCGGGGCCGTCTCCCGCGCCGGCGCGGGAGCGGACAGGCCGCCGGACTCGTCGCTGGTGCAGTCCTCGACCAGGGGCCCCGCCTCCGTGCCGGAGCCCGGACCGCCCTCGGCGAACTCGAAGCCGCCGCGCGCGCAGCGCTCCGTACGGCACTTGCGGAGCGTGCTGCGGCAGCCGTCGATCACGTGGAAGCCGTAGCCGGCGCTGCCGGTGACCCGGCAGTCGACGAAGGTGCCGCGACCGCCGGCCGACACGTAGACGCCCGCCTCCGAGGGGGACTCGACCGTACAGCGCTCGATGGTGGGATCGGCGCCCTTGGTGACGATCACGCCGGTGCGGTTGCCCTCCAGGGTGCAGTTGTTGAGGGTGCCGCCGCTGCCGTGGTCGCGGAACCAGGCGCCCGTCGCGGCGTCCCGGACGCGGCAGTCGTCGAGTTGGGCGGTGGCGCCGTCGCTCACCGACACGGCGGTGTTGCGGACCTGGGAGAGGTCGCTGTCGACGACGTCCACGCGGGAGCCGCGGTCCAGGACGAACAGGGCGTCCGGCACGTCGTGCACCCGGCAGGAGTCGAGGACCGCGGTCGCGCCGTCGCTGATCCACACCGCCGGGTAGTCGCCGGTGGAGTCGGAGATCTCGCACTCGTGGGCGTCCACGCGGGTGCCCGGGTCCCACACCGACAGGCCGTTGCGGCCGAACTGCCGCACGGTGGTGCGGGTCAGGGTGAGCACGGAGCGCGAGCGCAGGTCGACCGCGTTCTCCGGGATGTCGTGGATGCGGCAGTCGGCGAGCGTGAGCACGGCGTCGGTGTCGAGGGTGACGCCGTCCGCGGTGGTGCGGTGCACGGCGCAGTCCGTGAGGTGGGCCGTGGCCCTGGCGCTGACCTGCACGCCGCTGCCCCGCACCTCGTAGATCTCGCAGCCCACCGCCTCCAGCGCGGAGTGCTCGCCGGTCGCCGTCATCCCGGAACCGGCGGCGTGGTGCACGCGGCAGCGTTCGAGCCGGGGATGCGCGCCGGAGCGCACGGCGACGCCCGCCTGCCCGGCGGAGAGCACCTCGCACTCCTCGAACACCCCGCCCCCGCCGTCCACGACGGCGATGCCGACACCGGCCGGGTTGTCCACGGTGCACCGCCGCACGGTCGGCCGCGCGCTGCCGCGCACCTCGATGCCGGCCGCGGACCGTGTGACCACCCGCACGTCCAGCAGTTCCGGTGTGCCCTCCTCGACGAGCAGCGCGGGCGCCGTCGCGTCCTGGCCCTCCACGTGCAGGTCCTGGATGACCGCCGAGGCCCGCACGGTCAGCGGCACGCCGTCGGAGGGCGCGATCCGCACCGAGCCGTGGGCCCCCTCCGGCCCGCGCAGGGTCACCGCCCGCGTGACCACGAGGTTCTCGCGGTAGGTGCCGGGGTTGACGGTGAGCACGTCACCGTCGGCCGCGGCCTCCAGGGCGGCGGCGAGCGATGCGTACTCACCCGTGCGGCGCCGCCACCGCGAGGTGCCGGTGTGCGTCACCTGGACCGTGCCCTGTGCCATGGCGCTGCTCTGCCCCCACCTCGTCGTACTGATGGTTTGTCCGCCTGCGGGACCGTGGTGTCCGGTGCCGGGGGACGGCCGTGTCCGGCCCGCAGCCGGCGCACGTCCGCGCCGCTCGGCACGGAGGTGCCCGGCGGCCGTCGTCCGCGCGGGCCGCCACCGGTCGGTTCGGCCGGTCCACCGTAGCGTGCGCGCGGGCCGTGGGTTGACCGGAGGGCGAAGCCCGCTAGCTGTTGCTCCCGGTCCGGCCCCAGTCCGGGCCCACCCGGTCCCACTCCTGGTCCCAACGCGCGTACCGGCTGCGGACCATGCGCCACAGCACGAGCCGCCGGGCGCCTTCGACGAGGGCGGCGGCCCCGAGGGCGGCGCCGATGCCGGCGAGCACGGCGTGGGTGGTGGCGGTGGCGGTGTCCATCGGGCGGGCCACCGCCCGGCCCTGGGCGTCCGTCCAGATCGGGAAGCGGTCGCCGCCGCGCGGGCGGTCGAGGGTGGACAGGACGGGGCCCTCGTGCCCGGTCCCGTCCGGCGCCGTCCAGCGGGCGACGACATGGCTGCGCGGGTCGGTGGCGGTGGCCCGCTCCGGGTCGACGTTGAGCGGTGAACGCCCCAGTTCCCGGACGACGGTGGCGGTCACCTCGTACCGGGTGGCGTTCTGCGCGCGGACCGAGCGGGTCATGGCGTCCTGCGCCGCGCCGCCGACGAGGAGGCCGGTCAGCGGGACCAGGAAGAGGATCAGCAGCAGGCCCGTCAGGGCGACCCAGGACTCGGCCAGGTCGGTCGGGCGGCACAGCGGATTGCGCCGCCAGTGCCACAGGCCCCTGATCGCCCCCACGGTCGCCTCTCCCTCCCGCTGCCGCCGTCCCCGTAGGAGCCCGTCGTCCCGCGCGAGGGCGGGAGGGTACGGCGGGACCTCGCGGCGAGGTCTCCCGACCGGGCTCTCATACGTCTCTCATACCGTCCAACGCCCCGCCTCCGCCCGGCATTCCCGGAAAACGGCCCCGTGGGGGAGACACACGTCACTCGGTGGACCGTTCGCGGGGGAGGCCGTGGCAGAGAGGGGCCGACGGTCCGTCGGCGAGGCGAGCCCGGTCCCGGCGTGCGTGCGGGGTCCCGCGGACGGGCGGCCCGAAGCCGCCGCCGGGCGGTGCCACGGCGGCGGCTTCGGGCGGGTACCGCTCCGGCCGACGACCCCCCGTCGTCGGCCGGCGTCCGGCGGCGCTCCCCGCCCGGCTCCCGCGCACGCCGCGACGGCCTCCCGGGCGCGGGGCACCGCGAGGCCGCGGTCCGGCGGCCTGGACCGGCCGGACCGCGCTCCCCTGGGTGTCACGGTGCCGTGGGCGTCAGCGGCAGTGCGCGGGGGAGCGGCTCAGTAGCCGCGGTACTGCTGGTTGTTGTACGGGTCCTGGTACGGCGCGGGGGCCGGCCGGGGCGCGGCCGGCCGCATCGCCTCGTACCCCGCCGGGCCGGGCGCCATCGGGCGCGGCGGCTGCGGCATCTGCTGCGGGGCCGGGTAGCCCCGCGGGGCGGCGGCCTGCTGCGGTATGTAGGCGGCGGGTGCCTGCTGGAGCGGGGCCGGATGCGGCATCTGCTGCGGGTAGCCGTAGGCCGGCGGCTGGGACGGGCCCGAGGGGAGCGCGGGCAGGGCCGAGGGGAGCGCGGGCAGGTGACTGCTCGGCGGCTCGTACGCGGCGGGGACCCGGATCGGGGCGATCTGCGGGGTGCCCCGCTCGGCCACGAGCGAGTCGTAGATCGGGGTGTCCGGGAAGGAGGCGGAGTAGTAGCCGCCGCCATAAGTGGAGCGGGGGGAGGTCATGGCCATAAGTTAAGCCCACGATGTGCTGGTTGGGGAGACCGACAAGACGGTTGTTTTGCCGGTGCGCGACACCCTGGTATCCCTAATTCGAGTGAAATCCCGAAAAAGGGGCAACAGAAAAGGCGTTCTTGTTGTATTGGCCAAGTGTCGGGGACGTTACCGGGAGTTGTCGAGCCCCCTTCCCGGGCCGCCGGTGAACGGCGCGCGGCGGGGGAATAGGTTGGTCGCGCACACACTGGACGAACCGCCGGGACGCCAACCGGTGCGGTGACACGTGATGGGGGCGGACATGTCGATGGCCAAAGGGTCCAACACGCCGGTGCCGACGACGGCGCTGCGGGTCGAGCTGGGCTGGAGGACGGGCCCCGGGGTACCGGACGCGGACGCCTCGGCGCTGCTCCTGGTCGGCGGACGGGTCCGCTCCGACGCGGACTTCGTCTTCTACAACCAGCCGGCGCACTCCTCCGGCGCGGTGCGGCACGAGGGCAAGCGGGACGCCGGCGGGCGGGTGACCGACACCCTCGTCGTCGACCTCGCCCGCGTGGAACCCGCGATCGAGACGGTGATCCTCGCGGCCTCCTCCGACGGCGGTTCCTTCGGACAGGTCCCCGATCTCTACATCGAGGTACGGGACGCGGCCGGCGACACGGTCCAGGCCCGTTTCGACAATCCGGGCGCCACCGTCGAGACGGCCTTCGTCCTCGGCGAGTTCTACCGCCGGCAGGGCGCGTGGAAATTCCGCGCCGTGGGCCAGGGTTACGACACCGGACTGGCGGGCCTCGCCACCGACTACGGCATCACCGTGGACGAGCCGCAGCACACCCCGCCCGTCGCCCCTGTCGCGGCCCCCGCCCCCGCGCAGCCCGCGCCCCCGCCGCCCGCGGCACCCCCGGCCGCCGCCGTCGCACCCCCGCCCCCGGCCGCGCCTCCCGCGCCGGTACGGCTGACCAAGGTGACGCTGACCAAGGCGGCGCCGTCCGTCTCGCTGACCAAACAGGGCGGCACCTCGGGCGCCCTGCGCGTCAACCTCAACTGGGAGACGCGCAAGCAGTTCTCCGGCTGGGGCCGCAAACTCGGCCGGGCCGTCGCCCAGCACAACGACCTCGACCTCGACCTGTGCTGCCTCTACGAACTCGCCGACGGCAGCAAGGGCGTCGTCCAGGCCCTCGGCAACGCCTTCGGCTCGCTGCACCGGCCGCCCTACATCCACCTCGACGGCGACGACCGCACCGGAGCCGTCGAGAGCGGCGAGAACCTCACCGTCAACCTCGACCACCTGCGGGACTTCCGCCGCATCCTGGTCTTCGTCACCATCTACGAAGGCGCCCGCTCCTTCGCCGACCTGCACGCCACCGTCACCCTCCGGCCCCAGAACGGCGCCCCCGTCGACTTCTCGCTCGACGAGTGCACGGTCCCCTCCACGGTCTGCGCGCTCGCCCTGATCACCAACACCGGCAACGACCTCGTCGTCCAGCGCGAGGCCCGCTACCTGGTGCCCGAACGGGGCGTCAGCCCCCAGCGGACCATCGACCGCGCCTACGGCTGGGGCATGAACTGGACCCCCGGCCGCAAGTGACGCCGCGCCGGCCGGACGCTCAGCCCTCCTCGGGAACGGCGTCCGGCCGCGCGTAGGTCCGCCCCTTCCACGCCGCCCCGCGGCCCTGGTGATGCCGCACCGCCGAGTCCACCGTCATCAGCAGGTAGAGGAACGCGGTGAAGGGCAGCAGCGGGGCCTGCCACAACGGCTGCCGGTAGTAGCGCAGCATCGGCGCGTACGTCCCCGCCATCACCAGCCACGCCGCCCCGCCGCACCCCGCGGTCACCGCGTTCCCCGTGGCGAGCCCCGCCACCAGCGCCACCGGCGGCACCAGGTACACCAGCGCCAGACCGGCCACCGTCGCCGCCAGCACCGCCGGACTGTGCCGCAACTGCGCGTACGCGCTGCGCGCGACCATGCTCCACAGATCGGCGAGGCGCGGATAGGGACGCACGCTGTCCACTCCCTCGGCCAGCCCCAGCCACACCCGGCCGCCGGCCCCCTGGACGGCGCGGGCCAGGGCGACGTCGTCGATGACCGCGTGCCGGATCGCGTCCGGGATCCGCGCCCGTGCCGCGGTCCCGGCCCGCAGCAGCACACAGCCGCCCGCCGCCGCCACCGTCCGCGAGCCGGGCCGCCCGATCCGGCGGAAGGGGTAGAGCTGCGCGAAGAAGTAGACGAACGCCGGCACCACCAGCCGCTCCCAGCCGCTCTCCACCCGCAGCCGGGCCATCTGCGAGACCACGTCGAACCCCCCGGCCTCCGCCCCCGCCACCAGCCGGCGCAGGCCGTCCGGCGCGTGCGCGATGTCGGCGTCCGTCAGCAGCAGGTACTCGGGATCACGCGCGCGGGCCAGCGCGATCCCGTGCCGCACCGCCCACAGCTTGCCCGTCCACCCCGCCGGCGGCTCCCCCGGCGAACCGACGGTGAGCGGCAGCCCGCCCCGCTCCCGCGCCAGCGCGCGCGCCAGGTCCCCGGTGCCGTCCGCGCTGCCGTCGTCGACGAGGAAGACCTCCGCCCGCCCCGGGTACTCCTGCGCCAGCACAGAGGGCAGGCTGCGGGGCAGCACCCCCGCCTCGTCACGGGCCGGCACCACCACGCACACCGGCGGCCAGACCTCCGGTTCCCCACCCTCCGGGGGCAGGCGCACGTCCGTGCGCCAGAAGAACCCCTGGGCGAGCAGCAGCCACAGCCAGGCGGCGAGTGACGCGGCGGATACGACGGAAGTCCACACGGAGGCGTTCACGTGCGTAGTGTGCCCCACGGCACCGGCCCCGGCCCGCTCATCGTCTAAGGTGGCCGGGTGAAGATCGCGCTCATGGACTCCGGAATCGGCCTGCTGGCGGCCACCACCGCGGTACGGCGCCTGCGACCGGACGCCGATCTCATCCTCTCCATGGACCCCGACGGCATGCCCTGGGGCCCGCGCACCCCCGAGGACCTGACCGCCCGCGCGCTCGCCGTCGCCGAGGCCGCCGCCGCGCACCGGCCGGACGCCCTCATCGTCGGCTGCAACACCGCCACCGTCCACGCCCTGCCCACCCTGCGCACCCGCCTCGAACCGGGACTTCCCGTCGTCGGCACCGTCCCGGCGATCAAGCCCGCCGCGGCCGGCGGCGGCCCCGTCGCCATCTGGGCCACCCCGGCCACCACCGGCAGCCCCTACCAGCGCGGGCTCATCGCCGACTTCGCCGGCGACACCCGGGTCACCGAGGTCCCCTGCCCCGGCCTCGCCGAGGCCGTCGAGCACGCCGACGAGCCCGCGATCACCGCCGCCGTGGCCGCGGCGGCCGCCCTGACCCCGGCCGACACCACCACCGTCGTCCTCGGCTGCACCCACTACGAACTGGTCGCCGACCGCATCCGCGCCGCCCTGCGCCGCCCCGGCGGGGACCGCCTCGTCCTGCACGGCTCGGCCGGCGCCGTCGCCGCCCAGGCGCTGCGCCGCATCGGCGCCGCCCCCCGGCCCGACGCCCCCGCCCGCGGCACCCTCACGGTGCTGCGCAGCGGACGGCAGGGCACCCTCCCCGAGGCCGCCCTGGCCTACGAGGAGGGCCGGCTCCTCGGCGCCGTCACCCCCGCCGGCTGACCGCCGCCCGGTCGGACCAGCCGCCCCGCGCGACGAGGTACCCACCCGGCGAAAGCTGAGTACCTTGGTGCCATGAGGCATCGCCCCGCCGGGAACGCCCCCCGCTCCGACGTCTGGACCGGCCGTGCCACCAACCGCGTCCAGTGGCTGCTGGCGCTGATCGGCGCCGCCTGCCTGGCGCTCGGCATCACCCTCGCCGTCGACTCCGCCTGGGACTCCGGCGTCGCCCCCCTCACGATGGCCGTCGTGGGCTGCATCGCCGCGGGGCTTCTCGTCCTCTTCGGCACCCTCGCCTTCGTCCACGTGGCGCTGCGCGTCGACGAGGAGTGCCTCGAAGTGCGCTGCGGACACATCGGCCTCCCCCGCCGCCGCATCCCCCTGGCCCACGTCGCCGTCGCCGAGTTCGCCCCGCACGTCACCCCCCGCCACTGGGGCGGCTGGGGGTACCGCTGGCGGCCCGAGAAGGGCACCGCCGTCGTCGTCCGACGCGGCGAGGGACTGATCCTGAGACTCTGGGACGGGCACACCTTCACCGTCACCGTCGACGACGCCGAGGCGGCCGTCCAGGTCATCAAGGACCGCCTCCGGCCCAAACCCGTCGGCCGGACGTCCTGACCCGGCCGCGACACGCCGGGCCGGGACCCCTCTGCCCGCCGGCCGGTCCCCGGGCGTGTCGTCCGCCGACCGCCCCCTCGCCCGTCACGCGGCGTCACGGACGCTGGCCGCCCGGCCGCGTTGCGGGCGGCGGCGTCACCCGCCGTAGACTCCCGGGGTGACCGTCACCGCAACCTCCGTCGGCGAGCCGGACCGGCTGAAGCCGCAGGCCACGACCGCCCCGCGGCTCGCCGCGCGGCTCGCGCGTCTGCTCCCGGCCGTCTGCGCCGCGCTCTCCGGAGTGCTGCTCTACGTCAGCTTCCCGCCCCGCACCCTGTGGTGGCTCGCCCTGCCCGCCTTCGCCGTCCTCGGCGCGGTGCTGCGCGGACGCGGCCCCGGGGCCGGCCTCGGCCTCGGCTACCTCTTCGGCCTCGGCTTCCTCATGCCGCTGCTGGTGTGGACCGGCGTGGAGGTGGGCCCCGGCCCCTGGCTCGCCCTGGCCGCCGTCGAGGCGGTCTTCGTCGCCCTCGTCGGCGCCGGAGTCGCCGCGGTGTCCCGGCTCCCCGCCTGGCCCGTGTGGGCCGCCGCCCTGTGGACCGCCGGCGAGGCGGCACGCGCGCGGGTGCCCTTCCACGGCTTCCCCTGGGGAAAGATCGCGTTCGGCCAGGCGGACGGCGCGTTCCTCCCGCTCGCCGCCCTCGGCGGCACCCCCGTCCTCGGCTTCGCCGTCGCCCTCACCGGCTTCGGCCTGTACGAGGCCGTCCGCGTCGCCGTCCGGGCCCGCCGCACCCGCGACGTCCGGCGCGGCGCCGCGGTCGCCGCCGTGCTCACCGTCGCCGTCCCGGTCGTGGCGGCCGTCGCCGCCCGGCCCCTCGTCGACGCCGGCGCCGAGGACGGCACCGCCACCGTCGCCGTCGTCCAGGGCAACGTCCCGCGCGCGGGACTCGGCTTCAACGAACAGCGCCGGGCCGTCCTCGACCACCACGTGCGCGAGACCGAACGGCTGGCCGCCGCCGTCGCGGCCGGCGAGGTGCGGCGCCCCGACTTCGTCCTGTGGCCCGAGAACTCCTCCGACATCGACCCCTTCGCCAACCCCGACGCGCGCCAGGTCATCGAGCGGGCCGTGCGGGCCGTCGGCGTCCCCGTCTCGGTCGGCGGCGTCGTGGACCGAGACGGCCGGCTGCTCAACGAGCAGATCCTGTGGGACCCGGTGAAGGGCCCCGTCGACACCTACGACAAGCGGCAGATCCAGCCGTTCGGCGAGTACCTGCCGATGCGGTCGCTCATCGGGGCCGTCAACGAGGACTGGACGTCCATGATCCGCCGCGACTTCAGCCGGGGCACCGAACCGGGCGTCTTCACCATGGCCGGCACCCGGGTCGGCATCGCCACCTGCTACGAGGCCGCCTTCGACTGGGCCGTGCGCTCCGAGGTCGCCGGCGGCGCCCAGCTCCTGTCCGTGCCGAGCAACAACGCGACCTTCGGCCGCAGCGAGATGACCTACCAGCAGCTCGCCATGTCCCGGGTCCGCGCGGTCGAACACAGCCGCACCGTCGCCGTACCGGTGACCAGCGGCGTCAGCGCGATCATCCTGCCGGACGGCACCGTCACCCAGCGGACCGGCATGTTCGTCGCCGACACCCTGGTCCAGGAGGTGCCGCTGCGCTCCGGCCTCACCCCCGCCACCCGCGTGGGCATCCTCCCCGAGATCGCCCTCGTGCTGGTCGCGGCCGGCGGCCTCGGCCGGGCTGTCGCCGTGGGTGTGCGCGGGCGACGCGCCCGCGACGTGTAGCCGTACGCCCGCCGCACGCCCCGTGAACCGGTGAGCGGGGGCCTGCGCTCCCGCTAGGGTCGGCCGCATGGCTACTCCCGACTTCATCCGCGACCTGCGCGCTCTCGCCGGACACCGGTTGCTGTGGCTCCCCGGGGTCACCGCCGTCGTCTTCGACGACGCGGGCAGAGTCCTGCTCGGCCGGCGGTCCGACACCGGTCGCTGGGCGCTGATCGGCGGCATCCCCGAGCCCGGCGAGCAGCCGGCGGTCTGCGCCGTGCGCGAGGTGGAGGAGGAGACCGCCGTGCGGTGCGTCGTCGAGCGGCTGGTAATGACCCAGGCACTCGCCCCCGTCACCTACGAGAACGGCGACGTGTGCCAGTTCATGGACCTCACCTTCCGCTGCCGGGCCGTCGGCGGCGAGGCCCGCGTCAACGACGACGAGTCGCTGGAGGTGGGCTGGTTCGCCGTGGACGCGCTGCCCGACCTGCAGGAGTTCGGACGGGTCCGGATCAAGCACGCGCTCTGCGAGGGACCCACCTGGTTCGAGCCCGCCGGCACGCCCTGAGGCACGCCGCCACCGCACAGGAGAGAAGAGGAAGGGGGCCGTCCGGCGGCCCCCTTCCGTCTTTCGGGGGAGTGTCTTGCCTCCTCACGCTTCGTAGTGTTAGTTTCTCACATGTTAGTGACTCACACATGGAGTGGTGATGGAGAGCCGACCCGACCCGGCGCGGTGGTGGATGCTGATCGTGCTCTGTCTCGCCGTCCTCGTGGTCGGCCTCGACATCACGATCCTCAACGTCGCGCTGCCGACCATCTCCGGCGCCCTCGGCGCGGACACCGGCCGGCTCCAGTGGATCGTGGACTCCTACACCCTCGCCTTCGCGGGGGTGATGCTCCCGGCCGGTGTGCTCGGCGACCGCTACGGCCGCAAGAAGGTCCTGCTGCTCGGGCTGGCGGCGTTCACCGTCGCCTCCGCCTGGTCCGCCCTGTCCCGCTCCGCCGGTGAGCTGATCGCGGCCCGGACCCTGCTCGGCGCCGGCGCGGCGGTCGTCCTGCCGCTGACGCTCGCCTTCGTCGCCGACACCTTCGACGACCGGGAACGCCCGAAGGCCATCGCCGTCATCACCACCGCCTTCGCCGGCGGGCTGCCCCTCGGACCCATCCTCGGCGGCCTCCTCATCGAGCACTTCGACTGGGGATCGGTCTTCTGGATCAACGTCCCGGTGGTCGGTGTCGCCGTCGTCGCCGGTCTGCTGCTGCTGAGGGAGTCCCGCAGCGCGGCGCCGCCCGCCGTCGACGTGGTCGGGCTGTTCCTCGCCATCGGCGGCGTCGTGGCGCTGGTGTGGGGGTTCATCACCGCCCCCGGGCACGGCTGGGGCTCGCCGGTCACGGTCGGCCTCCTGGCCGGCTCCGTCGTCCTGCTGGCGGGCTTCTTCCTGTGGGAGGTCCGCACCGGCGACCGGATCGTGGACCCCGCGCTGTTCGGCAGGCCGCGCTTCACCTGGGGGACGGTCGCCGCCGTCGTGGTGTCCGTGGCCCTGTTCGCCGTGCTGTTCGTGGTGCCCCAGTTCCTCCAGGGCGTCTCCCGGTACAACGCCTTCGACACCGGCCTGCGCCTGGTCCCGCTGATGGGCGGCCTGATGGTGACCGGCGCCCTGGCCGGCTTCGTCGACCGCTGGATCGGCACCAAGGCCACCGTGGTCGCGGGCCTCGCCCTCCTCGCGGCCGGGCTGGTCCTCCTCTCCCGCGTCCAGGCCGGCAGCGGCTACGGCATGCTCGCCACCGCACTGGCCCTGTGCGGGCTCGGCGTCGGCGCCGCCATGGCCCCGGCGATGGACGCGGTCACCGCCGAGGTGGGTGACGAATCGGGCGCCGGGGCCGCCGTGGCGAACACCCTCCGCCAGGTCGGCGGAGCCCTCGCCGTGGCCGTGCTCGGCAGCATGCTCTCCACCGTCTACGCCAACCGCCTCGCCGACCACACGCCCGGCCTCCCGCCGCAGACGGTGGAGACCGCGAGCGAGTCCGTGATGGGCGCCGGGGCCGTGGCCGACCGGCTCGGACCCGCCGGCCAGGCGCTGCGCGCCGCCGCCGGGGACGCCTTCGCCCAGGCCATGTCCGGAGTCATGGTCAGCTGCGCCGTGGTCGTCGTCATCGGCGCGCTGCTCTGCGGTGTCTACCTCCCCGCCCGCGCCGGCTCCCACGAGCGCGGCCGGGTGCCGGCTACCACGGAGACCCTGGTCGACGTGGAATGATCCCGGCCATGACGGAACCGGGGAACACATCCGACTGGCGCGAACGCAAGAAGGCGGCCACCCGACGCTCCATCCAGAGCCACGCGATGCGCCTCTTCCTGGAGAAGGGGTACGACGCGACCAGGGTGGAGGAGATCGCCGCCGCTGCCGGTGTCTCGATCATGACCTTTTTCCGGTACTTCCCCACGAAGGAACACGTCGCCGCCGAGGACGACTACGACTTCCTGATCACCCGGCTCGTGGAGGACTCCGCCGGCGGCGAACCCCTGGTCGGCCGCATCCACCAGGCCCTGCGCGACGGACTGGCCCAGATCTACGCCACCGACCGGCAGGCGCTGCTCGACCGGACCCGGCTGATCCTGACGACACCGGCGCTCCAGGGCAGGATGTGGCAGAACCAGGCCGTCACCCAGCAGCACATCGTGCGCGCGCTCGCCGGACGGACGGCGGACAAGGACGGCGAACTGCGCGTCAAGGTGCTGGTCGCGGCGAGTTTCGCCGTCGCCACCGTGGCCCTGCTGGAATGGGCCGCCGCGCCCGGCGAGGGCGAACTCCCGGACCGTATCGACAAGGCTTTCGCCGCCTTCGCCGAGGGCGCGGGAGAAGGCTGAATTCCAGCCAATGCGCGCCGGCTCGGAACCGGCGCGCACATGCCGTCCGGAACGCGCCTGCTCGACGCCTTGAACGGGGGAAACGTTTTGGTCCCGGTCATTTTTCGACGGTGAGGTAAAGGTCCGGTGCGCGATCACCGAAAAACCTTGAGGAAGGGCCTGTCCGTTCTGTAGGCTGCCATCAGGTGAGGTCGGGTATCGGACCGAGCCTGGAAGGTGATCACGGGGGAAGGGGCCTTCAGGTGTTCGCGACGTAACTGGCCGATGCAGCCAGTGGTATCGGAGTTGTCCACCTCGAACGGCGAGCGGGTTGGGGCACGGCTCACGGCCGGTCCGCGCACGGTCTGTGGACCCCGTTTCTCGGGTGTGTCCAGCGTGCGAGCCGCATGACGTCATATCGAGGACTGTGAGGACTTCCGCCCTTTCCCGGCGGGATTTTCGGGACAGCTCTTTCACGGCCGTCGAAAGGCCGACGGGGGTCTTGTGTTGCCTGAAAATCTTGTCTTCATGTTCTCCGGGCAAGGGTCCCAGTATTACGGGATGGCTCGGGAACTATATCGCGCCCACCCGGTTTTCGCGCGCACGATGCGGTCATTGGACACCGTCTTCGGCGATGCCGGATTACCGGGGGTACTGAACGAGATCTACCGGGAGGACCGCACCGCGGCCCACCCCTTCGACACGCTGGCGTACACGCATCCGGCCATCCTCATGGTGGAACTGGCCCTGGTCGAGACGCTCCGCGCGGAGGGCGTCCGGCCCGATCACGTCCTGGGCGCGAGCCTGGGGGAGTTCGCCGCCGCGGCGGCCGCCGGCGTCCTGGACGTCGAGGAACTGGCGCGTTCCCTCGCCGAGCAGGTCCGCCTGGTGGACCGGCACTGTCCGCCGGGCGGCATGATCGCCGTCCTCGACGACATCCGCACGTACCGGGCGCGTGGCGAGGACGGACCGCTGGACCAGCGGCTCACCGGTGACCTCGAACTCGCCGCGGTCAACTTCGACCGGCACTTCGTCCTCACCGGGGAACCGGACGAGGTCGCGCGGTTCGAGGCCCGGCTGCGGGCCGACGGCCGGCTCTGCCAACGGCTGCCCGTGACCTACGCCTTCCACTCCCGGCTCATGGACGTGGCGGCCGAGCCCTACCGCCGGGCCCTGGCCGGACTCCGGGTCCGCCCGCCCGACGTGCCCTTCGTCTCCTGCGCCGCCGGGACCGCCCTCGACGACGTGCGCGTCGACCACTTCTGGCGCATGGTCAGGGAACCGATCGACTTCCGGAGAGCCGTCGGACACCTGGAGAACCAGGGCCGCGCCTCGCTCTACCTGGACCTCGGGCCGTCCGCCACGATGGCCAACTTCGCCACCCGGAACTTCGCGCCGGGATCCCGGTCGGCCTCCCTCGCACTCGTCGACCCGTTCGCCCGCGAAGGACAGAGCCTGGAACGCCTGCGGGAGGTCGCCCGGCGCCCCCGACGTCCAGCGGCAGGAAAACCGGCACACCGTGGAGAGCGAGAGCGCATGAAGGCAATCATCTTTCCCGGCCAGGGTTCGCAGTCCCGCGGAATGGGCGCCGCCCTGTTCCCCCGCTTCCCGGAACTGGTCGCCGGCGCCGACGAGGTACTGGGCTATTCCGTGGCCGAACTCTGCCGGGAGGACCCGGACCGCCGGCTCGACTCCACCGAATTCACCCAGCCCGCCCTGTACACCGTCTGCGCCCTCTCCCACCTGGACCGGGCCGGCGGCGGCTGGCACGGTGCCCACTTCTTCGCCGGGCACAGCCTCGGCGAATACACCGCGCTCTTCGCCGCGGGCGCCTTCGACTTCCTCACCGGACTCCGCCTCGTCAGGGAACGCGGCCGGCTGATGGGCAAGATCCGTGACGGGGGCATGGCCGCCGTCATCGGACTCGACGACGAGAAGGTCCGTACGGTGCTCACGGAAAACGGCCTCACCGACGTCGACATCGCCAATCACAACTCCCCCGGCCAACTGATCCTCTCCGGACCGAGAGAACGCGTCCACGGGGCCCGGGACGCCTTCCTGCGGGCCGGCGCCAGGAATTTCCTCCCGCTCAAGGTGAGCGGCGCCTTCCACTCCCGCGCCATGGAACCGGTCCGCGGGGAATTCGAGGCGTTCCTCGCCGCGACGGCCTTCGCCCCGCCGGCCGTCCCCGTCATCGCCAACGTCACCGGCCGCCCCCACACCCCCGAGGGCCTGCGCCACGCGCTCGCCGAGCAACTGGTCCGGCCCGTCCGCTGGGAACAGAGCGTCCGGCACCTCCTGGCACAGGGCGTCACCGACTTCGAGGAGACCGGGCCCGGCACCGTGCTCACCCGGCTCGTCGACCGCATCCGCCGGAGCCCCGCCCCGCGCCCGGCGACCACCACCGCGCGGGCCACCCGGCCCACCCGCACCGGCACCGGCCGGGCGGAACCCGGCCACCGGCCGGCCGACGCCGCCCCGGACGCGCGCAGCCTCGGCAGCGAGGCGTTCCGCACGGCCTACGGCACCCGGTACGCGTACGCGTGCGGCTCCATGTACCGCGGCATCGCCTCCGAGGACCTGGTCATCCGCGCCGCCCGCGCCGGACTCCTCGCCTTCTTCGGCAGCGGCGGACTGGAACGGGCCCGCATCGCCTCGGCCATCGACCGCATCACCGCCGCACTCGGCCCCGGCGCCCCCTTCGGCGTGAACCTGGTCCACAACCCGACCCTGCCCGCCGTCGAGGACGACACCGTCGGCCTCCTCCTCTCCCGCGGCATCCGCACCGTGGAGGCGTCCGCCTTCATGAAGGTCACCCGCGCGCTCGTCCACTACCGGCTGAGCGGGCTGTCCAAGGGACCCGACGGAGAGGTCCGCATCACCCACCGCCTCATCGCCAAGGTCTCCCGCCCGGAGGTCGCCGAGAGCTTCCTCAGCCCCCCACCCCAGCGACTGGTCGGCCTCCTCGAACAGGAGGGCCTGGTCACCGCCGAACAGGCCGCGCTCGCCTCCCAGGTCCCCATGGCCGACGACCTCTGCGTCGAGGCGGACTCGGGCGGCCACACCGACCGGGGCAACCTCCTCGTGCTGCTCCCCGCCATGCAGCGGCTGCGCGACCGGATCACGGGCGGGTTCGGCTACCCGGACCGGGTCCGCGTCGGCGCGGCCGGAGGCATCGGCACCCCCGAGGCGGCGGCGGCGGCCTTCCTGCTCGGCGCCGATTTCGTCCTCACCGGGTCGATCAACCAGTGCACCGTCGAGGCCGACATGAGCGACCTGGCCAAGGACATGCTCCAGCAGATCGACGTCCAGGACACCGACTACGCGCCGGCCGGCGACATGTTCGAACTCGGCGCCCAGGTGCAGGTGCTCAAACGCGGCGTGTTCTTCCCGGCGCGCGCCAGGAAACTCCACGAGCTGTACCGGCGCCACGGGTCGCTGGAGGAGATCGACCCGGAGACCCGGGCGCTGATGGAACAGCGCTACTTCCGCAGGCCGCTGGCCGACGTGTGGCGCGAGACCCGGGAGTTCTTCGCGGAACGGGACCCCGCGGAGCTCGAGAAGGCCGAACGGAACCCCAAGCACCGGATGGCGCTGGTCTTCCGCTGGTACTTCGGGCACAGCCAGCGGGCCGCCATGGCCGGTTCGGCCGACAGCCGCGTCGACTTCCAGGTCCACTGCGGGCCCGCGCTCGGCGCCTTCAACCAGTGGGTCAAGGGCACCGGGCTGGAGGACTGGCGCGCCCGGCACGTCGACGAGATCGGCGTGCTCCTCATGGAGGCCACCGCCCGCCACCTGAGCGACGCCCACGCGGCGGAGGCCCGCCGGTGACCGGCACGGCCCGGCACCGCCGGGACACCGCCGAGGGCACCGCCGGACGGATCGCCGTGGTCGGCATCGGCTGCCGGCTGCCCGGCGCCCGCGACCACCGCGCCTACTGGGCCAACCTCGACGCCGGCCTCTGCTCGGTCCGCGAGATCACCGCCGACCGCTGGGACACCGCCCGCCACTACTCGCCCGACCCGTCCTCGCCGGACACCTCCGTGAGCAAGTGGTGCGGCCTGCTGGACCACCCGTACGCCTTCGACCACGCCTTCTTCCGGCTCTCCCCGCGCGACGCCGCGCTGATGGACCCCCAGCAGCGGCTGGTCCTGGAGGAGACCTGGCACTGCGTCGAGGACGCCGCGATCCCCCTCGCCGAACTGAGCCGCGCCCGGACCGCCGTGTACGTCGGCGTCATGGCCCGCGACCACCTCCAGGAGGCGGGCCGGGACGGCGCCCCGGTGGAGGGCCACTCGGGCCTCGGCGGTTACGACGGCCTGCTCGCCAACCGCGTCTCCCACACCCTCGGCCTGCGCGGCGCCAGCGTCTCCGTCGACGCCGCCTGCGCCTCCTCGCTCGTGGCCCTCCACGCGGGGATGCGCGCCCTGCTCGACGGCGAGGCCGACTACGTCCTGGCCGGCGGCGTCAGCCTCAACCTGCACCCGTGGAAGTACCTCACGTTCTCCAAGGCGCGCATGCTCAGCCCCGAGGGCCTGTGCAAGACCTTCTCGCACGACGCCGACGGCTACGTACCGGGCGACGGCGTCGCCATGGTGCTGCTGCGCCCGCTGGCGGACGCCGTGCGGGACGGCAACCACGTCTACGGCGTCCTCGCGGGCAGCGCCGTCAACCACGTCGGCCGCGGCGGCACGATCACCGCCCCCAGCGTGGACGCGCAGCGGGAGGTCGTCTCGGCCGCGCTCGCCCGCGCCGGCTGGGATCCGCGCACGGTCACCTACGTGGAGGCGCACGGCACCGGCACCTCGCTCGGCGACCCGATCGAGGTCGAGGCGCTGCACCGCGTCTACGCGCCCGCGTCACCGGACACCGGCTGGTGCCGCATCGGCTCGGTCAAGCCCAACATCGGGCACCTGGAGGCCGCCGCGGGCGTCGCCGGGCTCGTCAAGGTCCTGATGATGATGCGCGCCCGGACCGTCCCGCCGAGCCTGCACATCCGCGACCTCAACCCGCTGATCCGCTGGGCGGACGGCCCGTTCGAGGTGACCCGGCGGAGCGTCCCCTGGCGGCCGCACCGGGAGGGACGGCCGCTGCGCGCCGGCGTCAGTTCCTTCGGCATGGGCGGGGTGAACGCGCACGTCGTGGTCGAGGAGTACACGGAGCCGGGCGGCGGCGCGGCCGGTGCGCCGCCCGCGCCGCCGGGCCGCGGCCGGCGTCCGGAACGGGTCCGGCACCCGTTCCTCCTCTCCGCCCGCAGCCCCCGCTCCCTGGGACTGCTGCTCGCCCGCTGGCGCGAGGACGCGGCGGGCGGCGGCCGGACCGGGCAGCCGGTCGCGGACGTCTGCCGCACCCTCGCGGCCGGCCGGGAGCACTTCCCGTACCGCTTCGGCGGGCTGGTCTCCGACAGCGCGGACATCGCCGCGCTGCTGACGTCGGCGCCCCCGGCCCCGGCCGCCGTCCCCGGTCCCTGGCGCCTCGTCGTCGGGCCGCTCGCCGTCCCGCCCCGGCGCGGTCTGGCCCGGCTCCTCGCCTCACCGCTGTACGCCGACGCCGTGGCCGGGCTGCGCGCCCACTCCCCGAAGAGCGCGGCGGCGCTGCGGGAGCTGCGCCGGGGTGGCGGGAGCCCGGACCACACCTTCCTCTTCACCCACCTGACGGTGTGTGCGCTGCTGGACGCCGGTTTCGCGCCCGGCACGGTGACCGGGCGGGGCGCGGGCGTGTGGCCCGCGCTCGCGGCGGTCGGGGCGCTGGACGTCGGGGACGCCGCCGCGCTCGCCCGGGGGGAGGAGCCCGGGGGCCCGGCGCCGATGCGGGCGCCGCGGATCGCGTTCGCGGAGCCGGCCACCGGCCGCGTCCTGCCGCCGTACCGGCTGGACGCGGAGTACCTCACCGCGCTCCGGGAGGGGCTGCGGGTCGGGGCGGACGAGGCGGCGGCGCTGTACGGGCGGGCGGCGCGGCTCGCCGACGGCCAGCACACCTTCCGGGGCCATCTCCGCGAGTGGGACCGCCTGTCGGCCGAGCGCGGCGGGGACGGCACGCGGCTGCCGGCCGACGGTGACGGGTGGCGCCGCGCGGCCCGGGACCCCGCCGGGCAGACGGCCCTCCTCCGGGTGCTCGCCGTGCAGAACGCGCTCGACCTGGTGCACCGGAAGTGGGGCATCGAACGGGAACGGGAGACGGGCAACGCCGAGGCACGGGAGATCCTGGACCTGCTGGCCCTCGACGTCCTGACCCGCGAGGACGCCGTCGCCCTGGTCCTCGGGGACGGCACCGCGCCGGCGGCCGTCGCCGAGCGGGCCCGGGGGCGCCTCGGACGGATTCCCGTGGAGGGGGACGGCTGCCCGCTGCTGCGGTCGCGTTCCGCGCCGTCCACCGGAGTCGGGGAGTTGCGGTCCTGGGCCGCCGCCCCGGCGGCGGACGCGCCGGGGGACGCGGCGGAGGCGGTCCTCGCCGTCGGGGCGGTGGCGTCCGCCGCCGAGGTCGTCGTCGACGGGCCCGGGGCGATGGCCGACTCGCTCGCCGGTCCGCTGCTGGAACTGTGGCTGCGCGGCGTCGGCATCGACTGGCGGCGCACCCGCACCGGGGCGCCGGGCCGGGTGCTGTCCCTGCCGACGACCGAGTTCGTGCGCAGCGAACACCGCCTGGAGCGGGCGCCGGACACCGCGGAGGCCCCGCCGCGTACGGGGGGACCGGAGGCGTCCGGGGCGGACCGTGACCTTCCGGTACGGCGGGACGGCGTCGCGCTCCGGGAGGTGTCCCGGCGCCTGCTGGACGCACCGCCGCCCGGGGGGCGGCCCCCGGCCCGTGGACCCGTGCTGATCGTGGTACCGGAGCGCCACCACGAGGAGTCGCGGGAGGCCGTCCGCGAGGGACTGCCCGGGGACAGGCCGCGCTGGGTCCGGCTCGGCACGGCGTACGGACGGGACGAGGCCACCGGCGCCCGGACGGTGCGGGCCACCGAGGAGGACGACTGGAGGCGGCTGTTCGCCGCCCTGGCCGCGGAGGGCGAGCCGCCCTCCCGGATCGTGCACCTGGTGGCACCCCGGCCCGGCGCGGACCTCGACGAACGGCTCGGCGAGACGGTGTACGGCGCGTTCCTGCTGGCCAAGACCGCCGCTTCCGCCCGCGAGGACGGCCGGACCGAGATCGTCTGCCTCCGTCCGGCGGGCACCGCCGCAGCCGAGGAGGGGGAGACGGAGACGGCGGCGCTCGGCGGGTTCGCCCGCGCCCTGCGCCGGGAGACGTCCCGGGTGCGGCTGCGCACGCTCACCGTGGACGGCGGACCGGCCGACCCGGACGTGTGGCGGCGCGCGGCGGCCGAGTGGGGCGGCGAGGACGACACGGTCCGGGTCGCGGGCGGCGTGCGCCGCGTGGCGCGGTACGAGGAGGCCGAGGGCGGCCCGGTCGCGTACCCGGGCGTCCGGCCGGGCGGGGTGTACCTGATCAGCGGCGGCGCGGGCGGGCTCGGCCGGATCACGGCCGGGCACCTGCTGCGGACCGAGGGCGTCCGGGTGGCGCTGGTCGGCCGGTCCGCGCTGCCGGGGGAGCCGTCGGCCGCCCTGGCCGGGCTCCTCGGCGGGGACGACCCCCGGGCGGTCCACCTCCGCGCCGACGTGGCCGACCCGGAGCAGGCGGACGCGGTGGCGGCCCGGGTGCGCGCGCGGTGGGGCCGGATCGACGGGGTGCTGCACGCGGCGGGCGTGCTCCGGGACGGTCTGCTCGCCGGCAAGGGCCTGGACGACGTCCGCGAGGTGTTCCGGCCCAAGGTGCTCGGCGCGGCGCACCTGGACCGGGCCACCCGGGACGACCCGCTGGACTTCTTCGTCCTGTTCTCCTCCGTGGTCGCCGTCTGCGGCAACACCGGGCAGACCGGCTACGCCGCCGCCAACGCCTTTCTGGACGCCTTCGCGGACCAGCGGGAACGCCTGCGCGGCCGGGGGCTGCGCTCCGGCCGGACGGTGGCCGTCGGCTGGCCCCTGTGGGAGGGCGGCGGCATGACCGTCGCCGACGGGAACGGGGGTGTCTTCCGGCCGGACCGCGGGGTGTTCCCGCTGCCGGAACGGACCGGGCTGGCCGCCCTCGACCGGGTCCTGGCGGGTCCCGCCGGGCACCGGGCCTTCGTCCACGCCACCGCCGAGGGCGCCGCCCGGCTGCTCCGCGGCGGGCGGGAGGAACCGGGGCCGGCCGGGAAGCACCCCGCCGAAGCCGGGCCGGGAGAGCCACGGGAGCGGGCGGTGCGGTACCTCACCGGCGTCTTCGCCGACCTGCTGGGCGTCGCACCGGACCAGGTGGACCCGGACCTCGGATTCGACGAGTACGGCATCGACTCGATCCGGGTCACCCAGTTCAACGCCTGCGTGGAGCGGGACCTGGGGCCCGTGCCGCAGACGCTGCTCTTCGAGTGCCGCACCCTGGCGCAGGCCGCGGAACGGATCGCCGCGCACCGGCCGGCGGAACTGGCCGCGTGGTCCGCCGGCGAGACGGAGACGGGGCGAGACGACGCTCCGCGGAGGGGCGACGGGGGAGCGGCGGCCCCGGTCCCCGACGGTGCCGTCCCCGCGCCGCGCCACGTCGTCACGGCGACGGCGGACCCGGCCGCGCGGGCCGACGGGGAGGCGGAAGCGGCGGATCCGGACGCCATCGCCGTGATCGGCATGGCCGGCCGCTATCCCCTGGCCCCCGACCTGGACGCCTTCTGGCGGAACCTCGCCGCCGGACGCGACTGCGTCACCGCCATCCCGCCCGACCGGCGCCGCGACTGGGGACTGCCGGCCACCGGGGACCTGCCGGGTGACAGCGGCATCTACTGCCCCTCGGGCGGGTTCCTCGACGGCGTCGACCGCTTCGACCCGCTGTTCTTCCACGTCTCACCGCGCGAGGCCGAGGTGATGGACCCACAGGAGCGCATCTTCCTGGAGGTCGCCTGGTCCGCCTTCGAGGACGCCGGATACCCGCCGCACCGCCTCGGCGACCCCGACGACCCCGCGCAGCGCCGGGTCGGGGTGTTCGCGGGCGTCACCACGCAGACGTACCTGCTGTGGGGCCCCGGACGGTGGAACGCCGACGATCCGGTCATCCCCACCTCCACCCCGTGGTCCGTCGCCAACCGCGTCTCCCACCGGCTCGACCTGCACGGCCCGAGCATGCCTGTCGACACCGCCTGCGCCTCCTCCCTGCACGCCGTCCACCTGGCCCGCGTGAGCCTGGCCCGGGGCGAGTGCGACATGGCCCTCGTCGGCGGCGTCAACCTCTACCTGCACCCCGCCAAGTACCGCTGGCTCTGCCAGATGCGGATGCTGTCGCCCACCGGACGCTGCCACGCCTTCGGCGAGGCCGCCGACGGGTTCGTGCCCGGCGAGGGCGCGGGCGCGCTGCTCCTCAAGCCGCTGCGCCGCGCCCTCGCGGACGGCGACCGCGTCCTCGGCCTGATCCGCGGCACCTCCGTCAACCACGGGGGCCGCACCAGCGGTTTCACCGTGCCCAACCCGCGCGCCCAGGCCGAGTTGGTCCGGGCCGCGCTGCGCGACGCCGGGGTGGCACCCGACGCGGTCGGGTACGTCGAGGCGCACGGCACCGGCACCGCGCTCGGCGACCCCGTCGAGATCGCCGGACTCGCCCAGGCGTTCCAGGACGTGCCGGCCCACGGAGCGGCGGAGGGCGACGGCTGCGCCCTGGGATCGGTCAAGACCAACATCGGTCACCTGGAGTCCGCCGCGGGCATCGCCGGGCTGACCAAGGTGCTGCTGCAACTGCGCCACGGCACCCTCGTGCCCTCCCTCCACGCCGAACGGGAGAACCCGCGGCTGGACCTGGCCGGCACGCCCTTCCGCCTCCAGCGGGAGGTCTCGCCCTGGCACCGGAAGACCGGTGCCGACGGCCGCGAGCTGCCCCGCCGGGCCGGCATCAGCTCCTTCGGCGCGGGCGGGGCCAACGCCCACGTGATCGTCGAGGAGTACCGGGGCCCCCGGGCACCGCGCGGCGCCCCGGACGGCGAGCACCTGATCGTCGTCTCCGCCAAGGACCCCGAGCGGCTCCGCGAGCACTGCGCCAACCTGGCACGGCACCTCGCCGACCCGCCCGCCGACGTACGCCTCTCCGAGGTCGCCCACCAGCTCCGGATCCGCCGGGAGCCGCTGCCCGAGCGGGTCGCGCTGCTCGCCTTTGACCCGCGCGAACTCGCCCGGCGCCTGGCCGAGGTGGCCGGGGGCCGGCAGCCGGCCGACCGCTGCTGGACCTCGGCCGGGCGCACGGCGCACGAGCGCCGGGAGGCGCGGGAGGCGGTGGCCGACGCCCTGGCCTCCCGCGACCCGGCCCGGCTGGCGGAGTGCTGGGTGGCCGGCGCGGACGTCCCGTGGGCGCGGCTCCACCCGGAGCCGCTGCGCCACGTGGACCTGCCCGCGTACCCGTTCGCCCGGGAACGGCACTGGCTGCCCGAGACCGTACGGGGGGACGCCCCCGGGGCCGGCGACGGCCCGGCTCCTCCCGAGGGCCACGTGGAGGCGGACCGCCCGGCCGCCGGCCAGGACGCGCCGGCCGCCCACCCGGGCCCGGCCGGGCACCCCTTCGTGACCGGTGTCTCGGAGGCCGACGGCGGCACGTTCACCGACCTCACCGGCGAGGAGCTCTTCCTCGACGACCACCGGGTCGACGGTGTGCCGGTCTTCCCCGCCGTGGGGTACCTGGAGATGGTCAGGGAGGCGACCCGCCTGCGGGGGCGGCCCGCCGTGCGCCTGCGGAACAACGTCTGGGCGCACGCGTTGACCGTCCCGGCCCCCGCCCGTTTCCACCTGGGCCTGGAACCGGGCGCCGACGGCTGGTCGTACGAGGTGTACAGCGTCGACGGCGACGGCGGACGCCGGGTGCACGGGCGGGGCAGGGCCGACACCGCCGCCCCCGAACCCGCCGACGACGAGCGGACCGTCGACCTCGACGCCGTCCGGGACCGGTGCGGACACCGGGCCGGCGCCGCGGAGTTCTACGCCCTCGTGCACGGTCTCGGCCTCGGCCTGGGGGACTCCTACCAGGGGGTGCGCCGGGTGTGGTGGAGCGAGGACGAGGCGCTGACGGAACTCCGGCTGCCCGAGGCCGCCGAGAACGGCGCGGACCGCTTCGTCCTGCATCCCGCGATGCTGGACTCGGCGCTCCAGGCGTCGCTGTGGCTCATCGAGCGGCGTGAGGGGCGCGGGCGGCTGCACCTGCCGTTCACCATCGGGTCCCTCGACGCGGCCCACGGCACCCCGCGCCGCGGGTACGCCCATGTCGTCGTCCGCGCGTGGACGGAGGCCGGGAAGAAGATCGAGGTGCGGCTCTGCGACGAACACGGCCGGGTCCTCCTGACGGTCCGCGACTTCTGGCTGCGGCCCCGGCGCCCGGCCGTCCCCGCTCCCGAAGACCCGCCCGCGCACGGCCGGCCGGCCGGGACCTTCTTCCGCCCGGTCTGGACGCCGAGCGGACCCCCGGCGGACGGGGACCGGTCGTTCGGCCGGGTTCTCGTCCTCGCGCCCTCCCCGGCCGCGGGACACGCCCTCGCCTCGGCCGTCGCGTCCGGGGGCGCCACGGGGGCGAGCGTCGTGGTCACCCCGGGGGCCGCGTTCCACCGGGCGGCCGAGGGCGGCGGCCGGCACACCGTCACCCTGCGCCCGGACCACGCCGGTGACGTCGAGTGCCTGGTGGCGGAGGCGGCCGGACTCGGGCCGGCGGGCGGGGCGCGCGGCCGGGAGGCCGGGCTCGGCATCGTCCACGCCCTGCCCGCGACCGCGTTCACCGGCGCCGCCGAGGCGGTACGGGGGCAACTCGACGACGGGCTGCTGCCCCTGTTCCACCTGGTGCGCGCCGTGCTGCGGTCCGGCGATCACAGCCCGGTCCGGCTGGTGTGCGCGTACCCGGGGACCGGCGGGGAACAGCCCGGCTACGCGGCGCTCGGCGGTCTCCTGCGCACCCTCGCCCGGGAGAGCGCCCGCTTCTCCACCGCCCTCGTCGAACTGCCCGCCGCCGAACTGGCCGGCCTGGCCGAGGACACCACCGCCGCGCGCACGCTGGCCGCCGAACTGCACAGCATCACCGGGCGGTTCACCGACATCCGGCACCGGGACGGCCGGCGGACCGTGCGGACCTGGACCGCCCACGGCACACCACCGACCGGCGGCGGGGCCGTGCTCCGCCCCCGGGGCGTCCATCTCGTCACCGGCGGCGCGGGCGGCATCGGCTCCCTGGTGGCCCGCCGGCTCGCCGGCCGGCACGGTGCCCGCCTGGTCCTCGCCGGACGCTCGCCCCACGACGAGCGTGTCGACGCGCTCCTCGCCCGGATCGCCGAGGACGGCGGCGAGGCCCACTACGTACGCGCCGACACCTCCCGGCCCGAGGGCGCCGCCGACGCGGTGCGCGCGGCGGAGCGGGTCTTCGGCGAGGTGCACGGCGTCTTCCACTGCGCCGGGGTGCTGCGCGACGGCTACCTGGTCCACCAGGACCCGGAGCGGCTCCGCGAGGTGCTCGCGCCCAAACTGTGGGGCGCCGTCCACCTGGACGCCGCCACCCGGGGACAGCCCCTCGACGCCTTCTGCCTGTTCTCCTCGGTCGCCGCCCCGCTCGGCAGCGCCGGACAGGCCGGATACGCCTACGCCAACGGCTTCCTCGACGCGTTCGCCCGGTGGCGCGACGAACAGTGCCGGCAAGGAGCGCGCCGGGGACACACCACCGCGGTGAACTGGCCACTGTGGCGACACGGCGGGATGACCGTCGACGACGAGGTGCGGGCCTGGCTGCGCGCCCACCTCGGACTGGAGCCGCTGGAGACGGAGCCGGCGCTGGCCGCGCTCGACGCCGTGCTCGACGGGCCGCCCGGTCCCGTCCTGTTCGTCGGCGGGGACGGCGCCAAGGTGGCGGCGCTGCTCGGCACGGAGCCCCCCGGGGACACGGGCCGGCGGCTCGGGGAGGAAGGGGACGGCGGGCCCGCCGAGGGCGGGCACCCCGCCGACCAGGGGGAGGACACGGTGAACCATCCGGCACCGGCATCGCGGACGGCCCTGCGCGCCGTCCTGACCGACGAGGCCGCGGCCATCGTCAAACTCGACCCGGCGCGCATCGACCCGGCCGCCGCGATCGGCGACTACGGCTTCGACTCGCTCACCTTCAGCCGCTTCGCCAACCGGCTCAACGAACGGCTCGGCCTGGACATCACCCCGGCCACCTTCTTCGAGTACACGACGGTCGACGACCTCACCGACCACTTCCTGGAGACCTTCCCCGACGAGATCGGCCGCCACGTCCAGGCCCCGGCCGCCACCGCCCACCCCGCGCCGGCCGCCTCTGCCGCCCACCCCGCACCGGCCGCCTCTCCCGCCCACCCCGCGCCGTCGTCCTCTTACGGTCGTCCCGCCCCGTCCGCGACGGCCGTCGTCCGGGAAGCCGCCCCCGCCGCCCTCCCCCCGGAGCCCGCCCCCGCGGGTCCCGAGCCGGTCGCCATCGTCGGCATGCACGCCGAGATGCCCGGCTGCCCCGACCTCGACGCCTACTGGCGGCACATCGAGGCCGGTGACGAGCTGATCTCCGAGATCCCCGCCGACCGCTGGGACTGGCGCGACCACTACGACCCGACCGGGCGGCGGGAGGGCACCACGGTCAGCAAGTGGGGCGGCTTCCTCCCCGAGGTCGACACCTTCGACGCCCGGTTCTTCGGCGTCTCGCCGCGCGAGGCCGAACTGATGGACCCGCAGCAGCGGCTCTTCCTCCAGACCGCCCACCGGGCCGTCGAGGAGGCCGGCTACCGGCCCTGCGACCTCGCGGCCGGCCGCACCGGTCTCTTCGTCGGCGTGGCCACGCACGAGTACTACGACCTGCTGCGCGAGGCGGGCGTACCGACCGAGGCGTACACCACCACGGGGCTGTTCCACGCCATCCTGGCCAACCGCGTCTCGTACCTGATGAACCTGAGCGGCCCCAGCCTCCCCATCGACACGGCCTGTTCCAGCTCCCTGGTCGCGCTGCGGACGGCGGTCGAGTCGCTGCGCGCCGGAAGCTGCGACGCCGCCCTCGTCGGCGGGGTCAACCTGCTGCTCTCCCCGACGATCTACGTCTCCTTCTCCCGGGCCGGGATGCTCAGCCCCGACGGGCGCTGCAAGACCTTCGACGCCGCCGCCGACGGGTACGTGCGCGGCGAGGGCGTCGCCGCCCTGCTCCTCAAGCCGCTGTCCGCCGCCGAACGCGACGGGGACCACGTGCACGCCGTCATCCGCGGCAGCGCCGTCAACCACGGCGGCCGGGTCAACACCCTCACCACCCCCAACCCGAACGCCCAGTCCTCCCTGATCGTCGACGCCTTCGAGGAGGCCGGCGTCGACCCGGAGACCGTCGGATACGTCGAGATGCACGGCACCGGGACCGCGCTCGGCGACCCGATCGAGATCAACGGGCTCAAGAAGGCGTTCCGGGAACTGCGCGACCGCGCCGGGCTGCCCCGGCTCACCGAACCGTGCACGGCGATCGGCTCCGTCAAGCCGGTCATCGGCCACCTGGAGGCCGCCGCGGGCATGGCCGGAGTGGTGAAGGCCATCCTGGCCATGAAGCACGGCAAGCTGCCCGGCAGCCCTCACATCCGCGAGCCGAACCCGCACATCCAGCTCCGGGGCGGCCCGCTGCGCATCCCCCGGACGACCGAGCCCTGGCCGCGGCGCACCGGTCCCGACGGGCGGGAACTGCCCCGCCGCGCCGCGGTCAGCTCCTTCGGCTTCGGCGGCACCAACGGACACGTCCTGCTGGAGGAACACCTCCCGCACACCCCGCGGGTCACGCCGCCCGGCCGGAGCCCGGAGCGGGTGTTCGTGCTGTCGGCGCGCACCGGCGAGCAACTGCGCGAGTACGCCGGACGGATGGCCTCGGCGGTGGCCGGCGGCACGGCCGGTCCCGGCGCCTGCGGTGCCGCCGCCGACGCGGGGGCCGGCTCCGGCGCCGACGGGGCCGAGCCGGAGCTGACCGCCCTCGTCGCCGACGCCCTCGGCGTGCTCCCGCAGGAGGTGCCGGCCGACGAGCCGCTGGGCGACCTCGGCCTCGGGCCGGTCGCCTTCGGCACCCTGCGCGAGTGGATCGCGGACCGGTACGGACCGGCCGGCGGGGGAGCGGAGCCGTCGGCGGCGTCGTCCGTGAAGGACATCGTCGGCCGCCTCGCCCCCGCGCGCCCCGCCGCCCCCGTCGACCTGCGCGCTCTCGCGTACACCCTCCAACTGGGGCGCGAACGGCGGGAGCACCGGCTCGCCGTGGTCTGCGACGACGCCCGTGACCTCGCCGCCTCCCTCACGGCCTTCGCCCGCGGCGGGGCCCGGGACGGGCGGACCTGGCACGGTGTCACCGCAGGGGACGCCGAGACGCCCGCCGCCCCGCTCCCGGACCCGGACCGGGAGGACCCGCGGACCGTGGCACGGTGCTGGACCGAGGGCGCGGACGTCGCCTGGGAGCGGCTGTACCCGGGCGAACCGCCCCGCCGGCTCTCCCTGCCGCCGCACCCGTTCGCCCGCACCCGGTACTGGGTCCCCGGCGCCGCCGGCCGCGAGCGGACCTGGACCCTGCGCGTGCGGCTGGACGCCTCGGACCGCCTGGTCGCCGAGCACCTGGTGCACGGCCGGCCGGTCCTGCCCGGCGTGGCGCACCTCGCCCTCGCCCACACGGCGCTCCGCACCCGTCGCACGGGCGCCTTCCGGCTCGTCGGGGCCGTCTGGCTGCGGCCTCTGGACGTCGGGCCGGGCCGGTTCCGGGAGGCGGAGGTGCGGCTCCGCGAGAAGGACGGCCGCGTCGAGTACGAGGTGGTCGCGTCGTCCGGCACGGACGCGCCGCCCGTCACCTGCTCCCGGGGCACCTGGGAGGAGCGGCCCGGCCCGTCCGGCGCCGACGGAACGCCGGCCGGCCTGGCGGCGCTGCGGCGGCGCTGCGGCACACGGCTCGACGGGCACGAGGTGTACGAGAGGTTCGCCGCTGCCGGCCTGGAGTACGGGCCGCTCTTCCGGGGCCTGCGCGAGGTCCGGGTGGGCGAGAGCGACGTCCTCGCCGCGTACGACACGGCGGAGGCGGGCTCCGTGCCCGGCGATCCGGGCTTCCACCCCACGGTGCTGGACGCCGCCCTCCAGGCCGTCGGCGCCTTCGGTCTGGCCGGCCCGGACGGCGGGGGCCCGACGCGGCTGCCGTTCGCCCTGGACTCCGCCGACCTGGGGGAGCCGCTGCCGGGCACGGGACACGTCCACGTGCGCCGGACCCCCGACGGGCGGACCGACGTGAGCGTGCTCGACGAGACCGGGCGCCGGTACGCCGTGCTGCGGGGCGTCACCGTCCGCGAGCGGCACACCGGGGACACCAGGCCCGCGTCCCACGACGCGCCGCGCTTCGACCGCTTCTTCCACGAGCCCCACTGGAGCGAACAGCCCCTGCCCGACGGCACGCGGGCGCCCCGGGCACCGGAGGACGGGACCCTCCTCGTCCACACGGCCGACTGTCTGGGCCTGGACCGCGCACTGTCCTCCCGGGCCCCGTCCGTGCGCGGTGTCCGGCTCGGGGCCCCCGGCACCCCGACCCGCCTTCTCGCGGACGGCGCCTGGGAGGTGGATGCCCGCGACGACACCGCACTGCGCGAACTCCTCGCCCGCGTGGGGGAGTTCCGGCACGTCTGGTACCTCACCGGACCGCCCTCCCGGCACCCGGCGGACGACCCGGCCGACCCGGTCGACATGTTCTTCCGCCTCGTCAAGGCCCTGTCGGACACGGACCGGACGCCGGCGCTGCGGTCGCTGAGGGTCGTCACCGCCGGCGTCCACGACGTGGACGGCACCCGTACCGGCAACCCCCGCGCCGCGGGACTCGGCGGCCTCTGCAAGACCCTCGCCAAGGAGTACCCGCACCTGGACGTCGGCTGCGTCGACCTCGCGGCGCCCCCCGCCCCCGGGACCGGCCTGCCCGACGGGACCGTGGACGCCCTCCTCGCGGAGCCCGCCCAGCGCGCCGGCGAGGAGGTCGCGCTGCGCGCCGGACGCCGTTTCGTGAAGCGGCTGCGCCCGGTGCCGCTGCCCGCCCCCGGCCGGCCCGTGTACCGGCAGGGCGGCACCTACCTCATCGTCGGCGGCACCGGCGGCATCGGCGGCACCCTCGCGGAGCACCTGGCGAAGTCCGCCGCCGCCCGGCTGGTGCTCATCGGCCGGGCCGCCCCCGGCCCGGACACCGACCGTCTCGTGGCCCGCGTCGCGGAACTCGGCGGCCAGGCCCTCTACGTCCCCGCCGACGTCACCGACCCGGCCGCCCTGCGGAACGCGGTGGAGGCGGGCCGGGCCCGGTTCGGCGCCTGCCACGGCGTCTTCCACGCGGCGATGGTGCTGCGGGACTCCCTCGTGGAGCGCATGCACGCCGAGGCGTTCCACGCCGTCTACGCCCCCAAGGCCCGGGGCAGCGAGGTCCTCGGCGAACTCTTCGCCGACGAACCGCTCGACTTCCTGCTCTTCCTGTCCTCCGTACAGTCCTTCACCGGCTCGGCGGGCCAGGGAAACTACGCTGCCGCCTCCACCGCCCAGGACGCGCACGCCCGGGAACTCGCCGGCCGGGCCGCCCACCCCGTCCAGGTCGTCAACTGGGGCGTCTGGGGCGAGGTCGGCGCCGTGGCCGCGCCCCGCTACCGCGAGGCACTGCGGGCGCGCGGGTTCCGGCCCATCGAACCGGCCGACGGCATGGCCGCGCTGGAACGCGTCCTCGCCTCCGGCCGACGGCAGATCGTCGCCCTCGACGCGGACGACCACGTCCTGCACGGCATCGGCGTGCGCGACGACCGTGCCGCCCCGGCCGCTACCGTGCCCCGCCCCGCCGACCTGATGACCGGCGCGGCCCGGCACCTCGCCGCGGAGCGGGCGCTGGAGGAGTTCATCGCCGGCGAGGTGCGCGGCCTGTTCGGGGAGGCCGGGCTGCTGCGGCGCCCCGGACAGGAGCACCACGTGACGGAGCCGGCCCGCGCGCTCGGCGCCCCGCCCCGGCACCGGCGGCTGGTCGACGGGCTCGTGGAGGTACTGGTCCGTGGCGGCCACGCGGTACGGGACGGCGACCGGGTCCGGGCCACGGCCCGCGTCCCGGACCCGGCGGGCCTCCGGCCCGCGCGGGCCGCCGCCGGTACCGCAGACCTCGCGGCTCCCGCCGGTACCGGCGGGAGCCGGGCCAGGGCCGGGCGGGCCGCCGCGCTGAGGTCCGCCCACCCCGAACTGGGCGCCCGCCTCGACCTCGTCGGCGCCTGCCTGGACGGCCTGCCGCGGGTGCTCACCGGCGCGCTCTCCCCGACCGAGGTGCTCTTCCCGGACGGTTCCGGCGAGCGGGTGGCGCCCGTCTACCGGGGCAGCCCCCTGGTCGACCACTGCAACCGGCTGCTCGCCGCGCACGTCGTCGACCACCTCCGCGCGACCGGCACCCCGGGCCGGCGCCCCCGCGTCCTGGAGATCGGCGCGGGCACCGGAGCCACCACCACCGAGGTGGTGGACGCCCTGCACACGGCCGGCATCGAGGCCGACTACGACTACACCGACGTGTCGGTGCGCTTCCTGCGCGAGGCCGGACAGCGCCTGCCCGGCCGGTCCGGCGTCCGGATGACGTTCCGGACCCTCGACATCGCCCGCCCCGCCGAGGCACAGGGCTTCGAGGCGGGCGGCCACGACGTGGTGATCGCGGCCAACGTGCTGCACGCGGTGGCCGACCTGGACGGCGCCCTCGGCCGGGCACGCGCCCTGCTCCGCCCGTCCGGACGGCTGCTGCTCACCGAGGTCACCCGGATGCTCGGCTTCCACACCGTCACCTTCGGGCTCCTGGACGGCTGGTGGGCGCACACCGAACCCGAGCGGCGCCTGCCCTGCTCACCGCTGCTCGACGAGGAGATGTGGCGGCGACGGCTCGCGTGGACCGGCTTCACCGCGGTCGAGGTGCGGGGCGAGGCGGACACGGCGGGCCCGCTGTCGCAACGGGTGATCACGGCCGTGCCGGACGCCGCCGGCACGTGCCCCGGGCCGGTGGGCGCGCCGGACACCCCGGACGCGGGGCGCGGCCCGGTGACCGTACCGGGGACCGCCGGCGCGGGCCCCGGCCCCGTGACCGCGCCCGCCCTGCCCCCGGCCGCGGAGGCGTCCGGCGCCTTCGACGCGGCCGGGCGGGTGGCCGGGCTGATCACGGCGTTCGCCGCCGAGGCGCTGGGCATGGCCGCCGCCGAACTGGAGCCCGGCCGGCCCCTGTCCTCGTACGGGGTGGACTCCATCGTGGGCGTCGAGCTGATCAACCGGATCAACCGCGAACTGGGCATCGTCCTCAAGACGATCGCCGTCTTCGACCACCCCACGGTGAGGGACCTCGCCGCCTTCGTCGCCGAACGGCATCCGGGCGCCGTCGAGGAGCGACTGCGCCCGGCACCGGCCGGGGCGGTACCGGCCGAAGCGGCACCGGCCGGGGTGACGACGGCCCCGCAGGACCGTGTCCCGGGGGGCGACCACCCGGGACCCCCGGGACCCCCGGAACCCCCGGGGACGGCCGCGCCGGGCGCGGTGGCCGGCGGCGGTTTCCGCGCGGTCCGGTTCGAACGGCCCGGCAGCCCGGCGGACCTGGCCGTCGTGCCGGTCGAGCCTGTCGCCCCGGGACCCGGGGAGGTCGAGGTGGCGGTACGGGCGTTCCCCGTCAACTTCTCCGACTTCCTCGCGGCCAAGGGCCTCTACCCGATGATGCCGGACTTCCCCTTCACCCCCGGCGTGGAGGTCTCCGGCGTCGTCCGCCGGGTGGGGCCCGGCGTGCGGCGCGTGCGGCCCGGCGACGAGGTCATCGCGCTCACCCGGCCCGAGATGGGCGGTCAGGCGTCCGTCGTCCTCACCGACGAGACCTTCGTGGTGCACAAGCCGGCCCGCCTCACCCACGAGGAGGCGTGCGGCATGCCCGTGGCCTTCCTCGCCATGTGGCTCGCGTTCGAGCGGGCCGGCGTGCGGGCCGGCGACCGGGTCCTGATCCGGGCCGCCACCGGCACCAACGGGCTGGTGGCCGTGCAGCTCGCGCGGGCCGCCGGCGCGGAGGTCATCGCCACCGCCGGCGGCCCGCGCAAGGTCGCCCACCTCGCCGGGATGGGCGTGACCGACCCCATCGACCACGAGCGGTACGACGTCGTCGAGGAGGTGCGCCGCCGGACCGGGGGAGCCGGGGCCGACGTCGTCGTCAACACCCTCGGGAACGGGGCGACACAGGAAGGGCTCGACCTGCTCGCCCCGGACGGGCGGTACGTCGAGATCGCGGTCTTCGGCCTGCAGGCGGCCGGCGGCCTCGACCTGTCCCGGATGATCGACAACCAGAGCTTCCACAGCTTCAACACGAAGAAGTACTTCCTGCGCCATCCCGAGCGGCGGGTCCCGTGCCTGGAGACGATGGCGGAGCACCTGGCGGCCGGTACGGTCCGGCCGCACGTGGCGCACGTGGTGCCGTTCGACCGCGTCACCGAGGCGTACGCCCGGAAGGCGGAGCGCGGCACCATCGGCCGCGTCGTCGTCACCGTCCCCGACCCCGACGCCACGGCGGCGCACGGGACCGCCCGGCCGGAGCGCGGGACCCCGGAGCGGGAGACCCCGGAGCGGGAGACCCCGGAGCGCGAGACCCCGGAGCGGGATGCCGGGCCCGGCCCCCGCGCCCGCCGCACCTCCCCGGGCGCCACGGCCCCCGCCCCCGGTCCCGCCCGGGACGACGACATCGCCGTGATCGGCATGTCCGGCCGGTACCCCGGCGCCGCCACCCTCGCCGAACTGTGGGACAACCTCGCCCGCGGCGTGTGCGCGGCCGGCGAGGTGCCCCCCTCCCGGTGGCCCGCCGAGCGCTACCACGACCCCGACCCCGCCCGCCTGGACACCACGTACTGCTCGCGGGGCGCCTTCCTCGACGACGTGGACGCCTTCGACGCGCCGTTCTTCGCCATGTCCGGCAAGGAGGCCGCGCAGACCGACCCGCAGCAGAGGCTGTTCCTGGAGGAGGCGTGGCGGGCCCTGGAGGACGCCGGGTACCCGTCGGGCGCGCTGGAGGGGCGGCCCTGCGGCGTCTTCGTCGGGGTCGGCCCGAGCGAGTACCTCACCCGGATGAACAGGGCGGGCGTCCTCAAGGAGGCCCAGTCCTTCTGGGGCAACGAGGCGTCCGTGCTGGCGGCGCGGATCTCCTACTTCCTCAACCTCAAGGGGCCGAGCCTCGCCGTGAACACCGCCTGCTCGTCCTCGCTGGTCGCCGTGCACCTCGCGTGCCGCAGCCTGCTCTCCGGCGAGTGCGAGACGGCCCTGGCCGGCGGCGTCTTCCTCACGCTCGCCCCGGACTACTTCGTCGTCGCCAGCAACGGCACGATGCTGGCGCCGGACGGCGTCTGCAAGACCTTCGACGACTCCGCCGACGGCTTCGGGCCCGGCGAGGGCGTCGGCGCGCTGGTCCTCAAACCGCTGCGGGCCGCGCTGCGCGACGGCGACCACGTCCACGGCGTCGTCAAGGGCTCGGCGATCAACCAGGACGGCCGCACCAACGGCATCACCGCGCCCAGCGGCGCCGCCCAGACCGCCGTCGAACTGGCCGCCTGGGAACGGGCCGGCATCAGCCCCGAGACCCTCGGCTACGTGGAGGCCCACGGCACCGGCACCCGGCTCGGCGACCCCGTCGAGATCGAGGCACTGGCCAACGCCTTCGCCCACCACACCGACCGCAAGGCGTTCTGCCCGATCGGATCGGTCAAGGCCAACATCGGGCACACGGCCGCCGCCGCGGGCATCGCCGGGATCATCAAGGTGCTGCTCGCCTTCCGCCACGACCGGCTGCCCCCGTCGGCCAACTACCGGACCCCCAACCGCCTCATCGACTTCCCCGACACGCCCTTCCGCGTCGTCACCGAGCTGTCCCCCTGGCCCGGCCGGGACGGCGCGCCCCGCCGGGCCGCGGTCAGCAGCTTCGGCTTCAGCGGGACCAACGCCCACCTGGTGCTCGAGGAGCCGCCGGCGGACCGTCCGGCGCCTTTGGCGGAGCGGACGCGGGTCGCCGTCCCGCTCTCCGCGCGGACGCCCGGCGCGCTCGCCGCCCGCCGTGCCCAACTGGCGGACTGGCTGGAGGGCGAGGGCGCCGCCGTCTCCCTCACCGAGGTCGCCGCCACCCTCCAACTGCACCGCGACCACTTCCGGGAACGGGCCGTGTTCGTGGTGCGCGACCGGGCGGAGCTGACCGCCCGCCTGCGCGCCGCCGGTGCCGACGACGCCGCGGGGGCCTCCGGCGCCGTACCGGACACCGACGACCCGGTCCTGGCCGGGGCCGCCGCCCGGTACCTGGCCGGCCAGGACGTGGACTGGCGGGCGCTCTGGCCGGAGGGGACCGTCCGCCGGACACCGCTGCCCACCTACCCCTTCGACCGGCACCGGTACTGGTTCACGGAACGGGACACCGTCTACGCGGCCGACACCGACGCCGCCCCCCGCCTCGCACGCGTCGGCCCGGCCGGCACCGGACCCGAGGTGTGGGAGGCCGAACTGAGCGGCACCGAGTTCTACCTGACCGACCACCGGGTCGAGGACCGGCCCACCCTGCCCGGCGTGCTCGGCCCCGAACTCGCCCTGCAGGCCGCCCGGCTCTGCGGAGTCCGCGCCGACGCGGTGACCCGCCTGCGCTGGCTGCGCCCCCTGGTGGCCGACGGCGCCCCCCTGCGGGTGACGGTGCGCCTGGAACCCGACGGCGCCGCCACGCGCTTCGAGATCCGCTCCGGCGACACCGCGCACGCCCGGGGCACGCTGGAGCCCCGCGGCCCCGGCGAGGACGTCCCACGCGCCGACCTCCCGGCCCTGCGCCGCTCCTGCCCCCGGTCCGTGCCGGTCGCCGACCACTACCGCTTCCTGTCCGGCATGGGACTGCGCCACGGTCCCGCCCTCGCCTGCGTCCGCGACCTGCGGACCGGCGACGACCAGGTCCTCGCCCGGCTCACCCTCCCCGCCGGTCTGGAGGGCACCCGTGCCGACTACCGGCTGCACCCCTCCCTCGCCGACGGGGCACTCCAGGTGCTGGCCGCCATGCCGTCCCTGCGCGCCCTGGCGCCGTCCCGGCCGCTGCTGCCCGTCGCGCTCGGCGCGCTGGTCCCGCCCGACCGGGCCCTGCCCCCGTCCGTGCTGGTCCACGCGGTGGCCCACCCGGCACCGTCCGGCCCCGGCTCTCCCCCCGCCCTCCCCACCTTCGACATCCGGCTCCTGGACGAGGAGGGCCGTCCGCTGCTCTCGCTCGAACGACTGACGATCAAGATGCCCGACGCCGGCGCCGCCGCGTCTCCCGCCGGCGATCTGACGGAACTGCTCCGCCGGTTCCGGGACGGGGAGATCGGCGAGAGCGAGGCCGAATCGGCCCTGGAGGCCCTCCTTGCAGAATGACCCGACGGGCCGCAAGGCCCTGCTGAGCGGCATCCGTTCCGGCGCCATCGGCGTGGAGGAGGCCGCACGCCTGCTGACCTCGGCCCGCACCGCCCCGGCCACCCCCGCACCGGCGGCACCCGGCACGGAGCCGGCCGCCCACCTGGTGGAGTGGCTGCGCGGACTGGTCGCCGACGAGGCGCGCGTCCCCGTGGACACGGTCGAGGCCGACGCCTCGCTGGACCGCTACGGCTTCGACTCCGTGATGGCGCTCAACGTGGTCCGCGCTTTGGAGCACCGCTTCGGCGCGCTCCCGGCGACCCTGCTCTTCGAGCACCGGACCGTGAGCGCCCTCGCCGGGCATCTGACGGCCACCCACCCGGAGGCCGTCGCCGCGCTCCTCCCGCCGACGGGGCCCGACGCCCGTGCCGGCGCCCCGGGCGGCGGAGGCACCGGCACGCGCACGGGCACGGCCCCCGCCCCGTCGGCGGCCCCACCGCAGGCGCCCCCCGCGCGCTCGGCGGACCTCGCGCCGGGGCCCGTACGCGCCCGCGCCACCGGGGACACCCGGATCGCCGTCGTCGGCATCAGCGCCCGGTTCCCGCAGGCCGAGAACCTGGACGTCTTCTGGGAGAACCTGCGCGACGGCCGGGACAGCGTCACCGAGATCCCCCCGGACCGCTGGGACCACGCCCGCCACTTCGACCCCCGCTTCGGCGTCCCCGGCAAGAGCTACACCAAGTGGGGCGGCTTCCTGGACGGCGTCGACACCTTCGACGCCGGGTTCTTCCACCTCTCGCCCCGCGAGGCCGAACGGATGGACCCGCAGGAACGGCTCCTCCTCCAGGAGGTCTGGCACGCCCTGGAGGACGGCGGCCTGACCCGGGACCGCCTCGCCGGGACGGCCGTCGGCGTCTACGTCGGCGTCATGTACTCCCAGTACCAACTGCTCCAGGCCGAACAGGCGGTGCGCGGCAACCCGCTGCACCTCGGCTCCTCCTACGCCTCCCTCGCCAACCGCCTCTCGTACTTCTTCGACCTCCGCGGCCCCAGCATGGCCGTGGACACCATGTGCTCCTCCTCGCTCACCGCGATCCACCTGGCCTGCGAGGCCCTGGCGCGCGGCGACCTCCAGGCGGCCGTCGCGGGCGGCGTGAACCTGACCCTGCACCCCGCCAAGCACATCGACCTCAGCCAGGGGCGGTACGCCTCCAGCGACGGGCGCTGCCGCAGCTTCGGGGAGGGCGGGGACGGCTACGTGCCCGGCGAGGGCGTCGGCGCCGTCGTCCTCAAGCGCCTGGACGATGCCCTCGCGGACGGGGACCGGGTCCACGCCGTGATCCGGGGCAGCGCCCTCGCCCACGGCGGGAGGACCAACGGCTACACCGTGCCCAACCCGGCCGAGCAGGCCCGCCTCGTCGCGGAGGCGTGCCGGCGGGCCGGGATCGCGCCCCGGGACCTCGGTTACGTCGAGGCGCACGGCACCGGCACGTCCCTCGGCGACCCGATCGAGATCAGGGCGCTCGCCCGCGCGCTCGGCCCGCGCCCGGAGGGCCGGCCGCCGTGCGCGATCGGCTCGGTGAAGTCGAACATCGGCCACCTGGAGGGCGCCGCGGGCATCGCGGGCCTCGCCAAGGTGATCCTCCAGTTCCGGCACCGCCGCCTGGTGCCCTCACTGCACGCGGAGCCGGTCAACCCGCACATCGACTTCGACGCGGCCGGGCTGCGCCTGCAGCGCACCCTGGAGGACTGGCCCGCGCTGCTCGACGACACGGGCGCCCCCTTGCCCCGCCTGGCCGGCATCAGCTCCTTCGGCGCGGGCGGCGCCAACGCGCACCTCGTCGTCGAGGAGCCCCCGGCTCCGCGGCCCGTACCGCCCGGCGCGCTCGGGGGGCCGCACCTCGTCGTGCTCTCGGCTCCCGACGCGGAACGCCTGCGCGCCCAGGCCGCCGCGCTCGCCGACCACACGGCACGCCGGGCCGCGGGCCCGGACGAGGACCGGGCGTGGCTGGCCGGCGCGGCCCACACCCTGCGTCAGGGCCGCGAGGCGTTCGCGCACCGGCTCGCCCTCGTGGTCCGCGGCACCGGCGAACTCGTCGCCCGCCTCCGCGACTTCGCCGGCCACGGAACCGGCGACGGCCTCGTCCTCGGCACCGCCGCCCCGGTGGCGGCCGGGACGGAGCCGGTACCGGCGCGCGCCGACGGGCTCGACGGCGCCGCCCGCCGCTGGGTGCGCGGCGAACCCGTCGACTGGAGCCCCCTGGACACCCCGGCCCCGCCCAGGGCGGGCCTGCCCGGCTACCCGTTCCTGCCCGAACGCCACTGGCCGGACCTCACCGACGCCGCGCCGCCCCCGGGGGCCGGGACCACCACCGGGCACTCCGGCGCGGCCGGCGAAGGGGCCCGGACCACGACCGGGCACCCGCTGCTGGGCCGCAACACCTCCGTCTTCGGCCGCCAGCGGTTCACCACCCGCTTCGACCCGGCCTCCCCGTGGGTCCGGGACCACCTCGTGGCCGGACGGGCCCTGCTCCCGGCCGCCGCCTTCGTGGAGATGGTGCTCGCGGCGGCCGTCCGGTCCGGCCTCGACGCCCCGGCGCTCGACGACGTCGTGTGGGAGGCGCCGGTCGCGGTGGAGCCCGGCGGCGAGACCGTGCTCCACGTGACCCTCGTGTCCCGCGAGGCGGGCACGGCGGACTTCACCGTCACCACGGCCGACCCGGCGCACACGGGCCCGGCGGCGGACTGCGGCGGTCCGGCGCACGTCCGGGGCCGGGTCCTGGACGCGGGCGCGGAGGCCGGGCTCGGCACCCTCGACGTGGCGGCGGTCACCGCGGCCTGCGAGACCGTTCTCGACGGCGCCGCCTGCTACGAGCGCTTCGACCGGCGCGGACTGCGCTACGGGCCCCTCCTGCGGGTGCTGGAGTCCGTGCGCGCCGGTGCCGGGGAGGCGCTGGCCCGCCTGCGGCCGGACGCGGCCGGGGACCCGGCACACCCCGCCGACGGCTACCGGCTCCACCCGGCGCTGCTCGACGGGGCGTTCCAGGCGCTGGTCGCCCTCGACGACCCGGACGCCCCCGGCGGGGCCCGGGTGCCGTTCGCCGCGGCCCGGGTGCGGATCGCGGGCGCCGGGCCGGGCGGGGCGGCGGGCCAGGGGTGCTGGGCGCACGTCCGCGTGCGGCCCGGGGCCACCGACGGACAGGGCCGCCCCCAGGTCGTCGACCTCGTCCTCGCCGCCGACGACGGCCGGATCACGGCCCGGGTCGACGGGCTCGTCGTCCGCCCCGTGGCCGACGGCGGCCACCAGGTCGTCACCCTCCACCCGAGGTGGGCGCCGGCCCCGCCGCCCGCCCCCGGACGGCCACCGCGCACCCTCCTCGTCCTCGCCGACGACGACGCCCTCCCCGACGCGCTCGGTGCCGAACTGGGCCCCGGGACACGGCTCGTACGGCTGCTGCCGGGGGAGGGGTTCCGCCGGGACGGCGAGGACCGCTTCGTCCTCGACCCCGCCGACACCGACCACCACACGCGGCTCCTGGACGCCCTCGCCGAGCCCGGCCCCTCCCGGCCGCCGTACGACGCCGTCCTCCACGCCCGGACCCCCGCGCCGTCCGCCACCGCAGCCGCCGTGACCGACGGGGACCTGGAGCGGGGCTTCCACACCCTGCGCGCGCTCACCACCGCCCTGGCCCGCAGGGTCCCCGGCGCGTCCGTACGCCTGGTCTCCCTGGCCCCGGCCGGCGCACCGGCCGCCGCCGCCCTGGGCGGCTTCTGCCGGTCCGTCGCCGCCGAGCACCCCGCCTACGCCTTCACCACGCTCACCCTGCCCGGGTGCCCCGCCGACGACGGCCCCCGCCCCGAGGACGTCCGGCGGATCGCCGCCGAACTCACCGCACCCGTGCCCGGCGGCCAGGAGATCCGCTACGACGCCGACGGCACCCGGCGGGCCCGCCGGCTCACCGAGGCCGCCGGCCCCGCGCCGGCCGCCGCACCCCGGCTGCGCACCGACGGCGTGTACCTGATGACCGGCGCGCTCGGCGGACTCGGCCGCCCCCTCGCGCTCCACCTCGCCCGGCACCGGCGGGCCCGCCTCGTCCTGGCCGGGCGCTCCCCGCTCGACGCGGACGCCGAGGCGTTCCTGCGCGAGCTGGAGGAGGCCGGGGGCCGGGCCGTGTACGTGGCCGCCGACTGCGCCACCGAGGACGGCGCCCGCCACCTGGCCGAGGCGGCACGGACCCGGTACGGCCGGCTGGACGGCGTCCTGCACCTCGCCGGGGTCCTGCGCGACGGACTCGTCGCCGCCAAGACGCGCGGCGACACGGACGCGGTCCTCGCCCCCAAGGTCTGGGGCGCCCACCACCTCGACCGGGCCACGCGCCGGGACCCGCTCGACTTCTTCGCGCTCTTCTCCTCCGCGAGCGGCGTGACGGGCGTCGCCGGACAGACGGACTACGCGTTCGCCAACGCCTACCTCGACGCCTTCGCCGACTGGCGGGAGGAGCGCCGCCGCGCCGGCGAGCGCGCGGGAGCCACCCTCTCCGTCGCCTGGCCGCTCTGGGAGGCGGGCGGCATGGACGTCGACGAGCGGGCCAAGCGGTGGATCGAGGAGAACCTCGGCTGGGTGCCGCTGCCCCTCGACGCGGGCCTGCGGCACTTCGTCACCCTGCTCGGCGGCGACCGTACCCGGGCCGCCGTCTTCCACGGCCGCCGCCCGGCCATCCTCCGCGCCCTCGGACCGGTGGCCGACGGGCCTGCCGGGACACCCGAGCCGGAACCCGCGGCGCAGGACGCTCCCCGCCCCGCCGGGCCGGGAGCCGCGGCCGAACGCGGGCTGCTCGACCGGCTCACCCGGCTGGTCGCGGACGAGCTGAAGACGCCGGTGTCCCGGCTGGACCCGCGGACCCCGTTCGAGCGGTACGGGCTCGAATCCGTGATGGTCATGAACGTCACCCGCGCCCTGGAGGACGTCTTCGGCCCCCTGTCCAAGACCCTCTTCTTCGAACACCGGTGCCTGGCCGACCTCTGCCGCCACCTCGCCGAGACCCATCCGGCGCGGGTGGCCGCCCACTTCGCGCCGGCGGCACCGGCACCCCGGCCCGCGCCCGCCACCCCGGCGCCCGCCCCCACCACCACGGGGCCCGCCCCGGCGTCCTGCCCGGTCACCGCCCCGGCGTTTGCCGTGCGGGACGAGCCGCTGGCCATCGTCGGTGTCAGCGGGCGGTACCCGATGGCCGGCACCCTGGACGAGTTCTGGCACAACCTGCGCGAGGGCCGGGACTGCGTCACCGAGGTGCCCCGCTCCCGCTGGGACCACGGCCGCTACTTCGCCCCGGACGCGGACCGCCCCGGCACCACCTACGCCAAGTGGGGCGGCTTCCTCGACGACGTCGACCGCTTCGACCCGCTCTTCTTCGCCATCCCGCCCCGTGAGGCCCGGATGATGGACCCCCAGGAGCGGCTCTTCCTCCAAGCCGCGTGGCACGCCCTGGAGGACGCCGGACACGCCCGCTCCGCGCCCGGCGGCCGGCGGATCGGCGTCTACGTCGGCGTCATGTACGCCCAGTACCAGCTCTACGGCGCCGATCCCGCCCTCCAGAGCCGCGGTTTCGTGCCGGGCTCCCTCTCGGCGTCCGTCGCCAACCGGGTCTCCCACGCGCTCGGCCTCACCGGACCCAGCGTCGCCCTGGACACCATGTGCTCGGCCTCGCTGACCGCACTGCACCTGGCCTGCGCCGGCATCCGCCTCGGCGACTGCGACGCCGCCCTGGTCGGCGGGGTCAACGCCATCCTGCACCCCAACCGCTACCTCCAACTCGCCCAGTCCCGCTTCGCGTCGAGCGACGGCCGCTGCCGCAGCTTCGGCGAGGGCGGCGACGGCTACGTGCCCGGCGAGGGCGTCGGCGCCCTGCTGGTGAAGCCGCTGAGCCGGGCCGAGGCCGACGGCGACCACGTCCACGCGGTCATCCGCGGCACGGCCGTCAACCACGGCGGGCGCAGCAACGGCTTCACCGTGCCCACCCCCGCCGCCCAGGCCGAGGTGATCGGCGAGGCGCTGCGCCGCTCCGGCGTCGCACCGGGCGACATCGGGTACGTCGAGGCGCACGGCACCGGCACCGCCCTCGGCGACCCGATCGAGATCGCCGGGCTCGGCCGGGCCTTCCGGAGCGCCGCGCCCGACGGCACGGACACGGAGCCCATCCCCATCGGCTCGGTGAAGTCCAACATCGGCCACCTGGAGTCCGCCGCCGGGATCGCCGCGCTCACCAAGGTGCTCCTCCAGTTCCGGCACCGCGCCCTGGTGCCCTCCTTGCACGCCGACCCGCCCAACCCACACGTCGACTTCGGCGCGGGTCCCTTCCGCGTCCAGCGCGTCCACGCGCCCTGGCCGGCCCGCCGTACCGGCGGACGCGACCTGCCGCGCCTGGCCGCCGTCAGCTCCTTCGGCGCGGGCGGCTCCAACGCCCACGTCGTCCTCCAGGAGTACGTCCCCCCGCCCGCGGCGGCCCCGGCCGGCTCGCCGGAGGCGCCGCGGGACGCCGCGCTCGTCGTGCTCTCGGCCCGGACCGAAGCCCAGCTCCGGGTCCTGGCCGGCAGCCTGGCCGAGGCGGTCCGCCCGCGCCGCGCCCCGGCCGCCCCGCTCACCGGGGCCACGCCGCCGACGGGTCTGCTCTCCGCCGTGGCCGACGTCCTCGGCGTCCCCGTGGACAGCGTCGACCCGGACGAGGACCTGGAGAGCCTGGGCTTCGACCCGGTGACCCTGGCCGCACTCGGCGACCGCCTCCGCGCCGCCCCCGGCGCGTCGGCCACCGCGCCCGTGCCGGCCGGGCACCACCGGCTCCGCGATCTCGCCGCCCAACCGGACGGCCCGGGGGGCCCGGAAGGGGAGGCACGGGCGCCGCACCGGCTGCGGGACATCGCGTTCACCCTCGCCGCCGGCCGCGAGCCGCAGAGCGAGCGGCTCGCCCTCGTCGTCACCGACGTGGGGGAACTCGCCGCCCTGCTGGAGGAGTTCGCGCAGGGCGAGGAGCCCCCGGCGGTGTACCGGGGCTCCGCCGGCGGACAGGGCGGGCTCCTCGCCGAACTCCTCGACGGGCAGGAGGGCGCGTCCTTCCTCGCGTCCCTGCGGCGGGCCGGCGACCTGGACCGGCTCGCCCGGCTGTGGGCGGCCGGCCTCGACGCGGCGGGCGTCCCCGAGGACCGGCACGACGCCCGGCGCGTGCCACTGCCCGGCTACCCCTTCGCCCGGGAGCGGTACTGGGTGCCCGAACCGGCCGAGGACGACCCGGGAACCCCGCCCGCACACGGGACGCCCGATTCCCGGACGCCCGATTCCCGGACGCCCGGCTCCCGGGCACCCGCGCCGACTCCGCCTCCCACGCCGACTCCGAGTCCCGCCTCGGTCGCGGTTCCGGCCGCGGCCCCGGCCCCGGTCCCGGTTCAGGTGAGTGTGACCGTGCCGGCGGCGGAGCGCCTGGCGCCCGCCGAGGGGCCGGACCCCGCGTCCGTGCGCGCCGTGGTGGCCGGGGCGATGGCGACCGTGCTGGAGGTGCCCGCCGAGGAGTTCCAGCCCGACGTGCCGCACTCCGACTTCGGCGTCGACTCCGTGCTCGCCGTGGAGATCGTCGAGCGGATCAACCGGGAACTGGACACCGACCTCCGCCCCACCGACTTCTTCAACTACCCGACCCTGCGCAAGCTGGCGGAGCACGTGGGGGAGAAGACCGGTACCGGCCGGACCGCCGGCGACCGCGGGCCGGGCGGCCCCCACCCCGACGGGGCCCCCGCCGCACCGCGACCGACGGCACCTCCCCCCGCACCCGCACCCGCACCCGCTCCCGCACCCGAGCCGGCACGCGCCGCGCTCCGGTCGGCCCCGCGGGCCCCGGACGACCGGCCCGTCCCGGCCCCCACAGCGGCCCCGGCGGGCCCCGCCGGTCCGCACGACGTCGCCGTCATCGGCATGTCCGGCCGCTTCGCCGACGCCGCCGACCTGGACGAGCTGTGGGCCAACCTGGCCGCCGGGCGCGACTCCGTCCGCGAGATCCCGCCGCACCGCTGGGACGTCGGCGCGCACTGGGACCCCGACCCGGCGGCACCCGGCAAGACCTACGGCAAGTGGGGGTCGGTACTCGACGGCATCGACCGCTTCGACCCCGACTTCTTCGGCATCTCGCCGCGTGAGGCCCGGCTGATGGACCCCCAGCAGCGGCTGTTCCTGATGGAGGCGTGGCGGGCGATCGAGGACGCCGGGTACGGCGAGCGGACGCTCGACGGACTGGAGTGCCCGGTCTTCGTCGGCACGTCGATGGGCGACTACCACCACCTGCTCCGCCAGCGGGGCGTGCCCGTCGAGGGCTACACCTTCATGGGCACCCACCCCGCGGTGCTGTCCTCGCGGCTCTCGTACCACCTGAACCTCAAGGGCGCGAGCCTCGCGGTGGACACCTCGTGCTCCTCCTCCCTCATGGCGGTCCACCTGGCCTGTGAGGCGATCCGGGAGGGCCGGGGCGAACTCGCCCTGGCCGGCGGTGTGGCCGCCCTGGTCACCCCCGAACTGCACGTCCTGGCCAGCAAGGCGGGGATGCTCTCGCCGCGCGGACGCTGCCGCCCCTTCGACGACGGCGCCGACGGTTTCGTACCCGGCGAGGGCGTCGGCGTGGTGCTGCTCAAGCGGCTGGACAGCGCCCTGCGCGACGGCGACCACGTCCACGGCGTCATCGCCGCCACCGGGGCCAACCAGGACGGCCGGACCAGCGGCATCACGGCGCCCAGCGCCCCCGCGCAGAGCGCGCTGCTGACCTCCGTCTACGAGCGGTTCGGCATCGACCCCGACCGGATCGGCTACGTGGAGTGCCACGGCACCGGCACGCGGCTCGGCGACCCCATCGAGATCGAGGCGCTCACGGAGGCGTTCCGGGCCTTCACCGCGCGCCGGGGCTTCTGCGCGGTCGGCTCCGTCAAGTCCAACCTCGGCCACACCCTCACCGCCTCCGGTGTGGCGGGCCTGCTCAAGGCCCTGTTGTCCGTGAAACACGGCAGGCTCGCGCCGACCGCGCACTTCCGGACGCCGAACCGGCACATCCCCTTCGAGGAGAGCCCGTTCTACGTCAGCGACGCGCTGCGCGACTGGCCGGCCGAGCCGGGCTCGCCCCGGTACGCGGCGGTGAGCTCCTTCGGGTTCAGCGGCACCAATGTGCACGTGGTGGTGCGGGAGGCACCGCCGGGTCCGCCGCGTCCGGCGGAGGAGCCGGGCCGGCCCCGGCTGGTCCCGGTGTCCGCCAAGAGCGGCCCGGCGCTGGAGGCCCGGCTGTCGGACCTGTCCGCGTGGCTGGAACGGCACGGCCGGGACCACGAATGGCGCGACATCGCGCACACCCTCGCCGTGGGGCGGTCCGCCTTCCCGGTGCGGGCGGCCTTCGTCGCCCGGGGCGCGGACGACCTGCGCGGGCGGATCGAGGCGTGGCGGCGCGCGGGCGGCCCGGCGCCCACCCTCCCGGGCGCGGGCCGGATCGCCGAACTGGAACGGCTGGCCGAGGAGTTCGTGAACGGCGGCAGCGTCGACCGGGAGCGGGCCGCAGACGGGGACCACGGCCGCCGGATCCCGCTGCCCACGTACCCCTTCGCCCAGGAGAGCTACTGGGTCCCCGCCGCTCCCGCCCCTTCCCCCACGTCCCGGCCCGGGGGGCCCGCCCCCGGGCCGGCCGCCCCGGAGCCCGTCGCCGGGGAGAAGGTCTTCTCCCACACCCTGGCGCCCGGACAGTCCCTCGTCCGCGACCACGCGGTCGCCGGCAAGCCGTTGCTGCCCGCCGCGGGACACCTGGCCCTGCTGCACCGGGCGGTCCTGGACCTGCTGGGGGACGTGCCGGTCACCGTGACCCGCGCGGTCTGGCTGCGCCCCTTCCACGTCACCCGGGAACTGACCGCCGAGGTGTGCCTCACGGCCGGCGACGACGGCGGATACGCCTTCGAGGTACGCGGCCCGGACGACGACGGCACCCCGCGCACCTTCAGCCGGGGCGGACTGCGGACCGGCGCCGGCCCCGACGACCGCACCGACCTGGACGCCGTACGGGCCCGCTGCACCGCCACGGCGTCGGTGGCGGAGCACTACGCCCGCTTCGACCGCGTGGGCGTCCGGTACGGACCGCGCTTCCGCACCGTCACCGGCATCCGCGCCGGGGACCGGGAGGGCCTGGTCGCCCTGGCCCACGAGGAGAGCGGCCCGGGGCTGCCCGCCGGGGTGCTGGACGGGGCGGTCCAGGCGGTCGCCGCGATCCAGCCGGAAGGGGAGGGGCGGCGTCCGCTGGTGCCGTTCTCCATGGCGGCGGTACGCCTGCTGCGGCCCGTCCCGGCGGCCTGCTGGGCCCACGTGCGGCAGACCGGCGAGCAGGAGTGCGACGTCACCGTGGTCGACGCCGCGGGCCGCCCCTGTGTCAGCGTCGAGGGGCTGTCCTACCGGGAGTTGCGGGACCCCGCCCCGCTGCGCCTCCTGGAACCGGTCTGGCGCGAGGCGGCCCCCGGCGAGGCGCCGCGCGCCGTGCCCGCCCGGTGCGTGTGGGTGGTCGCGCCGCCCCGGGACCACGGTCTCGCCGACCGCCTCGCCGCCCACCACCGCGACGCCGACGTACGCGTCCTGCGCCTCGACCGGGACGGCGCGTGGGCCACGGCGACCGCCGGCCTCCCCGCCCCCGAACGGGTCTACTTCCTCGGAGCCCTCGGCACGGACGCCGACGACACCACCTCGCCCGAGGGCCTGGAGGACGCCCTGGACCTGGGCATCCGCTCCCTGGTCCGCCTGGTCAGGGCGCTGCTGCGGGACGGCCGCGGCGACCGGCCGCTCGACCTGATCGCGGTGACCGCCGACGGCCACGCCCCGGCCGACGGCCACGTCGCCGCCGCCGCGGACCGGCCCCGGCCCGCGGCGGCGGCCCTGTTCGGGCTGTGCCGCTC